>CAIPGC010000185.1 GCA_903864505.1 uncultured beta proteobacterium | reverse complement strand
CTGCGGCGAAAAGAGCTGGCCGGTGGCCTACACCGACCCGGCCAGCTTCGCCGATCGTGCGGTGCAGGGGTTGTGGCAGGACATGGGCGGCAAGTTGAGCGGCCGGGTGCGGAGCGGTGCAGTACCGGCCACCCTTGCCGCCGCGAAACCTGCATTCGAGGCCAACTCCGCACCGCTGGCCGAGGTAATTCGCGACATCAACAAGTACAGCAACAACGTGATGGCGCAACAGGTGTTCCTGACGCTGGGCTCCGGCAGCTTTGAAGCTTCGCGCGCGGTGGTGGAACGCTGGTGGAAGGAACGCATCAGCCCGGACGATGCGCCGGTGCTGGACAACGGCTCCGGCCTGTCGCGCCAGGAACGCATCAGCGCGCAAGCCCTGGCACGCCTGCTGCAAACGGCTTACGCGTCGCCACTGATGCCCGAGCTGATGGCATCGCTGCCCATCACCGGCATCGATGGCACACTGCGCCGCATCAAAACTCGGGCCACCGGGTATGCCCACCTCAAGACCGGCTCGCTCAATGACGTGGTGGCGGTAGCCGGCTATGTGCACGGCGCCGGCGGCAAACGCTCCGTGCTGGTCGCACTGATCAACCACCCCAACGCCAAGGCAGCCCGCCCCGCCGTCGATGCCCTGGTCGAATGGGCCGCCAAAGACCACTGAACCACCCATGCAACTCCATGACCTCGTCGGCTACTGCGCCGCCACCCTCACCACTGCCAGCTTTGTGCCACAGGCCTTTCACACCTTTCGCACCAAAGACGTGCGTGGCATCTCACTCGGCATGTACAGCGCCTTCACCCTGGGCGTGAGCCTGTGGCTGGTCTACGGACTATTGCTGAGCGCCTGGCCCATCGTGATTGCCAACACCATCACCGTGTCGCTGGCCGCGTCGATTCTGGTGATGAAGCTGCGCTACCGATAGGCCTTTGACAGACCTTCCTCCCCAGCAAGCTCAGCCGGGTTTACCCCAGTTAGCAGTTGGTGAATCTGAACCTACCATGCTCGGTGGTCAGAGCGCGAATGTCACGCTTTGTTTTTTTTCTTACTGGAGTCACAGGATGAGGCATTTCAAAGTTCTAGCAAGCGCATTGGGCGCCGCACTGCTGGTGGCGGCCTGCGGTGGTGGCGGGGATGGCGATCAATCCACCAAAATTGCGTTCACCTCCATCGTGTCGTTTGGCGACAGCCTGAGCGATGTTGGCACCTACCGCGTTCCGTCCATTGCGGCAACGGGCGGTGGCAAGTTCACGGTCAATGCTGCCGATCCCAAGACGTCGACCGTCTGGACCGAATATCTGGCCGTCCAGATGGGGCTCACGTCCTGTGCTGCGCGCCTCGGTGGCTTCGGTGTCGCTCCCACTGCTGTCACAGGGTGCAGAAATTACGCACAGGGCGGCGCGCGGGTGGAAAACGCCAAGGGCGTCGGCAATGCCACCGGCGCGGGCGACATTTCAGGCGCATTGACACACCCGGTCGTGACCCAACTGGCGAACTATGCCATTGACAATGGCTCCCCAAATTTCACCGATAAGCAGTTAGTTACCGTGCTGGCCGGTGCCAATGACATTTTTGGCCTGACCGACCAGCTGAAGACGGATGCCACAGCCGCTGGTAATGCAGCGGGCGCTGCCGTCGGTGCCCAGACTTTTGCCGGCGCTTTGATTCAATCGCTGGCGGCTGGTGCCACCAACCCTGCCACTGCGGCACAAGCGATTGGTCTTGCATTGCAAACTGAATCGGTCCGCGCGGGCCACACAGATGCCACCGTGGTAGGAGCGGCGGTGATGGCCGCTGCACAACAACCGGGCAATTCGGCAGTGGCCTCGCCAGCTGTCTATGGACCCATGGTTGTTGCAGCCCAAACTGCTGCAACAGCCGCCGGAACTGCTGCCGGAACTGCAGCTGGCAATGCGTACGCAGCCGGTGACGGCGCCAAAGCGGCGGTAACCGGCATGGTAGTTGCCGCCACCAAACTGGCGGACTATGTCAAGACTGGGATGGTCGGAAAGGGTGCCACCCACGTCGTTGTAATCAACCTCCCGGATGTCAGCCTGACGCCCATGGCAAACGCCGCACCCGAGACCAAACCGCTGATACTGGCCATGACCACGGCGTTCAACACGACGCTGCAACAAAGCTTGAAAGACACCGCCGGTGTGGTTCTGGTAGACGCATTTAGCAACTTGCAGGATGAAGTCAGCCACCCCGAACGCTACAGCCTGACCAATGTGACCGCTACCGCGTGTGATGTGACCAAAGTCCCAAGCTCCCTGATGTGCAGTGCGGCAACCACAGTCGCGGGTGATAGCACGCATTACCTCTTTGCTGACAGCGTCCACCCCACGCCCTTCGTGCACAAACTGCAGGCGCAGTTGGTTGCCGCCTACCTGGCCAAGGCCGGCTGGCTCTGAGCTCTACGAACTTCCAGGAGAACTACCTTTATGAAAACCCAAATGAAGTTCATCGCTGTGGCAGCCCTTGCTGTCGCAGCAGGCAGCGTGTCTGCCCAATCCGCCGGATCTTGGATCCTGCGTGCCGGTGCCACCTCCATCCAGCCACAAGGCCCGAGCGAAAATCTCTCTGCACCCGCCCTCTGGATTCCGGGCTCCACTACCGGCTCGCAAACCAATACCGGATCGGACACCCAGATTGGCGGAGGCATTACCTACATGCTGACCGACAACATGTCGGTTGACGTACCGGTTTCGCTTCCCTTCAAACACAAACTTTACGGAGCTGGTGCCATCGAGGGTGTGGGTCAGATCGGTGCCGTCAAGGCACTGCCGGTGACCGTGTTCCTGCAATACCGGTTTATGGATGCCAAGTCGAAGTTCCGTCCCTACGTGGGTCTGGGTGCTACCTATGCCTATTTTTATGGCGCAGAAGGCAGCGGCACGCTCACCCGACTGACCGGCGGAACACCGGCCAACCCGACCACCTTGTCGATCGACTCCAAGTTTATCGTGACGCCACAAATTGGATTGACGCTGGCTGTGAACGATCGCTGGTCCGTAGACCTGTCCTACAGCAAGGCGAATCTGAAGACGACGTCGACACTCTCGACAGGTCAGACGGTCGAGGCTGCGCTCGATCCGGTGTCTACCAGCATTGCGGTGAGCTATCGCTACTGAAGCATCTGCGTTCCCTGCACAAGCAGCCTTCGGGCTGCTTTTTTTTGGCTAAGCCGCAGCCCGCTGCAGGCGGTCGCGCACTGCCTCCCACTCCAGCGTGTCCGGCGGCTCCTCAACCCAGATCAGTTTGACCCGCCGTTCGTCGAAGTCACGCAACACCGCAAACAGTTGTTGCGCGGTGGCGCTGGCATCATCGGGCATGCGACGCAGCACAGTGGACTGGGGCAACTTCTGCAATGGTGCGCGGGCGTAGATGGCAATGGTGGGGCCCGTTTCCTTGCCGAGCGTGCCCTGCAGCAGGTTGAGTGCGGTCTGCAGCGCCTTGGCATCCATCAGGCGCACCGTGGCGTTAGGCGCATAGTGTGACTCCAGCGTTCCGGAGGCCCGTGGACCCTGCTGCGCTTGCGTATCAAGCTCCTCATTCGATAGCACTTTACGTCCGCAGGCCTGTTCCACCTGCACTCGCCCAATCGCTCCCGGACGCAACAGCACCGGCGCGCCGCGGGTGCAATCGATGATGGTGGACTCGATCCCCACCTCGCATGGGCCGCCGTCGAGCACCAGCAATTCTGTCCCAAGTTCGCTTTGCACATGGCCTGCCGTGGTGGGACTGACCCGGCCAAACCGGTTGGCGCTGGGCGCAGCCAGCCCCCATACTTCGTGTGCTCCACCGGCACCATCACGCAAGGCCGCCAACAGCGCCTGCGCCGCCGGATGCGCCGGGCAGCGCAGCCCGATCGAATCCTGACCGCCCGCCGCCGCCGCACCCACGCCAGCGCGCCGCGGCAATATCAGCGTCAGCGGCCCGGGCCAATATGCCGCCATGAGTTGCCGCGCAAACGCCGGCACCTGGGCGCAGAAGTGCGCCACCCCCGCCATGCCGCCATCCTGCGCCGAAACATGCACAATCAGCGGATGGTCCGGCGGACGACCCTTGCAGGAAAATATTTTCGCCACTGCGGCTTCGTTGGATGCGTCGGCTGCGAGTCCGTACACGGTCTCGGTAGGCAAACCAACCAGGCCACCGGACCTTATGCAGTCTGCGCAGGCAGCTATGGATTCAGGAGCGCTTGCAGAGACAATCATGGCAACCCCCGGTGCTTCAAAACGGCGCAATTCCGAGCATGGCCGCCGCCTTCAGTGCGGTGGCGCGGACCTGCTCCACCGTAGCCCCGGTGATCGTCAGGTGCCCCATCTTGCGGCCTTTGCTGGGTTTGGCTTTGCCGTACAGGTGCAGATGGGTTCCGGGCAGGGCCAACACGTCTTTCCACGCCGGCGCAGAATGGTGCTCAGAGTCCGGCCAGATATCTCCGAGCAGGTTGAGCATGATGGACGGACTGTGCTGACGCGGCTGGGTCAGCGGCAGGCCCGCCAAGGTGCGCACCTGCAGTTCGAACTGCGACACATCGCAGGCATCCATGCTGTAGTGGCCACTGTTGTGGGGGCGCGGTGCAATCTCGTTCACCACCAGTCCTCCAAGCGCCTGCGCCAGTGGCGTGGCCGGGTCGAGCACAAAGAACTCGACGCACAGCACGCCCACGTACTGCAACTCATTTGCTATCGATTTCGCAGCTGTCACTGCACGTTCTGCAAGCGCTGGCGGGATATTCTCTTCATAAACCTCGGTCACCGCAAGAATGCCGTGACGGTGCAGGTTGTGCTGCACTGGCAGGTTCACACACGTGCCATCGGCACCGCGCGCCACAATGACTGAGCACTCCAGTTGCAATGGCAGAAGCTTCTCCAGCACACAAGGCACCCCCTGCAGTGAAGTCCAGGCCGCTGCCAATTCAGAGCGACTGGCGACGCGCACCTGCCCCTTGCCATCGTAGCCCATGCGGGCAGTCTTCAAAATACCCGGCACGAGGTCTGCCCCAGGGTCACCCATCAACGCGTCCAGTTGCGCCTGGGTTTCGATGACGGCATAGGGCGCGCAGGGGACACCGCACTTTGCCAAATGTTCCTTCTCCTGCGTGCGATCCTGGGCAATGGCCACCGCATCCGCTCCCGGCGATACGCGCGTGGTTTTTTCCAGTTCGACCAGCGCCGGGGCTGGCACGTTCTCAAATTCAGTGGTGATGGCCACGCAGCACGCGGACAACTGGGCCAGGCCCGCCGGGTCGGTGTAGGCAGTCCGAATATGGTGGTGGCTGACGCGCCCGGCCGGGCTGAGCGGATCCGGGTCCAGCACCGCCGTAAAGAAGCCCATTTGCTGTGCAGCATGGACAAACATGCG
>CAIPGC010000184.1 GCA_903864505.1 uncultured beta proteobacterium | reverse complement strand
CTGGGCTGACAGTTTCGAGGTTGCAGACTCGACCTGGCCGGCATTCCAATCTGCGTTCGATCTGACCGTTGATCACGGTCTGCCTATTTGGGATGCACTGATTCTGGCCGTTGCTGCGGAGAACCGATGCCGACTGCTCCTGAGCGAAGATTTCCAGAACGGCTTCACTTGGCGCGGAGTAACAGTGGTCAATCCATTCGCCGCTCAACGATCCCCGCTGCTTGATGACTTGTTGACTCGTTCAGCCACGTGAAGCCGCCCTTCGAGACCGGAACGATGTGGTCAACCTGCTCGGCCAACGTCAGCCAACCTTCCCTCTTGCAGGGTTGGCACAGTCCGCAGTCGCGGCGCAAGTCTGCACACGAATCTTTGCCCAGGCGTGGCCGGAACGGTCGCTTAGGCGTTGCCCAGCGGGCTGTGTTGGTCCAGACATGCTCTTCCTTTATTGTTCCTGCGCCTCGCCACATTGCGGATCGCCTTGCATTAACTATATCGTTTTGATATAGTGCTGCATGCACATCATCTCGTTAAAGATGCTCCGCGATTTCTGGCGCAAGCATCCTGACGCCGAGCAGTCCTTACGGCACTGGCATACCGTCACGGAGCATTGTGGCTTCGCTGACTTTGCCAGTTTGCGGCAAAGCTTTCGTAGTGCAGATTACGTTGCGCCCTATACAGTGTTCGATGTCGGTGGCAACAACTATCGCGTCGTTACCGTTGTGCGCTACCGGGACGGTAAGGTTTTTGTGCGGTGGGTAATGACGCATCGCGAGTATGACGACTGGTGCAAGCTATACAGGAAAGGTAAGGTGTGACCATGACAGCTATCGCTGAAGATCTCGACATCAAGGCGTTGCAAAAGACCTGGGCTGCGTTTGACCGTGTGGCTCACCTGCGTCCAATCCGCAGCGACGAAGAGTACGATCGCACCGTTGCGCTCATGAATTACCTGCTGGATGTCGTCGGTGACCAAGAAGATCACGAACTGTCTGGACTTCTTGATCTAGTCAGCGAGTTGGTGGAAGACTACGACACAGACCACTACGCCATTGAAGCCTCTGAACCCAAAGAAGCGTTGCGCTACCTGATCGCGGCGCGAGGCCTAAAGCAAGGAGACCTGGCTGAGATTGTTCCGCAGAGCAACCTGTCCGCCATTTTGTCTGGGAAACGGAAGATCAGTGCAACCCTGGCGGGCAAACTTGCCAAGTATTTCAATGTCAGCCCGGCACTCTTTGTGCCGGCTTGAAGTCTCAAAATATACGCTTCCAAGAGCTCATCGCCGCAGATGAGGCGGGCATCCGACGCAACTAGCGCTGCCACTTCCGCGAGGGATTTCACACAGTCGGCGCCAGTCGCTGCACCCGAGTTGAGAAACAGCAGCGGCATCCATTCTCCTGACGCATCACCGCGCTTCTGATCAACACGCAGTAGCATCGCCCTTCTCCTCGCTATGAGAACTTACGGCCGCCAGGTTACCGTGTGGCCGATCTGGGCTCCCTTGTAGAAATGAAAACTCGGTAATGCCTGCTGCCCAAACCAAGCGTCATGCGTAAGTTGGATGAGGGTGGATCGCAGTCTGCGAATGCACTACCCTCTCCCAGCAAAAGCAGGATACAACACCCTGTCAACCCCCTCGCTCTTCCCG
>CAIPGC010000183.1 GCA_903864505.1 uncultured beta proteobacterium | reverse complement strand
ATTGATGGCATTGAACTCGATGTGGGCAATCGAATGCACCAGCGCGGCGTGCCCTTCGGCGGTATAAACCGAGCGCCGGGGCACCCGCTTCGGTTCAACCAGCAGCGGACGCACGGGTGTTCCGGGCCCTTCGGGCGCAAACAGGCGAATGTTGCATTGCAAGTCCAGGGTCGTCGTCAGTTGATGCAGGCGGTGAACTGCCTCCACCTTGTGCTGGGGGTCGGGTAGGCAAAACGCTTCGAGTGCACACTGTCGCAGTTCCATCCCTACAATTCTAGGCATTCTGATCTAGAGGGCTATTTATGGCGATATATGAGTTGGACGGTGTAAGGCCACGCGTAGCAGGGTCTGCCTGGGTGGCGGACAGCGCTCAAGTGATGGGTAACGTGGAATTAGCGCAGGACAGCAGCGTTTGGTTTGGAGCCATTCTTCGGGGTGATACCGAGGTGATTCGCATTGGCAGGGGAAGCAACATTCAGGATGCAAGTGTGCTGCACGCCGATATCGGCAAGCCACTGACAGTGGGCGACAACGTGACAGTAGGCCATCAGGTCATGCTGCATGGTTGCACCATTGGAGATGGGTCGCTGATAGGCATTGGGGCGGTGGTGCTCAATGGCGCAAGGATTGGAAAGGGCTGCATTGTAGGAGCAGGGTCGTTGGTGACCGAGGGGAAAGAGTTTGCCGACGGCTCCATGATCATCGGAAGTCCAGCCAAGGCGGTTCGTGAACTCACCCAGGAGCAGCAGGCGGGGCTCTCATTGAGTGCTCTGCATTACGTTGAAAATGCCCTGCGCTTCAAGGCAGGTTTGAAGCGCCTGGATTGACGACGCATTGTCGGTCGCCGCGCGGGAAATGAAGGGATACTTGGTGTCAGAGTTACACAAATTCTTGTTCGATGGACTGCCGGTGCGTGGTGCCTTGGTGCGTTTGACCGATGGCTGGGCAGAGATATTGCGTCGCCGGGCTTCCAACAGCCACACGGGAGGATATGCAGCGCCGGTGCAGCAGATGCTCGGTGAAATGGCGGCAGCGGCGGCCTTGATGCAGTCAAATATCAAGTTTGACGGAGCATTGGTATTGCAAATTTTCGGCGATGGTCCGGTGAAAGTTGCCGTGGTAGAGACACAGGCTGATCTGGCTTTTCGGGCGACCGCATCCGTTGTCGGGGTCGTGGACGATGGGGCAACGTTGAGTGGCATGGTGAACGTGGGCAATCGCGGACGTTGTTCCATTACGCTTGATCCCAAGACGAAGTTCGCGGGCCAGCAGCCCTATCAGGGTGTGGTGTCCTTGTCTGACGATCAGGGGCACAAGATTGACAGCCTCAGCGCGGTGCTGGAATGCTATATGCGTCAGAGTGAACAGTTGGATACCAAACTGGTGCTTGCGGCCAATGACCGTGTTGCGGCAGGTCTGTTGATTCAGCGTTTACCCATGCAAGGCAGAGGCAATCTCGAAGGCAGCCTGGCGAGCGTGGTAACCGAAAATCGGATGGAGCTGGATGAGCATTACAACCGTATCGCCATTCTGGCGAGCAGTCTGAAACGTGAAGAGTTGCTCACACTCGACATAGAAACCATCATGCGCCGCTTGTTCTGGGAGGAGTCGCTTACGCGGTTCGAGCCACTGCAAGGGGATAGCGCGCCTCGTTTCTCCTGCAACTGCAGTCGTGAGCGCGTTGCGAAGATGGTTCAGGGTTTGGGCAAGGACGAGGTTGCCAGCATTCTGAGCGAACGTGACGACATTGAAGTGGGGTGTGAATTCTGCGGGGTTCAATACCGCTTTGATGCAGTAGATGCAGCCCAGTTATTCATGGCAAGTGGTGCGCAAGGCCCTGCAAGCAATGCAAAGCACTGACCAAGGCTACTTCGCAATCTGAACGTATATTTCGTTCGCGCGGACCATGCCCAATTCGCCGCGCGCACGCTCTTCGACGATTTCAAGACCTTCCTGCAGGTCGTGAATCTCGGCATTGAGTTGTTCATTGACCAGTGTCGCTTGCCCATTGCTGTGTTGCTGGGACTCAAGGAGTTGCTGGAGTTTCGCCACATTGGGCACGCTACCCCGACCAAACCACAGTTGCCCGTGCAGGATCACTAGTAGTGTGATCAAGGCTGCAGGGACAATGCGGTTGCGCATACTTATTCCAACGCCGTACGAAAGTTGCGCGCCAGTGTAGGCAGCTTTACTTCAGGTTGTAGAACGCAGCGCGGCCGGGATAGCTCGCCACATCACCCAAATCCTCTTCGATGCGCAGCAACTGGTTGTATTTGGCCATACGGTCGGAACGGCTTAGCGAGCCGGTCTTGATTTGACCCGCATTGGTCCCTACAGCGATGTCGGCAATAGTGGAATCTTCAGTTTCACCCGAGCGGTGGCTTATTACAGCGGTGTAACCAGCGCGCTTGGCCATCTCGATCGCTTCAAAGGTCTCTGTCAAGGTGCCGATCTGGTTGATCTTGATCAGAATGGAGTTGGCAATGCCCTTCTCAATGCCTTCCTTGAGGATTTTGGTGTTGGTCACAAACAGGTCATCACCCACAATTTGTACTTTTTTGCCAAGGCGTTCGGTCAAAATCTTCCAGCCGTCCCAGTCGCCCTCGGCCATGCCGTCTTCGATGCTGATAATTGGGTACTTGTCGACCCAGGTGGCAAGAATGTTGGTCCACTCCTGCGAGTTCAGGGTTAGTCCTTCCCCGGATAACACGTATTTTCCGTCCTTGTAGAACTCGGATGCGGCGCAGTCGAGCCCTAACGCGATTTGTTCGCCGGCCACAAAGCCCGCCTTGTCGATCGCTTCCAGGATGAGTTGCAAAGCCGCTTCGTGACTCGGCACGCTGGGTGCAAAGCCGCCTTCGTCGCCCACGGCTGTGCTCATGCCCTTGGCATGCAAGATACCTTTGAGTGCATGGAACACCTCGGCACCATAACGCAGCGCTTCGCGGAAACTCGGTGCGCCCACCGGGATGATCATTAACTCCTGCAAATCGAGGTTGTTGTTGGCATGCATTCCGCCATTGACCACGTTCATCATCGGAACCGGCATCTGCATTCGGCCCATGCCACCAAAGTAGCGGTACAGCGGCAGTCCGGACTCTTCGGCTGCCGCTCGGGCTACAGCCATGGAAACGGCCAACATGGCGTTGGCACCCAGGCGACTCTTGTTGTCGGTTCCATCGAGGTCGATTAGTGTCTTGTCCAGGAAAGCTTGTTCGGAAGCATCAAGACCCAGCACGGCTTCGGATATCTCGGTGTTAATGTGTTCTACGGCCTTGAGCACGCCCTTGCCCAGGTAACGCTTCTTATCGCCATCCCGAAGTTCAATGGCCTCGCGTGAACCAGTAGATGCACCCGAAGGAACGGCAGCCCGACCCATCGTGCCAGATTCCAGCAGCACGTCACACTCGACGGTCGGATTGCCGCGTGAATCCAGAATTTCGCGGCCGACGATATCAACTATTGCACTCATGATGTTTCTTTCAAAAATTAACGATTTAAAGAAATGGGGCTGCCATCATCGGCTGACAACAGCGACCAAAAAATGTTCAGTTGAAGTAGTTCTCCAGGAAAGGGGTTTTCTTGGTCACGTAATCGAGTTCCACCAATGTTTCCAACAAGGCTTTCATATGGCGTAATGGCACAGCGTTCGGCCCATCGCTAAGTGCTTTGGATGGGTCCGGATGGGTTTCCATAAACAGGCCCGCAACACCTGCAGCGACCGCTGCGCGAGCGAGCACCGGCACCATCTCGCGCTGCCCCCCCGAACTGGTGCCTTGCCCACCGGGCAACTGGACCGAATGTGTTGCATCAAATACAACGGGTGCACCGGTTTCGCGCATGATGGCCAAAGAGCGCATGTCACTCACCAGGTTGTTGTAGCCAAAGCTCGCTCCACGTTCACAGGCCATGAAATTGTCTGCAGATAGGCCGGCTTCTCTGGCGGCCGCACGTGCCTTTTCGATGACGTTCTTCATGTCATGAGGTGCCAGGAACTGCCCCTTTTTGATGTTCACCGGTTTGCCGCTTTGCGCCACTGCGCGGATGAAATCTGTCTGACGGCACAGGAATGCAGGGGTCTGCAAGACGTCCACCACGGAGGCGACTTGCGCGATTTGAGACTCGTCATGTACATCGGTCAGAACAGGCACGCCCAGTGCGATCTTCACTTTGGCCAAAATCTCCAGACCTTTTTCGATACCCGGGCCTCGAAAAGTGCTACCGCTGGAGCGGTTTGCCTTGTCAAAACTACTCTTGAAAATGAAGGGAATGCCGAGGCTGGAAGCAACTTCCTTCAGCGTTCCCGCGGTATCCATTTGCAACTGTTCGGACTCGATAACGCATGGACCAGCGATCAGGAAGATCGGATGCTCCAGACCGACATCGAAGCCGCAGAGTTTCATGCTGCAACCTTCAGTGCCTTGCCTTCAGACTGGTGGTCGAGCGCCGCTTTGATAAAGGCATTGAAAAGCGGGTGCCCGTTCCAGGGCGTTGACTTGAACTCCGGGTGGAATTGCACACCCACAAACCAGGGATGCAGGCTTTGTGGAAGCTCCACCATTTCGGTCAACTGCTCACGCTGCGTCAATGCGGAAATCACCAGGCCTGCCTTGCGCAATGGGTCTAGAAAATTGACGTTGGCCTCGTACCGGTGGCGGTGACGTTCGGTGACGACATCGCCGTAAATCTTGTGTGCCAGGGTGTCTTTTGCAACATCCGAACTTTGGGCACCTAGGCGCATCGTTCCGCCCAGGTCCGAGTTTTCATTGCGCGTTTTGATGGTGCCGTCTGCATCTTTCCATTCGGTAATCAACGCGATGACCGGGTTGGGTGTTTGGGGCTCAAACTCAGTGCTATTTGCATCCTTCAAGCCAGCAACATGTCGCGCGAATTCAATCGTCGCCACTTGCATACCCAAGCATATTCCCAGGTAAGGTACCTTGTTTTCTCGCGCGAAGCGGGCTGCGCAGATCTTGCCTTCAATGCCGCGCTTGCCAAATCCCCCAGGAACCAAAATGGCGTCAAACTTGGCCAGGCGCGACACGCTTTCGGAGGTGATCGATTCAGAATCAATGTAGTCAATTCGAACCTTGGCATGGTTTTTCATACCGGCGTGGCGCAAGGCTTCATTGAGAGATTTGTAACTATCGCTCAGGTCCACATACTTGCCTACCATCGCGATGTTCACCTCGCTTTGTGGGTGCTCGGTTTCGTAGACGAGTTCGTCCCAACGTTTGAGGTTGGCCGGCGGCGTATTTAGCCGCAACTTGTCGCAAATAAGGCCGTCCAGACCCTGCTCGTGCAGCATGCGTGGCACCTTGTATATGGTGTCCACATCCCACATGCTGATCACGCCCCACTCCGGCACATTGGAGAACAACGAGATCTTGGATCTCTCTTCCTGGGGAATCGGGCGGTCGGCACGGCATACCAGGGCATCAGCCTGGATGCCAATTTCGCGCAATTGCTTGGCCGTATGCTGCGTTGGTTTTGTCTTTAGTTCACCCGCCGCGGCAATCCAGGGTACGTAGCTCAGGTGCACAAAGGCGGTTTTGTTCGATCCGAGTTTGAGACTCATCTGCCGCACCGCTTCAAGGAAAGGCAGTGATTCAATGTCACCCACCGTGCCACCAATCTCCACGATGGCTACATCCACTGCATCAGGTTCACCAAAGCGGGCACCGCGCTTTATGAACTCCTGAATTTCGTTGGTTACATGGGGAATGACCTGAACAGTCTTGCCCAGGTAGTCGCCGCGGCGTTCCTTGTCGAGCACGCTCTTGTAAATCTGTCCGGTGGTGAAATTATTGGCCTTGCGCATGCGCGACTCGATGAAACGCTCATAGTGCCCCAGATCGAGATCGGTTTCTGCGCCGTCGTCGGTGACGAAGACCTCACCGTGCTGCAGCGGCGACATCGTGCCGGGGTCAACGTTAAGGTAAGGATCGAGTTTGATGAGGGTGACTGTCAGGCCCCGCGATTCCAAAATCGCAGCGAGGGAGGCTGAGGCGATTCCCTTGCCAAGGGAAGACACCACACCGCCAGTGACGAAGACAAATTTGGTCATGTCGGAGGGAGCGAATGCGCTCGGGGAGGTGGTAAAGCGAGATTATAAAGGTCAGGGGGTTGTGCAAAACGTTACTCGTCCCCGGACGAGAGGTCAATATCGTTCGCGCGCATATCGGAAAGCGTTGTGGCAAGTTGCGCCACGGAGTCAATCCCCAATTTCTCTCGAACTTTAACCCAATGCTCTTCCACGGTCCGTTCGACAATGTTCATTTGCGATGCAATGACCTTATTAGGTTTGCCGGAGGCTTTCAAAAGAGCGACGCGACGTTGCTGCGGTGCCAGGCTGTCCCACATGGAGCGAAGAAAGTCGCCTCGTTGCGCTCTACGATGCCACACTTCCTCCAACTGGAGCGCGTGCCGAATCAGTGGTACCAGTGTGTCGTCGGTGTAGGGCTTCTCGACGAAGTTGAGCGCACCCTTGGCCATGGCTGAGACGGCGGCGGGGATGTCCCCATGTCCGCTCAAGAAAATCACAGGATTGCGTTTTTCCAGGCCGCGTGAACGGAGCTGTTCATGCACCTGCTGGCCCGGCATGGGTTCCATGCGCATGTCCAGAACGAATACACCGCGTACCCTTGGCGTAGCGGCGTCTACAGCCGCCAACAACTCCCGACCGCTGGCATGCGCGCTGACCTTGAAACCATGCTGCCTCAACAGAAATGACAATGCGCCACGTACGCCGTCATCATCATCGCAAAGGTAAATAGTAGGTTGTGTTGTCATGTGGTTTCTGGCGAATTGCCTGTTGGCGTGGTGCGCAGCGTAAACCGGAACTGGGCACCACCGCCCGCAGCTTCTTCTGCCACCAGCGTGCCTCCGTGGGATTCGACGATGGATCTGCAAATGCCCAAGCCCAGGCCCATGCCGTCGCTCTTGGTTGAGTAGAAAGTGGTGCACAGTGTGTCAATGCTGCGCCCCTGCAGTCCGGGACCGTTGTCGCTGATGCAAACCTCTATGGTTTGTTGGTCGCGGCCGTCAAGTTGCTGACACTCTGTGGCGACACGAATTACCCTTTCACCCTTCGTGGAGGCAACGGCATCTGCCGCGTTGCGCACCAGGTTGGTGACAACTTGCTCGATGCCGATACGGTCCGCCATGACCACAGGCAGGCGCGAGTCGAGCTCCAGAACCAGTTTGGCGCCTACCCGACGGATCTGGCGGATGCGCAAGCCCAGAACATCGGACACGATCGCATTCAGATCGTACGGTTTGCGCACCGGCTCTGAGCGCGAAGTCTGTCTGCGAATCCAGTTCACGATGTCGCCCGCTTTGCGCGCATGGCGGCTAACCTCGTCTACTGCGGCAATAACCTCAGGGTCCAGCGACGGAACCTTCTTAAGCGCCATGTTAAGTCCTGCGCTGTAACTCACAATGGTGGTCAGGGGCTGATTGAGTTCGTGCGCCAACTCGGATGCAAGCAGACCCATGTCATTGAGGCGAGCATGTTGGGCCATCGTTTCGGTGTGGTGGCGGTCCCTCTCTTCCAGTCGCTTGCGCTCGTTGATATCGATAATGGAGCCCATCCATCCGATGTGGTTTCCGTTCGAATTCATCAGGCGAGATTCAAAAATCATCACGTCGATCAGCTCTCCGTTGCGGTGCTTCCACCGGGTTTCAAACCCTGTGCTGGGAGCTCCGCCTGCCAGCGTATCGAGATTGCGGGCCATCATCGCATCCACTGCATCGGGAGGCCAGAACGGAAGCGGTGGTTTCAAACCCACCAGCTCGTGGCGTGAATAGCCGACCATGTCGCACAGGGTCTTGTTGACGTACAGAATGCGTCCCTCGGCGTCTCTGGCGCGCAACCCGACCAGTGCAGAATCTTCCATCGACTGTCGCCACGCTGCCTCGTTTTGTGTGTCATCCATTGCACGTCTTACTTGCCGCATCTCGCGCCGCGTAAGCTGCGATGCTGCGGCCCCCAAGAGAAGCAAACCCGCCAGTAGCGCCAAGGTCCTGGGATTCTGTTTCCATGACACGATTGAATCGATAGGTGTCAGCTGTAAGGTGGTGTCCTTGAACCCAGGCAGTGGTCTCTCATAGCGCTGGCCATGCGGGGGCCGGGCAGGATCTGATGTGGTGGCGATGACCTCGCCCAGTTCCGATAGGAAGTTCACTTCATATCGATGGTTCAACCAGACCAGATCGGTGCCCTTGAGCAAGTCGGTGATCTCATAGCGCGCCAATAGTTGTCCCGCTTGCTTTCCGTTGGTGTCTACCATCGGCACCGCGAGATGGTCCGCTTGCCCCGAGGTTTGGATGCGCAACTCTTCGGTGGCATTGGCCACGATGGGAGCCTTGCGCTCAGCGCGTGCCACCAACCGATGGTTCTCGTCCAGCCATACCAGGCGATTCCAGAGCCGATCCAGGCCCGCAACCACTTCCGGGAGGGTTGCCAGAACCGCATTTGCATCGCCCGTACGTATCGAGAGTCGGCTCGCAACTTCGCGCAGCCTTGCCTTCTCCATGTCCTGGCGGCCCGCCAGTTGCGCAGCCACGCTTGAGGCATCGGCGATCAGTGTCTGCTGGTAAGCAGCGCTCACTTGTGCGTCGTTCACTTCGGCCCAAACCACAATCCATGCCACAAACACCAGTGTCATAGCTGCGGGCAGCAGCCAGAGGGAACGTTTGACTGTCGATTCCCGGGACCTTGGCTGAAATGGTTGCGGTGAGTGGGAAACGGGCATAGGCAAATTCTAGGGGGTACGCCGCCGAAAATCGCGAATGTCGACCGGAGAGTGTGGAAACCCACATCTGTGGAACACCACACTTTCGGTGATTTACCGGCACGACTAGACTGCAGGCAACAAACGGGAAAGCCATGAATACTGCACCTGAAACCAAGAACGTTGCGTTGCATGCAACTGAGCGTCGATCGCTGGCGAAGTGGATTGCCTGCATGGTCGTAGGCGCTGCAATGGCCGGCATCACCTGCGCAACGGCGCAGTCTCCCATCGTCATCCAGTTCAGCCATGTGGTGACGTCCGATACTGCCAAAGGAAAGGCGGCGCTGCGGTTCAAGCAGTTGGCCGAATCCCGAACCGGTGGCAAGGTTCGGGTCGAGGTGTTTCCCGACAGCCAGCTCTACAAAGACCGCGAAGAACTGGACGCCCTGCGCCTGGGAGCTGTTCAGATGCTCGCTCCTTCCCTGTCCAAATTGGGTGGCCTTGGAGCGGACGACTTTTTGGCGCTGGACCTGCCGTTTTTGTTCAAGGATCGGGCGGCTTACCGCGCCGTGGTGGATGGACCGGTTGGCGCCGCACTACTGCAGAAGCTTGAAGACCATGGAGTCAAGGGGCTGGCTTTTTGGGACAACGGTTTTAAGGTCTTTACCAGCAGTCGTCCGTTGCGCAATGTAAGCGATTTCAACGGGATGAAAATTCGTGTGCAAGCGTCCAAAGTTTTGGTTGCCCAAATGAGATCCCTGGGCTCAAAGGAATCTGTTTCACCATTGATCGATGTCCGCGTCGCATTGAAGAATGGGCAACTCGATGGCCAGGAGAACACACCGACCAACATCTATACCCAGCGTCTGCACGAGGTGCAAAGCCACCTGACGGTCTCCAACCATGGCTACCTCGCCTACGCGGTGATCGTGAACAAGCCCTTCTGGGACAAACTACCAACCGACATTCGCGCCGCACTGGAGGGCGCTCTGCACGACGCTACCGTCTTTGAAAACAACATTGCAGAGACCGAGAACAACAAGGCGCTGGAGCGCCTCAAGGCCAGTGGCAAGTTGACCATTCATACGCTAACGCCGCAAGAGACATCACAATGGCGCACTGCCCTGCTGCCGGTGTACCAGGAGTCGCGCAACTGGATCAGCGCCGAAACACTCTCCGCCCTGCGTGTGGCGTATGGTGCGCCGCCATAGCCTTCTAACCCTGCACCGCTGACGTCCGCGCCAGTCGCTGCAGCAACCCGCTCCCTTCGTCGTTGAACGAGCCCCTGTGGCTCTAAGGGGACAGGGCGCGCCGAAAAATTGTCTTTCATTGCATTAACCCACTGCGAATAAGGAGCTTCCATGAGCACCATTGAAAATGCCATTGCCACCCGACAAGTGACCTGGATTCGGGGGCTCTTTGTGGCCGCCGGGGTCGTTGGGCTGGCGCTATTTGCACCGGTTGTCTGGATGGCAGTCACTGGCGGCATGGGTCTGCTGGTGTTGGGTGGCGTGCTCGCAGCCGGTTTTGCTGCGGTACAGGCGGTTCCTCTGATGGGGCAAAAGCTGGAAAACGCGCTGTTGGCGGCCCGCAAGTCCGAAGCACGTCGTAACCCCATTGAGCAATTGCAAAACGAGATGCTGCGGCGGGCTGGTCGACTCAAATCGTTCCGCGGTGCGCTGGTGACGGTTGGCGGACAAATCGAATCTATCGAACAAATGATGGCGCAGCGCCGCCACCAGGACCCTGGTCATATCCTGGAACGCCAAGAGCGTGCATTGCATCGCCTCAAGCAGTTTCATGGACTGAACTTGAATCGACTGGTACAGGCCCAGGCTGCGTTGGAGGAGTTTCGCCTGACCGTTCAGCGCAAGGAAAGCGAGTGGCGCATCGCTCTGGCGATTGACGATGCCAATGTGGCTTTGGACCCGAACGCTGCGGACAACCTGATGCAGGAACTGATGACCGACACCGCACTGCGCACGGTACAGGACCGCTTTAACAACGTCTTTGCCGAACTGGACGTGCAGATGAGCAGTGTTGACGGTCCGACCCGCGATCTGCTTGACCACCAGAGTCTGGACCGCATGGATGAACTCCACTTGCCCCAGTACGCCAACGTGAGGAGCTACAAATGAAATTCTGGAAGAAGTTGCAAATCATTGGAAGTGTCACCGTGATCGTGCTAGGTGTTCTGGCCCTCATTGCCGCGCTCATGCAAGACCCACCAGCCAATCGTCCCGCGCACGGTCTGCCTGCCCCGCAGCAGGGCGGAACCCAAGGTCTTTGAATCCTATTTTTTCAACGTAAGGAGCTACCATGAAAACAACCAAGACAAACCTCATCGCCATCGTCTCTGCCATTGGCATCCTTGCGTCGACGCAAGTTTTCGCCCAGGCGCAGGACGCGTCGGCCGACAACGGTGAGGGCTTGCGCATCGCCACCGGCAAGAGAGGCAAGGGCTATTCGAAGCTCTTTGCTGACCTGCGCGCCGTCTGCGGCTCGCAGGTCGCAATGACCGAGGTCGAGACCGAAGGCGGGTTGCAGAACCTGACCACTTTGGCGGCCAACCAGGCAGATCTGGGCTTCGTCCAGCTTGACACGTTGCAGGACATGAAGGCATCTGACGAAAACATTGGCGCAT
>CAIPGC010000182.1 GCA_903864505.1 uncultured beta proteobacterium | reverse complement strand
CGCTGACCTCTAGCAAGGGGTATCAGTTGGTGGTCGGGAATAGTCAGCCCTGGCAGTCGGCAACGCTGGATGGCGTAGTGCTTGATGTCGATACGATAGTCTCAGACCGGACCGAACTGGTGCTTGCCAATATTTCCAGCAACTCCCGCACCATACAAACTGGTATTGATTCGAACATCATCACCAATAACACCAACCTCACCAATGCCGCTACGGGAACGATTTCGGGTCTGGGAACCCTGACTCTGGGCACCGGCACGCTTACCAATAACGGGACCATCATCCCGGGCGGCAATTCTGCAACGGGGCGTCTCAAGCTGGTAGGCAACCTGATCAACAACGGAACGATTCAAACCAGAATTGGCGGACCGTGTAATTGTGGCGACGCCGACGTGCTGGAAGTGTCTGGCAACGCTGCGCTCGGCGGAACGTTGACGGCCAAGTTGGTCAATGGCTTTACGCCAACTGGGCAATCATTTGACGTCCTTGTCGCCGCTACCATGAGCGGGGGCTTTACTACGTTGAATCTGCCGGCCGGCAGCAGTTCCTCCGCTGCAATTACGGGGACGACGACCAAGGCTTTCACGCTCACGGCAAGCGGAGGAACCCCGACTCCCTTGCCCACGCTGGATCAATGCCTAGCCAGTCCTGCGATCCTGGGATGTTCGGCAGTTCTTCCATCGCTTGCTCTTTGTACCGCATCACCGACCACGCCTGGTTGCTCGATCGTAGTGCCAAGCCTGACTTCCTGTATCGCTACTCCGACACTGAGCGGGTGCAGTTCGGTGCTTCCGAGTCTGACCCTGTGCACCACCAACCCCGCCACCCAGGGTTGTACCGTCGTTCTGCCCAGTCTGAGTACCTGCTCGGCCAGTCCCACCACCGCTGGTTGCTCTGCCGTGCTTCCTTCGGCGTCCACCTGCGCTGCCGTACCGACAACGCCTGGATGCACGACGTCGGCGCCTACCCTGACCTCCTGCATCGCCACTCCGACGCTGAGTGGGTGCGCTTCGGTGTTGCCGAGTCTGGCCCTGTGCGCCACCTCCCCGGCCACCTTGGGCTGTACCGTCGTTCTGCCAAGCCTGAGTGCTTGCATGAGTAGTCCGACCGCAACAGGATGCTCGGCTGTTCTTCCCTCTGTTGCAACCTGCGCAGCGACCCCGAGTACGCCGGGTTGCTCAGCGCTGTTGCCGAGCATTGCGGCCTGTATCTCGAATCCTGGACTGGCTGGCTGCAATTCAGTGCTTCCTGCGCTGGCTACGTGTACCGCTGCACCGTCTACCGTCGGATGTTCGGTCGTGTTACCAACTTTCGCAACCTGTATTGCCATCCCGGCGACGGCGGGTTGCCAGGCCGTGCTGCCGACCATCGCGAGTTGTGTGTCCGACCCATCAGTGGTTGGCTGCTCCGCGGTATTGCCCACGCTGGCGACCTGTATTGCAAGTCCATCCACCGGAGGCTGCGCGGTAGTGCTGGTGAACACGTCCAGCCAGACCGTCACGAGTCAGGTGACAACGATTACCCAGTCGGCCATTCAAGGTGCCACCTCCGCGACGAACCCGAATGTGGCGCAGGCGGTTCCGGTGACAGTCCAACAAACCCAGTCCCCCAGTGCGACTCCGGCTCCGATCGGTTCGGCCGACAGCAGCGCAGCAGGCAGCGTTGGCACGACCTCGGGTACATCAGCGGTGTCAGCCACGACACCAACGAGCGGTACTTCGGCCGTGACTTCGCAGACCACATCCACTGCGCCCAGCACAGAAACTGTGGCGACCGTGGAGGAAAAGGTGATCGCCAAGCCGGTTATTACGACGGTAGTGGTTGCCAACACCACGGTACAAAAACCGGCCGAGCAAGTAGTTCAGCCTGCCCAGGCCAAGGGCAAGGTTCTGATCTGCAAACGCTAGGCAAGCCATCATGTACCGTTTGCTCACAACCCTCCTGCTCGCACCGCTGCTTGTTGTGCTGAGTGGCATCGCTCACGCCGAGGGCGTACTGACCCATATGTCCGGTCCGGTGTCAGTTCAACGTAGCGGCGGAACGGCGCTGGCGGCGCAAACCGGGACGCAGGTGAATGTTGGCGACACGCTGGTTACCGGGAAGGGCGCCTACGTGCGTATGGCCATGACCGATGGCAGCGAAATCGTGCTGCGCCCGGATTCCCAGTTCGTGATGGAGGGCTACCGGTTTGTTGAATCCGAGCCGGTGCAGGACAGTTTCGTATTCCGGGTAATTAAAGGGGGTTTGCGCACCATCACAGGCTTCATCGGCAAGCGTGGCAACAAGGATGCCTATAAGGCCGTCACCGCAACCTCCACGATTGGTATCCGCGGCACCCAATACGACCTGCGCGTGTGCGATGCCAACTGCGGAGCATTGGCCGATGGAACTTATCTGGCAGTGCGGTTTGGCGCTATTGAAACCGCCAATGCGTTGGGAATGTTGACTGTGTCGGCCGGGCAGTTTGCGTTTGTGCCCTCCTTGCGGGCGCCTTCGATCCTGCCGAGGGACCCTGGCATTGGCTTCACTCCACCGCCATCGATTCCAAAACTGGACGAGAAAAAGAAAGCGCAGGCTGTAGCACCTGTGTCAGCTGGCGGCACCACGTCCGGTGCGACTTCGACCGGCGCCGCTACGCAGTCGACCAAGGCCGCATCAGGAAGTGCCGCCGGAGTCACCAACTCGACCGCAGTGATCTCGGCAGAAAATTCAGGTGGAACGGACGCTCCAGCGGCTTCCGCATCGCCTTCTGAGCCCTCGGCAACACAGGGCACATCCGGCCCAGACTGCGTCGTGCAGTAAACATCGCCAGTATGCGGGGCTATTGCCTCACAACTTCATCTCCAGCCGCACGCCCCAGTTGAGGTGGGTCACATTGGCTGAATCATTGTCCTGGCGCTGGCTGCCGTTGAGCATGCTGCTGGTGTTGACGTAATCGCGTGGCAGCATGTTGCTCGCACTCAGGCGCAGCTGGGTGCCGGGGTTGAGGGTCCACAGCACAAAGGCATCGGTGACGACTTTTGCCCCTACCGACACGATTTGGATGTCGCTCAGCCGGGTCTCGTAACCGGGCGTGTAGTTCACGCTGAAGCCCAGGCTCAGGGGCAGGCTGCGCAGTTTGTAGTCTGCACCTACGTTGGCGGTGCCCCCGGGTTGACCTTCCAAACGGTTGTTGGGTCCGGGCACCTGATCAACTGAAGAGTCGAAAAAGCTCAGGTTGCTGTGCAAGGAAATGGGCAGCGCATCATTGACCAGTTCATCGAGGCGGAACTTGGCCTCCACTTCGATGCCCTGTGTGGTTGCAAGCCCGACGTTTTGCGGACGTGACACCCAGCGCTGCTGGCTGGCCCACGACACATCTTCCAATGCCACTACGTTACGCATCAGGTCGCTGATGCGGCGGTAGAAGAAATTTACGCTCATGAGGCCGCCGTTGGCCAGGTAGTGTTCGTAGGCCAGTTCGACTCCGGTGGCCAGTTCGGGTCTGAGGTTGGGATTGCCTGCGCGGTCGGGGCTGCCCACTTCGTTGGCACCGGCGGGAAAGCGTTGCGAGAGCGAGGGCCTTGCAATCAGGTCGGACAGCGAGGCCGACTTGTAGCTGCGCGTCAGGCTTCCTCTCCACTGGTTGCGACTTTTCTCGTCGGGCTTCCAGGTGGCGTGCAACAGCGGGGTGAGTACGCCACTCTGGTTGCTCACCTGGTAGTTGCTGCTGTCGCTGCGTGTCTCGATGCCCTCCCAGCGCACGCCCGCATAGGCTGAGAACTGTTTGCTGATGTTCCACTCGTCCTGCGCATAGGCCGCCATGCGTTGGGTGGATGCGTTCAGATCATCACCAAACTCGGTCAGTATCGGCAGGCCATCCTGCAGCGTGGCGCGGCTTTGGCGTTGTTCGTTGTGGTCGAGTTCCATTCCGCCCACCAGACTGTGATCGTCTCCCCACTGGTAGGCCAGTTTGCCGGTCAGGCTCCAACTATTGCCCAGGGTGCTGATTTGGTCGTCCACGGCGCGCGATGGCAGACTGCTTGCGTCAAATTCCTGGCGCACGCTGTGGCTCTGGTAATGGCTCTGCCCTAGGCCACCGCGCAGGTCGAGGCGTGTGGCATCGCCCAGGCGCCTTTGCCATTGCATATTGGTGCGCAGCATGTCGAACTGGTTGTCCCCATCGCTGACATAGGTGGCATAGGGGGCAGGCAGAATGCCTCCGGTGGACTGTTCAAGCTGGTGCTCGGTATGGCTCTTGCCTTTGGACAGCACCAGAAAGGGCATCAGCACCAGTGACTCACCTTCGCCCAGCGTCCACTGCACCCGGGCGTTCAAGTGAATGCCATCGCGCAGGTAATCGGTAAATCCAGTTTCATGCTGGTCCAGCAAGCTGGCACCGCTGGCCAGATCGCTCCAGTGTGTGCGGGTGTCGTAATCGTCCACACTGTGGTTGTGGTTGGCCGACAGCGTGACCGTATAGGCCACCTGGTCGCCCACCTTATCATTGCGCGTCCAGGAGGCGCTGGGGGAAGTGCGCCCCTGCTCCGAGCCAAGTGCCACGCGTATCTCGTTGGCCTTTCGTTTCAAGGCTTCCTTGAGCACGATGTTGATCGTTCCCGCCACAGCCCGAGTACCGTATTCGGCAGTAGGTGCGCGCATGACTTCGATGCGCTCGATCTGCTCCGGGGGCAGTTCGTCCAGCGAAAATCCGGGCGGCATACGTTCGCCGTTGACCAGAATCTGCGTGTAGCCCCCGCCCATGCCGCGCATGCGCACATCGCCGCCACGCCCGGGCCGTCCACCGACCGTAACCCCTGGCAGGCGCTTGAGCACTTCGCTGACAGAGCTGTCGCCAAAGCGCTCTATTTCCTCGCGGCCAATGATGATCTTGGACGCGGTGGAACTGCGACGCTGCTCTACATCACTTGCATTGCCTGTGACCTCTACGCGCTGCAGTTGTCCCCCTTCTCTTGCGTCAGGGGCCTTGGGCTTTTGGTTGTTCGTCGTCTTGGGTGCGAGCTCCTTGGGGATTGTCTTGGGATCGGTAGTGGTTACCGAGTCTACGGTTGGAGCGGTTTGACCCGAAGCCTGAAAACCCCATGCCGCTGCGATGCTGCACACCAGTACACATCGTGATTTCAGGGCAGTTGGAAGGGAAAAGAATTGGGGCATGAAAGGGGAATGCAGGAAGGAAAAAAGTTGCGGTGGGTCAGAGGGTGGGCGACAGAGCGCTCCTGATGCTTGGAATTGTAGGTTGAGACAAAGTTCCCGCTTGAGGCGGCCTGGTGTCAAAACCTGCGAGCCAGTGCGGCGGTGCGTTCTGCGCAGGTAAAGGAGGAGCACGCGCAGCGGGCGGGGGACACGGAGCAGAACGCACTGGCGCACTGGCTCTAGTCATCGTCGGTCACACGCTTGCGTTGCACCTTTACATTGCTTCGCTCAGACTTGGTGTCCAGGCGTTTGAGTTGAGAACCGCGGGTGGGTCGGGTCGCTCTGCGTGGTTTAGGGGGCACGGTCACACTGTCCACCAATGCCTGCAGGCGGGCGATGGCATCGAGCTTGTTCTGCTCCAGGCTGCGACTGGTCTGGGCCTTGATGACGACCACGCCATCTTGCGTGATGCGCTGGTCATTCAATGCCAGCAGGCGTTCCTTGATCGGATCGGGCAGGGACGATGCAGGTATTGCGTAACGCAGGTGCACCGCATTGGAAACCTTGTTGACATTCTGTCCGCCCGCCCCCTGGGCCCGGATGGCGCTGAACTCAATCTCGTCCTCAGTAACGGGGAACAGCGGGTCGGGCATGGTGCACCATCAGCATCTGGGCCATGTAGTAGGTGGACAGAATCCACAGGGAGGACAGCGGTACCGGGTTGACAAATTTATTGATGGCAATCAGCGAGTCGCTTACCATGAAGACACAGGCGCCGAGCGCCACCCAGCGCGCCGCGGCATTGCCCAGCACCGTGGCGCGCCCGATGGCCTGCGAGGCCATCAGCGAAATCACCGTCACATAGGCGGCCACGGCAAACTTCAGCACCGGGTCGGTCAGGCCGGGAAAGACCACTGCGTACATCACCGCGCCAGCAAGAATGACGCCGAGCAAACCACGGCGGCTCGGAAACCAGCGCTGCCCCTGGGCAAACAAGGCAATGTAGAACAGATGCGCCACCAGAAACGATGCGAGGCCAGGGATGAAGAAGTTGCCCGGCAGCATCAGGAATACATCACCACACAGCGACAACGCCAAGGCGAGTAACAATAAAGCATCAAATCGCCCTATAGCCACCGTATTCATTGCGCGGGCAGCTACGAAAACCATAGCGATTGCCATGGTCAGTGGTTTAAAAATGAAGTAGCCATCGACCATGCCCAGCGCTGCCAGGGTGGCCAGTGCGGCACTTTGCAGCGTCAGCACCTCGAGCCCGTGCAGGCGACCCTGCATGAACAGCCCCAGTGCCCACACGCTGCCCGAGAGCGTGGCGACCCAGATTGCCGCCTCGCGCCAGGGCATGGCATCGGCGTGCCACAGGAACACGGCAATGGCACCCAGCGCCACCGCAAACTGCAACGCAGCAAACCACTGCTGTGCCGCGGTCATGGGCGGGTCAAAAGTGGTCACGTCGGCCAACGTGAAGGCGGGCTTCGGGTTCGCCTGCGCCAGATCTTCGGGTCGCCAGCCCGGCGGCATAAACCAGATTTTCATCTTGTCAACCCAGCCCGTTGTGCGCCAGCAATCTCGGGCCAGCGCCCAATACACCTCCAGGTTGGCCCATAACGGGTCCCAACTTCTGAGGGGACCTCGGGTGCCATAGACGCAAGGGTTGTCGTCGTGTTCTTCCTGAAAACTGCCAAACAGGCGGTCCCACAGCATCAGGATTCCGGCATAGTTCTTGTCGATGTAGAGGTCGTTCACTGCGTGGTGCACCCGGTGGTTGCTGGGCGAGCACAGCCAGCGGTCGAACCAGCCCATTTTTCCTACCTGTTCGGTATGCACCCAGAACTGGTACAACAGGTCGATCATGGCGACAATGCCAAACACCATCGGCGGGACCCCCGCCACCGCCATCGGCAGGTAGAACAGCCAGCCAAAGAGAACGCCACTGGAGGTCTGGCGCAAGGCGGTGGAAAGGTTGTAGTGCTGGCTCTGGTGGTGCACCACGTGCGATGCCCAGAACAGTGCGACCCCGTGGCCGGCGCGGTGCAGCCAGTAATAGCACAGGTCGTAGAAGATCAGTGCGGCAAGCACGCCGTACCAGGTGCTCCAGAACTCTGTGTCGGGGTACAGCGCCACGGCACCAAATACCAGGGTGTAAATGCCAATGCTGAGGAGCTTGCTGATGACACCGAAGAGCTGGCTGATGATGCCCAGGCTGATGCTGTTGATGGCATCGTTGAGGCGATAGGATGGTTGACCAAAGGTGCGACTGCGCGCGCTGCGACTCCACGCAAATTCCAGCGCGATCAGCAGCAGGAAAACCGGCGTGGCGAAAACAATGACTTTACTCATGCCAGATTTTCGCCGCGCAACTGCGCCGGTAGAACAGGGGGAACCCTAGGCACTGATCTCGTCGATGGTGGCGTCGTCCAGATGCCGCGTATCCGCCCAGCCCACCAGGGTCAGTGACTCTACGGTCCACAGCAGGCGGTTGATGGCGGCATTGCCCAGTTCCCAGGTACGCGGGGCCGAGATGTCTTGTCGGGTAGCCAGACGGTACAGCGCATCCATGATGCCGCCATGGGCCACCAACACGATCTGCTGCCCGGTATGCTGGCTGGCGAGCGTCTGTACCGCAACGGCAACCCGCTCTCGCAATTGCAGCAAGGACTCACCGCCGCTGGGTGCAAAGTCGGGTTCGCGCAACCGCCAGCGGCGTGCTTCGTCGGGCCAGTCGTTGGCGATTTGCGCGAAGGTCAAACCCTCAAATATGCCGAAACCGCGTTCGCGCAAGCCCTGGTGCAAGAGCACTTGGCGTGCCTGCGGTGACTGGGTTTTGGACGCTATCGCCCTGGCCGTGGTGTGCGCGCGCAGCAGGTCGCTGGCATAGATGGCGGCGATGTCTTCGTCCGCCAGCGCCTGGGCTACCCGCTCGGCCTGCCAGCGGCCATGTTCGTTCAGGTCGATGTCAAGGTGGCCCTGGATGCGGGTGTCCACATTCCAGGCAGTTTCCCCGTGGCGTACGGCAATGATGCGGGTGGAGTTTGTCATAGGCTCACCACCTGCAGGCCGGACAGATTGACCGCGCCGAACGTCTCGGAATCAAAGGCCTTGTCTCCATCTTCATCGGGTACGCCGGTGACTTGTATGCCCTTGAAGTCATAGCGGGTGTGGTCCATCAGATGCGAAGGCACCACGTTTTGCAGCGCCGTAAACATGGTCTCGGTACGGCCGGGGTACTGCCGTTCCCACTGGTGCATCATGCGCTTGATCTCCTGGCGCTGCAGGTTTTCCTGGCTGCCGCACAGTGAGCACGGAATGATCGGAAACTGCCGATGATCGGCCCAGCGTGTGAGGTCTTTTTCGGCCACATAGGCCAGCGGCCGGATCACGATGTGGCCGCCGTCGTCACTCACCAGTTTGGGTGGCATGCCTTTGAGCTTGCCGGCAAAGAACATGTTGAGGAAAAAGGTTTGCAGCATGTCGTCGCGGTGGTGGCCCAGCGCGATCTTGGTGACCTTCAGCTCGTCTGCCACGCGGTACAGAATGCCCCGACGCAACCGACTGCACAAACTGCACATGGTCTTCCCCTCGGGGATGACCTTCTTCACGATGCTGTAGGTGTCCTGCGTCTCGATATGGAATTCAATATTCAGGCCTTTGAGGTACTGCGGCAGGATGTGGTCGGGAAAACCGGGCTGCTTCTGGTCCAGGTTGACGGCGATGAGCTCAAAACTGATGGGTGCGCGCTGCTGCATCTTGAGCAGGATATCGAGCATCCCATAGCTGTCCTTGCCGCCGGACAGGCAGACCATGACGCGGTCGCCCTGTTCGATCATGTTGTAGTCAATGATGGCCTGCCCCATCTGGCGGCACAGGCGCTTTTCCAGTTTGTGCGTTTCGCGCTCAATCTTGGCGGTGTTGGGGGCGGTGGCGACTTCGGCGTCGGTCCAGACTGCGGGCATAAATTCAACTTTGTTGGAAAACGGCATGGATGGGGTTCGAAGTCCCATAGCGGTGAAGGCTATTTTCGCCGATTGCGGCCCGAGCTGCTTGCAGGGAAATAGGGGTAGTTCCCAAATCGCATGAATGGAATCTTCCGGGCGTGCGGCGTCCAGCGAGGCGGGGTTCCAAGGGTGACTGCGATTGGTGTAAAGTGGTCCGAACAAACTGGAGGGTGTAATGGGTCTGGAACAAATTGCTGCCAACGACAAATTTGTCGTACTTTTGGAGTGGGCGCTGGCGTTAGAAAAGCGATACAAGAACCTGCTTCAGGGTGGACTCATTCAGATTCAATACAACTCGAAGGAAGTGATGGATTCGAGCTTTGGCGCGATGGATGCCGTGAATCGCCTCGACGAAGTCATGCTGTGTTTGCAGCAATGCTTTCGCGATACGGATGCCATCGCCCGGTATGGCACAACCTTCTGGGTACTGGTGCCGATGACGGACGTGGACCCTGTCACATCCAAGGTGCAGGGCGTCATCAATACTGCAAAGTTGGGGGGGCTCGATATTGAACATACCGATGTGCAGGTGCACATGCTGCGGGACCATGGCGGCTGGCTAAGCCGCATGGGGTGCGATCCACAACTATTCCTGTCCTACCTGGAAACGCTTGAGTAGCTGAGGATCGTGCGCTTCACCACTGCCCGGTTTCCACCCGGATTGCCACTTCGCAGTCGGTGAAGATTTCCAGCTTTGCGATGCGCACGCGCACGCCCAGCACACCGGGCAACTGCATCAGGCGGTTGGCGAGCTTGCCGATCAGGCTCTCCAGCAGGTTGACGTGTTCGGCGGTGCATTCGTTGATGATGATCTGGCGCACCTTGCGGTAGTCCAGCACGTGGTGGATGTCGTCGTCGCGCGGTAGCAGCGGCTGCGGACCCAGGCTGAGTTCGGCATCGACCTGGATCGGTTGCGGGTGCGCAATTTCGGTCTCCAGGATGCCCAGACTGGCATCAAAGCGCAGACCGGTCAGTGTCAGGATCTGGGTGCCGGTGGTGGCTTTCATGGTCGCGGGCTCGTTGGTGGAGGAAATTACATCAGGGAAAAGTCGCGCTCAAACCGCATCAGGTGCTGGCCCCCGTCTACCAATAGGGTGGTGCCGGTGATCGACTGGTTCTGCAAGGCAAACAGCACCGTCGCGGCGACGTCCTTGGCGGTGGACGAGTGCCCCAGCGGCGAAAGCTTGTGCAGCGCGGCAAATTTCGAGTCGTCGAGCAGGTGACTCGTCAGCGTCAGGCCCGGGGCCACGCCCACCACGCGCAGGCGTGGGCTCAGGGAAAGCGCCAGCATGGTGTTGGCTGCTTCCAAGGCAGCCTTGGACAGGGTGTAGCTGAAGAAATCGGGGTTCTGATTCCACAGTTTCTGGTCCAGCAAATTGACCACGGCGCCGGTGTTGGTAGCGGGCTGCTCCTGCGTCGCGGGAAAGCGTTCCGCCATGTGCGTGTGCAGGGCTTGCGCCAGCAGGACAGCCGCGCCTGCATTGCTGCGCAGGTGTTTTTCCATGGCGGCGAAGGTAAAGGACTCTGGCGTGTCGTGCTCAAAGGTGGAGGCACTATTGACCAGTGCATCGACCTGCCCCATCTGCTCAATCACGGTCGGCAGCAGGTTGCGCACCGCAGTTTCGCTGCCCAGATTACAGCGAAAAGCGGCTGCACCTCCTGTCAGACTTGCGCAATCAGCTACGGTTTTTATAGCGTCTTCAACCGAGTCGCGGTAGTGCACTGCCACGCGCCAGCCCGCAGCAGCCAGCGCCAATGCAACTTCTCGACCCAGACGCTTGGCCGCGCCGGTGACCAGGACGGTGGGGGCAAATGGTTTGGCAGACATTGGGAGACAATTCGTGGGAAATGATGACACCTGCAAGTTTAACGAACCCGCCCTTATCTGCGCCGCCCGTGGTCGCGCGCATCGCGCAAGCCATCTTCGACAGCGGCGGGTGGATTGGCTTTGACACCTTCATGGCGTTGGCGCTCTATGCCCCGGGGTTGGGCTACTACACGCGCGGCAACTCGGTGTTTGGAACCATGCCCCAAGGCGTAAAGGGCGCGGACGGGGTGGTGGTTGGCGCGGGCAGTGACTTTGTCACCGCGCCCGAGATGACGCCCCTGTTCGGGCAGACCCTGGCGCGCCAGGTGGCGCAGGCACTTCAGTCCACCGGCACCGACGAGGTCTGGGAGTTTGGTGCCGGTACCGGGGCACTTGCACTGCAACTGCTTGACGCGCTCGATGTGTTGGGAGTGGGGGTGCGGCGTTACACCATTGTCGATTTGTCGGCCACTTTGCGCGAGCGCCAGCAGGCCACGCTCAAATTCCACGCGGCGCGCGTGCAATGGGTGGATGAACTGCCACCAACGATGAGTGGGGTGGTGGTGGGCAACGAAGTGCTCGATGCGATGCCGGTCCAGTTGCTTGCGCGCGTGGGCGGAGTGTGGCACGAGCGCGGGGTGGTTTGCAGCGGCAGCGCAGCTGTTTCACCCTTCGAATGGCAGGACCGACCCACCGGCCAGCGCCCGCCGGTAGAGGTTGAGGGACTGCACGACTACCTGACCGAAATTCACCCGCAAGGCGAAGCCTTTGTCCGCACTCTGGCCGACCGCCTGCAGCGCGGAGCGGTGTTCCTGCTGGACTATGGATTTCCCGAGGCCGAGTACTACCACCCGCAGCGCCACATGGGCACCGTGATGTGCCACCGGGCGCACCGCGCGGACAGCGACCCGCTGGTCGACGCAGGAGACAAGGACATCACGGCCCACGTCAACTTCACCGGCGTGGCGCTGGCGGCACAGGACGCGGGCTTCGAAGTCCTGGGTTACACCAACCAGGCACACTTTCTGTTGAACTGCGGCCTGTCCGATGCGATGCAGACTGCATCGCTGGTCCAGCGAGTCGCAGCGCAAAAGCTGATTTTCGAGCACGAAATGGGCGAGTTCTTCAAGGTGATCGGCTTGACCAAGGGTGCACCCTGGGATGCCATGGGGTTTTCGCACGGTGATAAAACCCACCGCCTTTAAACTTGTGCCTCTCCCTTATTGACGATTTTATGAACCCCATTGTTGCAAGCGATACCGTGATTGAGATTCCTGTGGGGTCCGCACCGGTGGCCTGCGTGGACATTGGCGGGACCAAGGTAGCTGTAAGCGTGGCTGACGAACGGGGCGTGCGCGGCAAGGTCTCCGAACCCACCGCCACGCGGGGAAACAACGACGCACTGGCCCTGCAAATCATCCGCATGGTGGGGCAAAGCTGTGCCGCGGCCCAGGTGCGCCTTTCAGACATCGCGGCAGTGGGCGTGTCCTCGTGCGGCCCGTTTGTCATGCGCGAGGGGCTGATCGAACTGGCTGCGCCCAATATTTGTGGTGGCATGGCGGGTACGGCGCGTGGCCTGCCCAACGAATGGAAAACCGCGCTGCTGGAGGCGCCGCTGCGCGCGCAATTTTCTCAGGTTCGGGTGGAGAACGATGCCATCGGTGCACTGGAAGCGGAGCGCCGCTGGGGTGCGTTACAGGGCATGGACCACTGCGCATACGTTACCTGGAGCACCGGCATTGGCACCGGGCTGTGCGTGGATGGACGCATTCTGCGCGGCAAGAACGGCAATGCCGGGCACGCAGGTCACACCTATGTGAGCGACAACAACGATGCACTGTGCGGTTGCGGCAGTGTGGGTGATGTCGAAGGTCTGGCCGCCGGCAACGCCATTGCACGGCGCTTCAGCGCAGAAGGCTATCTCGACGCTGCTACGCTTTTTGCAGCAGCCTACGCAGGTGATGCAAGGGCTGTGGCCATTATTGATGATTTGTGCCGGGTGATGGGGCGAACTCTCTTCAACATGGCGATCACGCTGGATCTGCAACGCATCGCACTGGGTGGAAGTGTTTTCTGGCACCACCGCGACTATCTGCTACCCCGGCTGCGCTCCCACATCAGCGGCAAGTTGCGTGCGCTCACCGACGGGGTGGAACTGGTACCGGCCGGCCTGGGCGAACGGCTGGGAGATTGCGCCGCACTGGCGCTGGTGCTGCGATAACAATTTGCGGAGAAGCTATGAAGACAATTTCCGTTCTGTGGAGCCTGGGTGCATTGTTGACTGGATGCGCTGCCGGCACCCCACCACCAGCAGCGCACGTCGACGCAGCGCGGCTTCAGCGTATTCAGAACGTGGTGGTGATCTACGCCGAGAATCACAGCTTTGACAACCTGTACGGCATGTTTCCGGGTGCCAACGGCGTCAGCCGCGCCACGCCAGAGCAGGCGACGCAGATCGACCACGACGGCAAGCCACTGCCCGAGCTGATCGTATTTGGAGCGGGGGGGAAACCCAACGCACAGTACCCGCGCCTGCCCAATGCGCCGTTTCGTATCGATGCGCCGCCAGTGAGCCGACCACCGACGCAGATGGTGCCCAGCCCGACGCACAACTTCTTTCACAATCAGGAGCAGATCAACGGCGGCAGGAACAACCTGTTTGCCGCCATGTCCAACGTGGGAGGCTGGACCATGGGCTACTACGATGGCAGTGCTTTCAAGCTATGGCAGTGGGCCAGGGACTACACCCTGGCCGACAACTTTTTCATGGGCGCGTTCGGTGGCTCGTACCTCAACCACCAGTACCTCATTTGCGCCTGCGCGCCGCGCCACGCCGATGCCCCGGCCTCGATGCGGGCGCAGCTCGATGCCAACGGCAAACTGATCAAGCGCACCGGTTCACCTTCGGCAGCGGTGGGGGCGGTGCAGATTGTGGGCGGCACCCAGGTCACACCCGACGGCTACTCGGTCAATACCTCGCAGCCCGCATACCAGCCCAGCGGCATTGCGCCCAGCGCCCAGGGTCCGCGCACGCTGGCCAACCCGGCAGGAGTGACATCGCAGGCGGGGAATTTGGAACTGCCGCTGCCAGCGCAGACCGCTACCACCATCGGCGACACGCTGTCGGCCAAGGGGGTGGCTTGGGCCTGGTATGCCCAGGGCTACACGCAGGCGCTGGACGACGGCATGCAGTTGCCCGAGTTGGCGCGCAAGGTGATTTACCAGAGCGCTGGCGGCTCGGTCAACTTCCAGCCGCACCACTTGCCGTTTAATTATTTCGCCCGGTTTGCGCCCGGCACGCCGGACCGTGCGCGGCATCTGCGCGACGGTGACGACTTTGTAGAGGCGATCGAGAGCGGCACGCTGCCAGCGGTCAGCTTTTACAAGCCCGGTGGGCGCGATTCGCAGCACCCGGGTTCGGGCGACATCATGACCGGTGATGCCCACATCAGCGCACTGCTGGACAAGCTAAAAGCCAGTCCGCAGTGGAAAGACATGCTGGTGGTGGTGAGCTACGACGAAAACGGTGGCTACTGGGACCATGTGCCGCCGCCTACCGGGCCGGGTTGGGGCGACCGCTTTGGCCCGGGCTCGCGCATCCCCGCGCTGCTGATCGGGCCGCATGTCAAGCAGGGCGCGATCGACTCGACCCCGATGGACACCACTTCCATCCTCAAATTCCTGACGCGCCGTTTTGGTCTGCAACCGCTGACGGGGGTACGTGAAAAAATGGGCGATTTGACCTCGGCGCTGAACTGAGGCGGCTCCAGCTGCGGTCGATTCAGAGTCCGGTCGACAGCGCTTCGGTTCGGGCTGAAAAGATATGTTCCCCGATCTTTTTGCCTGTAGCACCCGTCGATACTGCGTAGGCCGCTACGACATCTGTAGCAACGGCTTGCGCCAACGAAAGTGCCTGGGCCAGGCGAGTGGCTTGCGGATAGGCACTATCGTGCAGTCCCAGGCGGCCCCGGGCATCGCATTCGCAGGCCAGCAAAATCTCGGCGAAACGAGCCGGTTTGCGAAACGCATCGCAGCGTTCCAGCAGTCGCACCAGTGCTGCCGCGCCCAGCGCTTCCGAACGGTGGATGTTGCCGTGCTCTTTGGCAACGACGCTGGCCAGCTCCGTGCATTCGACCGGTACCCGCAGGCGCTGGCACAGGCCCCTGAGTAGTCGCACGCTGCGCTCCTCGTGGCCAATGTGCCGTGGCAACGCTTCGGCCGGTGTGGTGCCCTTGCCCAGATCATGCACCAGGCAGGCAAAGCGCACCGGCAGCGTTGCCTGCATTCGGGCCGCCTGGTCCAGCACCAGCATCACATGCGCTCCAGTGTCCACCTCGGGGTGGTAGTCGGCGCGTTGGGGCACGCCCCACAGTCGGTCCAGTTCAGGCAGCAATTTTGCGAGTGCGCCGCAATCGCGCAGCACCGTAAACATGCGTGAGGGTTGCGCCTCCATCAGGCCGCGCGCCAGTTCCTGCCACACCCGCTCGGCCACCAGGTGGTCCACCTCACCGTCTTGCACCATGGCACGCATCAGGTTCATGGTTTCAGGGGCGACCCCAAAGTCGGTAAAGCGTGCGCAAAACCGGGCCAGCCGCAAAATGCGCACCGGGTCTTCGCGAAACGCGGGGGTGACGTGGCGCAGTACCTTGCCGGCAATGTCAGCCTGTCCGCCATAGGGGTCCACCAGCAATCCGTCGACCTCCCAATCTTTTGGATCGAATGGGACTGTAGCCCCTGAATACTGTGCGTGGACAGCTATGGAATTGATAGTGAGGTCACGCCGTGCCAAATCTTCTTCCAGGGTCACGTCGGGCGCAGCGTGGACGGCAAAGCCCTGGTGACCAGGTGCGGTCTTGCGCTCGGTGCGGGCCAGGGCGTATTCCTCGTGCGTGCGAGGGTGCAGGAACACCGGAAAGTCCCGCCCGACCGGCAGGTAGCCCGCATCCAGCATGGCCTGCGGCGTGGCACCCACCACTACCCAGTCGCGGTCCTGCACCGGCAATCCCATCAGGGCATCCCGCACCGCGCCGCCGACCAGGTAGGTTTCCATCAGGGCGCCTCAGGGAGCCAGGCGGAAAGGTTCTTCAAAGTCCAGGAAATCGTGCTCGGCCAGCGCGTCTTCGATCCAGGCCTTGACCCCCGGCAGCGCACACACCCGGTTGACGTAAGCTGCCACGGTGTCGTTCACCGGCAGGCCATAGGTGCGCAGCCGGGTGCAGATGGGCGCAAAGTAGGCGTCGGCTATCGTAAAGCCGCCAAACAGCATCGGACCGCCATGCTCCTGCAACAGGGCGTTCCACATGTCCACCAGGCGCTGCACCTCGGCGCGTACCCCGGCGTTGTCACGCCAGATCAGCGCACCCGCGTCGGTCAGGCGGGCTTCAATGTTCATCGGACACGCGCTTCGCAGTGCGGTAAAGCCGCTGTGCATTTCGGCGCAAATGCTGCGGGCGCGGGCGCGCTCCGCCCGGTCTGCGGGCCACAGCTGCTTCTCGGGGAACTGCTCGGCCACATACTCGGCAATCGCCAGCGTGTCCCACACCGCCAGATCACCATCGACCAGTACCGGCACCTTGCCCACCGGTGTGATGGTGCGCAGCGATTGTTTGAAATTCGATTGCTCGTAGGTGGACTGGTTGCTGAAATCATCGAAGCGCAGCATCACCTCCTCAAACGCGATGTCGGCCTGGGTCAGCAGCACCCAGGGCCGCATCGACCACGACGAGTAGTTCTTGTTGCCGATATAGAGCGTGATCATGGCAGGTCCTCCGTAGGAAGGGGTTGGTTGGCATCACGCGGCCCGACGCGTCCCATTCGCTCTTTGAGCGACTGCGGCGCTCCGGTAATCAGGGCCGCGTAGTTGGTGGTGTTGGAGAGCACCTTCTTGACATAGTCGCGGGTTTCGGTGAACGGAATGTTTTCGGCCCAGATCGCCGCCTCCATCACCGGCGCACCGCTTTGACCGCGCCACAGCTGCGGCCGGCTCGGCCCGGCGTTGTAGGCAGCAGCAGCCAGCGGCATGGAACCGCCAAAATTGTCCAGCACCAGCTTCAGGTAGCCGGTGCCGATGGCAATGTTGGTATCGCGGTCGGTAATGTCGCGCGGCTGGTAATGGGTCAGTCCGATTTTCTTGGCAGTCCAGCGCGCGGTGGCAGGCATGACCTGCATCAACCCGGAGGCACCCACCCCAGACTTGGAGTCCATGATGAAGCGGCTCTCCTGCCGTATCAGGCCATAGACGTAAGCCGGGTCGAGTCCGATCTGCGCCGTGCGCGCCATTACGGCGGACTTGTAGGGCATGGGAAAGCGCTGTTCGAAGTCCATGACGCCTTTGGTGCGCTCGCTGGTGTTGATGCAGCGGTCCCACACCTCGTGGTGGCAGGCCAGGTCAGCGGCCGCCAGCAGACCCCGATCGTCCAGGCCGCCCTTTACATGCAGGTTGGTGCTGTAGTTCCACTCACGCACCCCTTCGGCGCGCAGACCGATGCGGATTGCGTGCAAGCCGCGCTCCAGGCCCGGGTTCTGCCGCGCAGTGTCCTTTTCCAGCGCGGTCAAGGGTTCAGGTCGCGCTGGCGCGGAAATGCGCTGTCCCAGTTCTTCGAGTGCCAGTTGTTCATAAAAGCCGCGCACGCTGGCAATGCTCTCGAGCAACTGCACCGCCTGGGTTCGGGCGCTTTCGGACGATGTCTGCAGCAGCAGGCCCCGCGCGCGCCAGTAAGCCCATGTGGGCTCACTGCGCAGCGCCTCCGGCATGGCGGCAATGGCATCGAGCAGTTGCGCCCAGCGGCCCTGGCGCAGCGCCGCTCGGGCCTGCCAGACCAGGTGGTCTTCATGCATGAACTGGGACTGCCCGCGCGCGAAAAAGCCGGGCGCATCGTCCGACAGCTTTTGTGCTGCGCGCTTGCCAATCACGCCCCAGATCCAGCTGCGCTCTTCCTGCGTCAGCTGGGCTTTCCAGCGCAAATTGTTCACTTCGACCGCTGCCTCGGCGGGCTCCAGATAAGCCTGGCGAATCAGCGCCAACGCTACCAATTCGCGGGTTTGCGGGCGCAGCGCGGTGAGTTTGTCGCGCAGGTATTTCCCAGGATTGAGGTAGATCGCGTTGACCGTCTTGTTCCACTTCTCATCGAGCAGGGCAACCGCCTGCGTAGCCACCCGCAGGCGGTCGTTTTCCATGCCCAGTCGGGCGCGCATCCATGCCACATGGGTATCGAGCTTCTTGTCATCAATCAGTTGCTCTGCAGCAGCGGTGCAGCCCTCATCGGCTTCCTTCTGGGCCAGCCAGGCCTGTGCCACCGATTGGCTGACATCGGTGCCGTGGGTCTTGTAGTCGGCCAGCAGCGCATAGCAGCGCACGGAACGGTCATCGTTCATGCGGTAGAGCGGATATTCGCGGTTAAATGCCGTCCAGTCGCGGTTCTTGCCCAGCATCAGCAGCCACTCGGTGCGCAGGCGGTCCTCCTGATAACTGCCTTGGTAGCGCTCCATGAACGCCTGGATCTCACGGTTGCTGGCTTCATCGAGACGGGCCGACAGGTCCCAGTAAGCGGCCCAGGGTTCGAGCACATGGCCTCGCACCTGGGGCAGCAAGTTGGAGAGGCGTTTGCGGTCGCGCTGCTTGTAGGCCTGGGACATGTCGAGAATGACTTCGTCGGCACGCGAAGAGTCACCGCCTTGGGCGCGCGCCAGGGAAGCGAGGGGTAACATCAAGAACGCCAGTAGGGTGAACGATGTCAGAATGGCTGAAAACTGCATATGGGGATTATGGACAACTCAGAAGAATTGGCAGCGGCCGCCAAAAAAGCGTTGCGCAAGGAACTGCTGGAAAAGCGCCACAACATGCCTGACCGCTTACTGCGCGAGGATATGTTGCAGCAGGCCATGCGCATCTGGTTGGTGGGGCGGACCGACACCGTGATTGGTGCTTACTGGCCTATCAAGGGCGAGTTTGACCCTTTGCCGGCCCTGCATCGCTGGAAGGAAGACGGGGAACTGCTGGATCAGCCGCAGTTGCGTCGCATCGGCCTGCCGGTGGTCAACAAGCAGCACAAGACCATGATTTTTCATGCCTGGTATCCCGGCTGTCCGATGGAAGAAGATGCCTACGGCATTCCCAAGCCCAAAGACACCGAAGTCATCGTGCCCACCCTGCTGTTTGCGCCTTGCGTGGGCTACGGACCTGGCGGTTACCGCCTCGGATACGGCGGCGGCTTCTACGACCGCATGCTGGCCACGCTGGAGCCCAAGCCGTTTACCGTGGGGCTGGGATTTGGGGTCGGCTATGTGCCCGACTTCGAATCCGAGCCGCATGATTTGCCGCTGGATACCATCCTCAATGACTACGGGGTAGTCTGGCCCATCTGACGAAAGCCGCACCATGAATGCACCCGCCAAGAAAGCTCCCGCTCGCAAAACCTCCAACTCGACCCAAGTCGTTCCGCGTCCACCGCGCGCTGCCTCCCGAGGCGACATTGCGCCGTCCAAGCGTGCCGATCGCATTGAGAAGTTTGTCGCCCAGGAAGCAACCCAGGCCGCGCAGGCCAAAGCAACCGCCGCCGCACTGGAATTGCTGAGGCCCGATGCCAAGGGTTCGTCCGAAGACCGTGCGAAGGCGTTGCGCTCGATTCTGGAAGGTGCCGCGTCGGATGACCTGGTGGTGCTGCGCAAGGCGCTGCTGGGGCATGCCCATGCCGATGCAGCCAAGGGCCAGGATCCGGACGACGAACTCAACCCCGACTGGCGCGATGGAGGTTACCCCTATCGCAACCTGATGCGGCGCAGCACCTATGAAGAAGAAAAATTTCGCCTGCAGGTGGAGTTGCTCAAGCTGCAGGCTTGGGTCAAGGAAACCGGGCAGCGCGTGGTGATTTTGTTCGAGGGACGCGATGCGGCGGGCAAGGGCGGCACCATCAAGCGCTTCATGGAGCATCTCAATCCGCGCGGTGCGCGCGTGGTGGCGCTGGAAAAGCCCAGTGAAATCGAGCGCGGTCAGTGGTACTTTCAGCGCTACACGCAACACCTGCCCACGCGCGGCGAGATCGTTATGTTTGACCGCAGCTGGTACAACCGCGCGGGGGTGGAGCGGGTGATGGGTTTTTGCACGGATGAGGAATATTCGGAGTTCATGCGCCAGGCACCCGAATTCGAGCGCCACCTGGTGCGCAGTGGCGTGCATCTGATCAAGTACTGGTTCAGCGTCAGCCGCAAGGAGCAGCGCCGCCGGTTCAAGGAGCGCGAAAGTCATCCGCTTAAACAGTGGAAATTGAGCCCCGTGGATTTGGCCTCGCTGGATAAATGGGAAGACTACACCCGGGCCAAGGAAAGCATGTTTTTTGAAACCGATACAGCCGATTCGCCCTGGACCGTGATCAAGAGCGACTGCAAGAAGCGTGCGCGTCTGAATGCCATGCGCTATGTACTGCACAAACTACCCTACACCGCCAAGGACCTGGAGCGCGCCGGCAAGCTCGACCCTCTTATCGTGGGCCGTGCCCATGTGGTGTACGAACGCGGCGAGCGGCCCAGCGCTATTCTTTGATCAGGGCGCGCAGATCCTGCGCATAGTCTTGCAGCGTCTCTTCGAGCTTGGCACGCTGCTGTGAACTCATGCTGTTGTGCAAGGCCGCCAGGTTGGTGCAGTTCTGCTGCGTAACACGCGCAGCGTACTGGCGGTAGACCGGGTCGGGTGAGGAGAGCGTGCGCTGCAGCAGGGCGTCAATCGTTGCGCGCTGCTGCCGGGGCGTACCCGGCTTGGCGTGCAATTTCCGCAGCACCTCCAGGCCATCTTGCTGGCGGCGCAACCGTTCCCGGTAGACCTGCGCCGCGTCATAGTCGGAGTGCACAACTTGCGCGTGCACCAGCGCATGCTGCTCCGGCGCTAATTCACCGTAGAACGAAACGAGGCGATCCACCATTTGTCTGCTGCGCCGCTTTATCTGCTCTGCCTGGCTACTCAACACATGTTCACGCTGCCAGTCGGCGGCGCGCTTTTCGAACTCGCGCTCGAGATGCGCAAGCTGCGCGTCGTGCAATGTGGGGACCACCGCCACCAGCGCCGGGGCGGTGCGTTCGACCAACGACTGGTATCGCTCCTGCAGGTCGGCGCTGAGCTGGCAGGTGGCATCGGCATTGGTGGACTGCAGTGCACGGGCTTTCAGTTGTGCCAGTTGCCGGGCCAGCAGGGGCAGTTCCTGTTTGCGATGCCAGTCCTGAATGGACTGCAATTCGGTGCGAAGCATGCTGGCCTGTTCAGGGTCCAAATCCAGGTAGCCGTTGATCCACCAATACGCCAGACCGGGTGCGTTGTTGTAGCCAAGGCGAACCGTGCCACAGCCACCGAGCGACAAGGCGAGCAGGACTGTGCCGATAATAGGGATTTGGCCTATCAACCGGGGAATGGATGTGTGGCTGGAGGCAGGCATCAAAAAGGGTACATAAGTGATGGCAACAACACAGAGTCAGGATGACGTGGTCGCAGGGCCACCCGTCGATGTCGTCATTATGGCGGCGGGCAAGGGTACGCGCATGAAAAGCCGCCTGCCCAAGGTGCTGCACCGTCTCGGAGGGCGACCGCTGCTGGCCCATGTGCTTGATACGGCAAAGGCGTTGCAGGCACGCCAGGCGATTGTGATCACTGGCCATGGCGCTATCGAAGTAGAAGCAGACCACGCTTGCAGCGCGCTGGCTGCAGCCCCGTTGACATTGAATTTTGTGCGTCAGGAACCGCAGCTTGGGACCGGCCATGCAGTGCAACAGGCGCTGCCGCTGCTGGCCGATGATGGTGTGGTGGTGGTGCTGTCGGGCGACGTACCGCTGACCCAGGCCGCCACCCTGTTTCACCTGATCAAGGCGTGTGCGGGGGAGCGCCTGGCACTGTTGACGCTGCAGATGCCCGATCCAACCGGCTACGGACGCATCGTGCGCGAAGGCGGCGCGGCAAATGGGCAGGTGCAGGCCATCGTGGAGCACAAGGACGCAACACCAAACGAGCGTGGTATTACCGAAATCTACAGCGGCATCATGGCGGTGCCAGCGCTGGCGCTCAAGCGCTGGCTGGGTCGTCTGGACAACCAGAACACGCAGGGCGAGTATTACCTGACCGACATTGTGAAGTTTGCCGTGGCCGATGGCGTCCCCGTGGTGGCCCACAGGATTGAGGACGCTGTGCAGGTCGCCGGTGTCAACAGCCCGGTGCAGTTGGCCGAACTCGAGCGCGCGTTCCAGACGACCCAGGCCCGGCGCCTGATGGACGAGGGCGTTCGGCTGGCCGACCCGGCACGCATCGATGTGCGCGGCGATTTGCTGTGTGCCCACGACGTGAGCATCGACGTGAACTGCGTGTTCGAGGGCAAGGTCAACCTGGGTCTGGGGGTATCGATCGGAGCCAACTGTGTCATTGCCAATGCCGTCATCGGCCCCGGTGCGGTGATTCATCCATTCACCCACATCGATGGCGAGAGCGTGGGTGTCACCGTAGGTGCAGGCGCTCGGGTCGGGCCGTATGCCCGCTTGCGACCCGGCGCGGTACTGGGTATCGATGTGCACGTTGGCAACTTTGTCGAGATTAAGAACGCGACGCTGGCCGACGGTGCCAAGGCCAATCACCTGGCCTACCTGGGCGACGCGAATGTGGGCGAGCGGGTGAACTTCGGTGCCGGCAGCATCACCGCCAACTACGATGGTGCCAACAAGCACCGCACCGTGATTGAAGCGGATGTGCATGTTGGCAGCAACTGCGTGCTGGTGGCGCCGGTCACGCTGGGCGCGGGCGGTACCATCGGCGGGGGTTCCACCATCACCAAAGACACGCCTGCCAGGGCGTTGAGTGTGGCGCGTGGCAAGCAGATCAGCATTCCCAACTGGGAGCGACCCAAGAAAATTCTTAAGGTGTGACGAGACAGGTGCGCCGACCATGACCGATGCAACCGACAAACGCATAGCGGCGCTGGAGGCCGAACTGGCCGCAGCGCGCGCCGATCTGCAGGAGTTGAGCTCCACTGTTTCCCACGATCTGCGCGCGCCGCTGCGCCACATCGTGTCGTTTGCGAGGCTGGTGCAGGAAGACGCCGGCCCCCAACTCAGCGCGGAGGTGCAGGGGTTTCTGGGCAACATCAGCGACTCTGCGCACCACCTGGGCGAGCTGCTGGACGGTTTGCTGGCGCTGTCCCGGGTCGGCACCGCTTCGCTCAACGTCGAGCCCGTGAACCTTCAGGCCCTGGTGCAAGAGGCATGCACTGCACTGACCACGCAGCACCCGGCGCGCACATTGGAGTGGCGCGTTGGCACCGATCTGCCTCAGGTGCTGGCCGACGAGGCCTTGCTGCGCCAGGCCTTGGCGCACCTGCTGGGAAACGCGGTCAAGTTTACCGCGCCCAGGGAACGCGCAATCATTGGCATATCCGCTGTGGTGGGTGACCCCGCAACTGGGGTGATCGAAATTCGCGACAACGGGGTGGGATTCAACCCCGGGGCGCATGCCAAACTGTTTCAGGTGTTCGGGCGTCTTCATGGAGCGCGCGAGTTTGAGGGCATTGGCATGGGACTGGCCATCACGCGCAAGATTGTTCAACGACTGGGCGGGCAGGTGCAGGCGCAGGGAATGCTTGACGAAGGGTGCCGCCTGTTGCTGGAATTGCCGATCTCGGCACGCTCTTGAACATGCGCTTTGAACATGACGCGACGAGCGAATTCTCAGGTAACATGCTCCAGTAAAGAATATTGAGCATTCAATGACAACAGTCGTTTTTGCAGATCTCGTGGGTAGCACAAGCATGTTCGGGCGTCTGGGAGACGAGACCGCGTCCCGGTTTGTGACGCACCTGGTCGGAACACTGGGAAAAATTTTCGAGCAACACCACGGCCGGGTCGTCAAGGTACTGGGTGACGGCTTGTTCGTAGTCTTTCATCAGGAGGGCGAAGCGCTGGCAGCCTGTATCCATGTGCAAAATCATTTGTTTGACAACGAGATTCTGGCCGGCGGTAGTGGCGCTCCAGTGGAAATGCAAATCGGCATCGAGGCTGGCGAAGTGGTGGAGATTGACGGCGACTGCTTTGGCGATACCGTCAACTCTGCGGCACGCCTAGCCGATCTGGCGGGAGCCTCGCAGATTCTGACGACAGAAAATGTATGGAAGGGGCTTTTCCCGGTGCAGCGCGCGATGCTTCGCAGTATGGGTCCCATGTATTTGCGCGGCAGAACCGAAGCCAGCAATGTCTACCGCGTGGAATGGAAAGCGAGTGCCAATGGCGACGCGACCATGGTGGGGCGTTCCATGAACCCGGTGCAGAAGCAGGTGTATCTGGAACTCTGCTTCGACAAAAGAGTGGCAGTGCTCGACGCACAGACCGGTACTATTTCCGTGGGCCGCGCGACCGATGCGTCGCTGATGGTGAATGACCCGCGGGTTTCTCGTCAGCACGCTCTGTTAGAGTGGCGCGGGGGGCACTTTGTTTTGTCCGATGCGTCAAGCTATGGAACCTGGGTGTACTTGGGCGACCAGAGCGAGCCGGTGGTGCTCCGACGCACCGAATGCTATCTGGTTGGGGGCGGTACCATCGTTCCGGGTTGTGCGCGCGACGATGACAAGGCGCCACAGGTTACGTTTTCCATCAAACACCGAGCGCAAACGTCATGAGTCTGAAGAAGTTGGGTCGTTACGATCTCATTCGCGTCCTGGGCAAGGGAGCCATGGGGCTGGTGTACGAAGGACGTGACCCCAATCTGGACCGGCGAGTAGCGATCAAGACCATCAAGGTTGAGAATCTTTCCGTCGAAGAGGCTGCTGAGTATGAGGTCCGGTTTCGGACCGAGGCCCGTTCCGCCGCACGCCTGCAACACCCCAATATCGTCAGCGTCTACGATTCCGACCGGGACGCCGACATTGCCTTTCTGGTGATGGAGTTTATTCAGGGGGATGACCTCAAACACCATCTGGACAAGGGTGAGCGGTTCACACTGGAGCGGGCCGCCAGCGTCATGAATGACCTATTGTCAGCGTTGGATTACGCACACCGTCAGAATGTCGTTCACCGGGACGTGAAGCCGGCAAACCTGCTGATTGAACCCAGCGGACGCGTTAAGCTCACCGACTTTGGCGTGGCGCGTATTCAGGATTCGGGTGAAGCCACGCGCACCCAGGGCACGATGGTTGGGACCTTGAAGTACATGTCGCCCGAGCAGGTGCAAGGGCTACCTATCGACTCGCGTTCGGATCTGTTCGCAGCGGGAATTGTGCTGTACCAGTTGCTCACAGGCAAACGTCCCTTTGATGGTGTGGGCGATTACGAAATCATCCAGCAGATCCTCACCAAGAAGGCGGAACCACCGTCAAGCTTCAGCCCCAACTTGCCGTCCGAAATGGATGCCGTCATAGAACGTGCGCTGGAGAAGTCGCGCGACGACCGGTACGCCACGGCACATGATTTCAATGCGGCGTTGCAGACCGCCTCGAAGGCGGCGACCGACCCCACAATCGCGCCGCCGGCGAACCGCAACCGACCCGGACCCAACGCGACCTGGACCTCCACCCTGGTAGCTGGTGAGGAGTTGGTAGGTACCAATGCGGGCAGTCTGTCGGGCGCGTCCACTTCGCCCTCAACCACCACCTCGACCGTGACGCAGGAGGTAGAACTGGTTTATTGGAAAGAGATTCTGGACTCGACGGATGTGGCAGATTTTCAGGACTTTGTCGCCAAGTTTCCGACCGGAATCTATGCCGATCTGGCGCGCAGACGCATGAAGCGTCTTGTGACTATCCATGAAGACGGCAGCAGCGGGTCGCAGTCGGGAACCCGCACCCGACTCGTCATGCCGGACCCCGTGGGCCCGAGCCTTACTGTGGAAAAGCCATCAGTCCAAGCACCAGCGGGCGCGGTAGCAAGTACCCCGATCGCGCAGACCAGTAGCGTTGTGCCGACAGAGAAACCGGCAAAGGTTGCCAAGAAGGTGAACGAAGCGCCCGCCACAAAGAAGCCAGGCTGGGCTCTGGCCGCAGGTGCGGTAGTGGTTGCCGTGGTTCTAGGTGTTGTCGGGTTCAAGGTGATGAACAACGCGCCGTTAGCGGAGCCCGCCGCAGTGGCACCGCCTGCCGCCGAACCTGCCAAGGTCGCCGCTGCCCCAGTGGAGCCTGCTTCCGCTGCGGCGCCGCTACCTGAGCCGGTCAAGGTCGCCGCGGTTGCGTCAGACCCCAATGCTGCCTCAAAGTCAAATCCCCCGGTTCCCGATAAACCGATCGGGAATGATGGCAAACCCGCGAAGAAGGCTGCCGTGCCGGCAAAACCCCCGGCGGCACCAGCCAGCGATATGGCGAAGCCTGCGCCAGCCCCTGCGGCTGCCCCGTTGCCCGACACCCATAAGTCAGCCCCAAAGCCCGCACCGGTTGCTTCCGCCAAGGAGAGTGCTGCGCCCACCCAAAATCCGAACAAGGAATGCGAGGGACGCTGGCTGATCGCTTTCCAGATGTGCCTGACCGAGCAGTGCGGCAAGCCCCAATACGCCAGTCATGCTGTGTGCGTTGAGCGGCGTGAAATTGAGCGCCGCAGGGCGGAACAGGAAAATCGGGTGAAGTAATACCGCGGATACCGGTTGAGGCGGGGCCTTTATTGTTGTCATGTTGCAACAAATAGGTGCGCATTTACGCTTATTGACGAGGGTTTCTACTTAAACCTCATAAAATCAACCTCGGTATTAACCCTTAACCGAAAGAATTGTCATGAAAAAAGTTATTGCTATT
>CAIPGC010000181.1 GCA_903864505.1 uncultured beta proteobacterium | reverse complement strand
GGCGCTGCCTGGCAATTCACGTCAGTGGTTTGGCTGCACATACGCGCCACTTGCAGTCTAGAAGCCAAGTGTCGCTCTTGTTGATGGTGTCAGAGACTTCGGACAACCCGGTCCATGACTTGCCAAGAGTAACGCTCTTGGGGAACGCCAGCGTGCCGGAGCGTGACAGCGAGACCTGGAATTCCTGCAAAGCTGCTTATCTGGCGCGGTTTCCGGATGTTGAACATATGACAGCGCTCGGTGATTTCCGATTTGTTGCCATCGAGGTTCATGGCGCAAGGCACATATCCGGGTTTGGCTCAGCGCGTACCGTTGATGCGGAAGAACTCAAGCAAGTTTTGGGAGGAACCCAATGAAATTCGCAGCAGTTGCCCTTTTTGTATGGTTGGGTTGGACAGTGGCGGCTGCGCAGGCTCCACAAGGTACTGCAAATGCTCAGACAGCTGGGCCGCTGGTGACCATCTCATCCCTGGATGTCCAACGCTATATGGGTACTTGGTACGAAATCGCCAAGTATCCAAACTGGTTTCAAAAGAAATGTGTTGCCCAGACTCGGGCGGAATACAAACTCCAGGCAGGTGGCTCAGTGCAGGTCATTAACAGGTGCCGGAAGGAGAACGGCGAAATTGACGAAGCCATCGGAGAGGCAAGACAGATTGGTGCCGCCAATTCTCCCAAGTTGCAGGTGCGATTCGCACCCTCGTGGCTGTCGTTGCTGCCGTTTGTGTGGGGTGACTACTGGGTCATCGACCTTGATGAAACTTACCAATTGGTAGCTGTGAGCGAGCCAAAGCGCGAATACTTGTGGGTTCTTTCGCGTAGCCCCACGGTGAGTACCCAGTTCTACGATGCGCTCTTGGGTCGGTTGAAGTCACAAGGTTTTGAGTTGGGGCGGATGGAACTGACGAAGCAGGTTCAGTAGCTCCCAAATGGTGTGCTGGGTCATGACGCTCCCGCTTGGGGGCAGCCGACGTTCGCACTCTGCCCAAGATTGAGAAAGCTGACCTACGAATCCGAAAGTCATTCTTCCAGGCTGTACGGCTTCATTGCAGCGGGACTTGCTGTTGACACCAGCAGCGCTGCATCGAAGTGTCAAACAATGCTAAGAAAAACACCAGTAGGTCTGCGGAACGCCTGCTACAGCGCGGCTACTACACTCCAGAGTGTGCACTGCTTGGGCAGAGTGGTCGGGAGACAGACTATTCGATCACCCGGTCTGCGCGCAAAAGCAGCGATTGCGGGATGTTGAGACCGAGTTTCCTTGCGGTCTTCAGATTGATGACGAGTTCGAACGTTGTTGGCTGCTCGATCGGCAGTTCTTCGGGCTTGGCACCCGCAAGAAGTTTCTTGACGTACACTGCGGCTCGGCCGACAAACGCGCTTGTAGTTGTGCCATACGTCATAAGGGCGCCGGCGTCGCCAAAGGCGGAGGACTGACTGACAACGGGAATTTTGTGGGCGAACCCAAGCGCGATGATTGGCGCGCGCTGATCGATAAGCATGCCGTCAAATCCGGTAACGACAACGTCCGGCCTTGTTTTGGATGCTGCGGTGAATGCGCCGCTGATACTTTCCGGAGCTTCGGCTTCAAACGCTTCGGCTGTTAGGCCCAGGCTAAGCGCCGCTTTCTGCAATGATAGAAAAATTGGCCTATTGGATGGGTTGAGTGGATTGATCAACACTGCGAGTCGCTTGGCCTTGGGCAGGCCCTCGCGGGCGAATTCGACCAACTTCGCCGCCAAGTCATCGAACATCGACGCAAGTCCCGTTGTATTGCCGCCCGGGCGCGCGAGGCTCGCGACCAGACCGCTGCCGACCGGATCATTCGTCCCCATCATAAGGATTGGAATGGTTTTCGTCGCCTGTTGTGCGGCGCGCACCGAGGCGATCGTTCCGACCAAAATAATGGAGGGGTTGCGCTTGACGACCGCCTCCAGGAGAGCCGGTAGGCGTTCGTATTTTCCATCGGCCCAGAACAGATCAAAGACGTAGTCCTTGCCCTCGACAAGACCGTTTTCGCGCAAACTTTCACGAAAAATGTCACCCGCTGCACTGCGGTTCCGGGTCGCGCCTTCGAAGACCCAGGCGAGGCGAGCGGGGCGAGTTTGAGCGTCGACGAGGCGTGGCACCACGCCGAGCGCAAGTAACGTAACTACCGTTTCACGCCTGTTCATTCGATCATCTCGCCGGCTTACACCGGTGGCGCACCCGTTGCGAAAAGGAACTGTCTGCGTCCATCGCGGTCCATATCATCTCCTGCGAGGCAATCGCCCCGGCAAATACTACACCTGAATGTCTTCCATCGTAAAAGGAGAAAATCAGCTCGGCGCACACAAGTGACAGACCCGGATCGAAACTCGTCACCTGCCGGTTCTATTTAAGCCCTGTCACATTGAACGCAGGCACCGGTTTGTGAAATCCCTTGAGACTGAGTTCTCCTACCGGCTCGGCCGCTACCAGCTCTTCGATGAAACCGAACACCTTTTGTGACACCAGAATCTGGCCCGCCGTGGCATCGCCGCACAGCCGACTGGCTAGGTTGCAGACTGATCCGATCGCACTATAGTCACGCCGGCCTTCGAAGCCGATTGTTCCCATGGTCGCATACCCTTGAGCGATGCCTATCCCCATGTGCAGGTCGTAACCACGTTTCTTCCAAGTCTTCGCAAGCACAGTGAAGTCACTTTGCATGCGAATCGCCATGCGCACCGCCTCTTTCGCCGGAGCCTCGATTGGCATCGGGTCGTTGAAGCAAATCATGATGCCATCACCGGCAAAATGCTGAATCGTTCCGTTGTGCTCCAAGATCAAACGCCCCATTTCAGCGTGGTACTCATGCAGCACGCCCATCACCTCCTCCGGATCGGCGGTTTCGGTGAAGGCGGTGAAGCCGCGCAGGTCGAGAAACACCACGGTGATCTCACGCCGATGGCTCTTCAGCAAATCGTCGGCGCTGCTATCTAAAGTTCCGCTGATGATCAAGTCGGCGATCTGCGGTGACAGGAAGCGCTTGAGCCGCCCCATTTGCTCAATCTCGCGCACACCCTCGGCGACACGTTGCTCCAGCGTACGGTTCCAGTGCGCCAGCTCGCGTGCCTGCACCTGCATTTGATCGTGGAACTCCTTGATACGTAGCAGTGAGCGCACCCGCGCTATTAGCTCGGACTGGTTGACCGGTTTTGACAGAAAATCGTCGGCACCCGCTTCAAGTCCCTTGACGCGCTCCTCGCCGGGATCGAGCGCCGTCACCATCACCACCGGAAGGATCGCCGTTTCAGGATTTGCGCGGATCGCACGGCACACCGAGTAGCCGTCAAGGTCGGGCATCATCACGTCAAGCAGCACGAGGTCGGGCTTCTCCGACTCGATCCTGGCCAGACCCTCATTGCCACCTGATGCCGTGACCACCTGATAACCCTTGAACGTGAGAATGTCGGCAAGCATTTTGACATTCATGGCAGTGTCGTCCACCACCAGAACTTTGGCGCTCATTGGGCCGCCTTTGCGTAAAACAGATCCGCCACCGCCTGCATGAATTGCTTCACGTTGAGCGGTTTGGTCTGAAAGCCATCGAAGCCGGCCTCCATCATCTTCTTGGCATCCTCCGGCATGGCCGAGGCAGTGACCGCCACGATCGGGATATGCGCGGTCGATACCTCGTTGCGGATACGTCGAAACGTCTCGATGCCGTCGATGCCTGGTAGCTGGTAATCCATCAGAATCAGATCAGGCTTGTTCTGCTGCGCGAGCGTCACCCCGTCTTCCCCGGTTTCGGCCTCGATGGTGCGGTAGCCCTTGAACTGCAACACGTCGCGTACCAGCTTGCGGTTCTTTTCATTGTCCTCGACGATCAGGATGAGTTCGTTTGACATGACGTGCGTGCCCTTGATAATGTTCGTATTCGGACGAAGTTGTGGCCGATCACAACTAAGCGGTAGCTTTCAATGGGAGCGTGAACGCGAAGGTCGAACCTTTGCCGGGCACGCTTTCAAGTTTCATCGCGCCGCCATGCAATTCCACCAGCTTGCGCGTTAGTGCCAGACCCAGTCCAGTTCCCTCTGCCTTGCGCGTGTAGTCTGTGCCGACCTGCTTGAACTCTTCGAATACCGCTGCATGATCTTGCGGCGCGATGCCAATGCCAGTGTCACTCACAGAGATCTCGACCATGTTATCGGCACGGCGC
>CAIPGC010000180.1 GCA_903864505.1 uncultured beta proteobacterium | reverse complement strand
TCATCGCCGCTGCCCTCCGGCTTGCCTTGCGCACTGCGGTGGCATTTCACGCAGTTCTCAAGATCCCGGATGCCTTCCTCGCGGTGTTCGGCCAGCGTATTGCCCGGAGTGTGCTCGTGGCAGCCATGACAGGTGAAACGGTTGTACTACACCACATGCTGATGAAAGTTGGAGCGGATCCGGACCAGCCCTTCCAACCCCGCCTTAACAGTGCGGTCGGCGCTATTGCGCACACCATAAGCTAGTCAAGGGTTTCTCGCTGAGCCACGACTTTTTGCGCCGATGTTCTTGCCCAAACCTGAAATGCCAGACAGGGCTCCTTAAGGCTTCCCTAGAAGCCGGATTCTGTTTCATGTGGGTTTCTGGCGCCAGTTCTCCAAGTCACTTAACGCCCTATTAACTGGATACTCCAAAACGCCAGGAAGCCAGCGAACAGCACCAGGGTCGAGATCGGCTTTTCCTCCACTTCATGCGCTTCCATCAATAACTCTTCAGTGACCAGGTATAGCAGTGCCGCCGCGCTGAACGCCAGCGTGCCGCCAATCACTGCGTGCGAGGCACCCGTGAGCAGGACATTGCCCAACAGTGAAAAGGCCAGCACTGTGGCGCCCAGTGCACCGGCAATGGCAACAATGCGCCAGCCAGCAGTGGCGGCCGAGGTCAGCGCCAGACCCAGGAACAGGAGCTCTACCGACAGGCCAAGCGCCAGAATCGTGCCCGTTTCGCCACCGGCAGCGAAGCCGGCGCCGATGATGAAGCCGTCGGTAGCAACATCGATGAAGGTGGCCAGCAGCAACCCGGTACTCAGCCCGGAAGCGGTGCCGGCAAGAGTCGCCGCATGCTCCATGCGCATCGTCCACAGCTTCAACCCGTACATGAACAGGCTACCCAGGGCAAACGCACCGACCAGCACCAGACCTGGTGCGTGCTCACGTTCTATCTCGGGCAGCAGTTCCACAGCCAGCGCGGCCAGCACCACACCCGCAGCAAAGTGCTGAATCAGACTGCGCGTGGCGTGCGTCGGTGTCCAGAAGGCCGCCAGCACACCCCCGCCAAGCGCCACCAGCGCCGGAATGGCCATGATCAAAAAGTTGTGGGAATTCATCCGGGGCCGCAATCTGGAGGTGGGGTGGGCGGCAAGCTTATTCCCACTTTCTTAATTGATTCTTAACATGGCGCAAAAGCATCACTCTCTGTGACCCGGTACCAAAGGCCTTCCCCGCCAGCCGGTACAGTGTTACAACCGAATGCGTTTTGGACGATACAAATTCTGTAGGTTTCCCATGATGTCGCTCATGCCCACCCGTTTCCTCACACCCAGGCATCTGCTGTGGGCGTCGATTGGCGTGGCTATCACCACCATCGTGCTCAAGACGCTGGCCTGGTACGTCACGGATTCCGTCGGACTGCTGTCTGACGCAATGGAATCGTTTGTCAATCTGGCCAGTGCCATCTTTGCGCTGCTGATGGTGACCATTGCCGAACGACCTGCGGACATCGACCACCCTTACGGGCACCACAAGGCGGAGTACTTTTCTTCCGGCTTTGAGGGGGTTCTGATTGTCGGTGTGTCGGTGGGCATCATCTGGGCCGCTGTGTCGCGCCTGCTTGAGCCACAACCTTTGCAGGAACTGGGCTGGGGGCTGGCGCTGTCGGTGCTGAGCTCGGCGCTCAACGGCTTGCTGGCCTGGGTCATGTTCAGTGCTGCCAAAGCACACCGATCGATTGCGCTGGAGGCTGACGCCAAACACCTGGTAACCGATGTCTGGACCTCCGCCGGTGTGGTGGCCGGGCTGACAGGAGTCGCGTTGACCGGTTGGCTCTGGCTGGATGCCGTGGCTGCCATTGGCGTGGCGCTGAACATCCTCTGGGAGGGTGGCCACCTGATGTGGCGCTCGTCACAGGGCCTGATGGACGAGGCGGTGGAGCCTGATGTGCTGCGTGAAATTCAAAAGGTGCTGGCGGGCTACGATCAAAAGGCGATTCGGTTCGACCACGTCATTACCCGCCGCTCCGGTCAACGGCGCTTTGTCGACTTGCATATGCACATGCCGTCGAACTGGACGCTGAACCGCGCCGCCGCCTTGCGCACCAGCGTGGAGCAGGCGCTGATGCGCAGCGTGCCGGGCCTGCGCGCCACGATCCAGATGCTGCCCAGCGGGGTGGAGGCGCATTTTGACGATGCGCGCGATCCGGAGTAAATCTCTGGACTCAATGCAGCCGTGTCATGGGTTCCCCGTCGCGGTGCTTGGCAAAAACGGCCTCGCCCCAGGGGCTCGAGAAAGCTGGTTCGGTCACCGGATGGATTACAGCGCCCGGCTTTGCATGAGAGAGCTTCTTCCAGGTAACGATGGCGACCAGTAGCAGGCAGACGACAAAATTCCCACAAAACACCAGCATCATCCTGTGATCATTGACTACATAGGTGGCGTACAGAATGCCGGCCAGGTGCGCAAAGGCAAAATAGCCCCAGGTCAGGCGCGATACCGAGGTCGCCCCATTCTTGCAGTTCCACGCAGCAACGAGTTGAGGAACGTAAGCCAGTATTCGGCCCGTATTGGCTGCAACAAAGAGCCAGGTAATGATTTCGGTCGCGTTTTCCATGTTGTTATCTCCCTAGAAAAGGAGCGCCCCTGCTCCTTCCCCCTGTCATACGCAAACGCTTTGGAAAACCGGCCAAATACCCCGTCAGTAATAGATCTCCACCTTGCGGGTGAGTGCCGAAGGCGCGATCTTGTTGCGCGCCAACGCGGTGCGCAGGGCCTGGATCTTCTGGAAATGCGGGGCTTGTGCGCCCATGGCTTGCTGCAGGATCGGGATGGCATGGTCCAGCAGGTCGATGGCCTGCTGCCTGCGCTGGACCGCCCACAGAGCGCGCGCCTGGTGCACTGCGTACACCTGCGTCAGGGGGTGGTCGGCACCAAACATCGCGGCATGTTCGGCCACCATGGGTTGCAGCAACGCCAGGCTGGCCTCAAATTGCCCCTGCGCCTGCAATGCCAGGCTTTGGTACAAGCGAAGGCGGGCCATTAAGCGGAAATCCTTGATGCCTTGCGCATCAATGCGCTGCTTGGCGAAGTCCAAGAATTCCTGCGCGGCCTGGGGCTGCGCGGAGAGCAGTCGGTCCACGGCCTGCGCCAGGTGCGCCTCGGCCTTGTACCGGGCAGGCTGTTTGACTTCGTTACCGGAGCTTGCCAGCACCTTGACCCGCTCGGCAATGGCCGGGTACTTTTCCAGCAGACGGTGCGCTGCCAGTGTGCGGTAGGCACCAAGCAGTGTCACTGTGCCCTTGAGGCTGGGCCGCTCGTCAACCGCCAAACGCATGAGCGGCTGCAACAAGTCCAGTGCCTTGCCGTCAAAACCCAGTGCTGCATAGGCCGCCAAGGTGGAGATGCGGGAGTAGCTGCAACGGTCTCCCCGCGGGTCAAGCCGCTGTTCGCATTGGGCCAGCGCATCATCAAAGTGCGCCAGTGACGCGTGAAACTGGCCAGTGTCAAACTCGAGCTGGGCCTGGTCATTGAGCACCGCAGCGTGCGCGATCTCGGTGTACTGCTTGAAGGGCCGCGACATAAGATCGTTCAAGCGCGCAATGCCCGGTTCGGTGCGGCCCAGATAGCCTTGTTTGGTGGCAATGTAGCGTTGCACCGTAACCGAGATGTAGTTGTCCAGACCGAGCGCACGGTCAATGTAGGGCAGCGACGATTCCCATTGGACAATGGCGCGCTCGTAGTCACCGCGATCATCGGCCAGGTTGCCCAGCAGAAAGAGTCGGTTACCTTCAATCTCGTCGTCGCTGGCGTGCTGTGGGTAGAGTTTTTCTGCGCGGGCCACCAACGCTTCTGAACCCATCACATCGCCCAACTCGTCGCCAAGCCAGGCCTGCGCCATCAGATACAGGGCCGCATCGCGGTGTCGGCCCATCTGTTCAAACAACCGCACCAACTCGGCCGCCACCTGGGTTGCCTTCTCGGGTTCGCCATGGGTTTCATACGCTTTCTCCAGCCCCACCAGCAGGTCCGTCTGCAGCAGGGGCTGTGCACCCAGGGTGCGCAGGATGGTTTCCTGGCCCTGCTCAAGCATTTGCTTGGCAGTGACATCCTGGAAGTGCACCTTCTCTGGGTCAACCTGATTGAACATGTCGATCAGAAAGTCTCGCGCCGCCACCGCACGCGCCGACTCCTCGCGGGCCTGCAGACCCAGCACCACTGCCACCGCTGCCACCGCCAGCACCACGATGGCTGCCAGTGTGGCGGTGATCACCACGACCTTGTGGCGCCCCACAAACTTGCGGGTGCGGTACCAGGTGCTGTCGGGCTGGGCCAGCACCACTTCCCCGCGCAGCCAGCGGTCCAGATCATCTGCCAATGCGCTGACGGTGGCGTAGCGCTCGGCGGGCGCCTTCTTCAGTGCTTTGAGCACGATGGTGTCCAGGTCCGATGCCATCGCTTTGGACAGGCCGGCAATCGGTCCGCTCGCGCACTGGCTCGGACGCGAGGGGTCCAGAGTCAGCAGGGCATTCTCCAGACTTGGGCGATCCACCTTCTCAAAAGGCCGCTGGTCGGCCAGCAATTCGTACAGCACAATGCCCAACGCCCAGACATCGGTGGCAATGCTGATCGGCAATCCCGCCACCTGCTCGGGTGCGGCATAGTGCAACGTCAGCGCCCGCCCACCAACCCGCGTCAACTCCGTTTCATGGGCCTGGCTGGACTCCTCCTGCAATAGCTTGGCGATGCCAAAGTCCAGCAGCAAGGCCTTGCCTTCGGAGGTAACCAGCACGTTGCCGGGCTTGAGGTCACGGTGAATCACCAGATTGGCATGCGCATACTGCACAGCATCCATCACCTGGCGCAGCAGTGCCACTCTGGCTCTGGCGTCCAGGCCTTCACGCCGGGCATAGTCGTTAATGGGTACCCCCTGCACATACTCCAGCGCCAGATACGGCTGGCCGTCGTCGGCGATGCCAGCGTCGTACAAGCGTGCAATGTGTTGGTGGTTGAGACCGGCCAGGATGTCACGCTCGCGCGCGAAGCGCTGCAACAAGACGCTTTTTCTCATGCTCAGCACGGGCAACTTGAGCGCCACACTGCGCTTGAGCACACCATCCGTGCGCTCGGCCAACCACACCTCACCCATTCCACCCTGGCCCAGCTCTCGCACCAGCGTGTAGGGTCCGACTCCATCGCCTGGCGCATGGTCAGTGGCGGTGCTGCGCACCCCCGTGTCGAGTCCGCTGAGACTGGGGCGCTGCTCCAGCATGTCGGCTGTCTCCCTGTCGACATCGGCCGCCAGCAGGCGACGCAGAACAGGCAGCAACTCGGCGGCCTGCGGGTCCAGCGTGCCAAGCCAGCGCTCCCGCTGCTGCGGCTCCAAGTCCAAGGCCTGCTCCAGCAAGGGAGACAGGCGGCGAAGGGTATCTGCGTCCAGACTCACGGCAGGCTCCGGTTCAGGTCAGCGCCGCGGTCAGCAACAATTTGGCCTTTTCCCAGTTGCGCCGCACGGTGCGCCCGGATTGGTCCAGCAACTCGCCAATTTCGGCTTCGGTCAACCCACCGAAGTAGCGCAGCTCGACCATCTGCGCCAGCTTGGGGTCCGCTTGTGCCAGCACCTCCAGCGCCTCGTGCACGCGCAGGACATCGTTCTCAGGCTGACCCAGGCTGTTCAGCAGTCCCGTGTCGAGCACCACCTTCTCCAAATCGCCACCGCGACGCTCGGCCAGGCGTGCACGCGCAAAGTCCACAATCACCGAGCGCATGACCTTGGAAGCGTAGGCAAAGAAGTGGTGGCGGTCTTCCACCGGGAGCGCGTCTCCCCCGACGAGTTTCAGGTAGGACTCGTGCACCAGCGAGGTGGTGTCGAGCAGGGTCATGGGCTGGTGTTGGCGCAACCGTGACCGCGCCAGTCGACGCAAGTCGTCGTACAGCAGGCTAAACGCTTGCTCAGCGGCATAGGCATTGCCTTCGCGCGCACTTTCCAGCAGCACCGTTAGATCTGCCATCTTGGCCCCCTCCCTTTGCGCACATTGTGCCGTGAAGAAGGGGTCGCGGCAACAAGACCGCAAGATCGCAGGTCAGGGCAACACCCGTCCCCACTCCTGCTCATAGGTACTCACCAACATCTGGTTGGACAGCCGGTTAACCTCGGCCGGAACACGCTCCATGTCCTTGGGAAAGTCAAACAGGAGGGGCAAGGTCTGCAGCGTCAGGTAACGCAGTCCATCGGGCAGGGTAGCAGGCATGCGCCAGGGTCGGTGGCTGGCAATGAGGTAGCCCCACTCGCCAAAGCTCGGCACGTTGGCGTGGTAGGGCGCTACGTGCAGGCCGGTCGATTCGATAGTTGCGGCCACGGTCCAGAAACTATGACGCGCCACCAGCGGCGAAGTGGTCTGGATCACCGCATAGCCACTTGCCGACAGGCGCTGTGCCAGCAGCGCGTAGAAACTGTTGGTGTAAAGCTTGCCGATGGAAAAGTTGGTAGGGTCTGGAAAGTCGACCACGATTACATCAAAACTGTCGCTGCCATCCTGCAACCACTTGAAGGCGTCGGCATTGACGACGCGTATCTTGGGAGAGGACAGCGAGCCCCCGTTGAGTTGCACCATCGCCGCATCGGTCGAGAACAGTCGCGTCATGTTCGGATCGAGTTCGACCAGCGTAACGCTCTCTACGCTGGGGTACTTGAGAATTTCGCGCACTGCCATGCCGTCTCCACCCCCGAGCACCGCTACTTTTTTAGGAGCGCCTTGCGCAGACATGGCGGGGTGTACCAGCGCTTCGTGGTAGCGGTATTCGTCCCGCTCGGCGAACTGCAGGTTGCCGTTGAGAAACAGGCGGTGACCGGTACGCCCATTGGTGAGGACGATGCGCTGGTAGGGCGAGGTGGCGGCCAGCACCACCGGGTCGTGGTAGAGCCTGTCTTCGCTCAGCGTGGTGATCTGGTCGGCCACGGCAAAGCCCGAAAGCAGCGCGACCACCGTAGCAGCACAGGCCAGTGCATGGGCGCCAATGCGCCGCAACTCGTGGCGAAACACCCACAGCGTCCAGCCGGCAACCGCGGCATTGAGTAGTCCGAACAACAAACCAGTACGAATCAACCCCAACTGCGGCACCAGCAGCAAGGGAAACGCCACAGAAACCGCCAGTGCGCCCAGGTAGTCGAAGGTCAGCACCTGCGACACCAGTTCCTTGAGCGCTACATCGCGCTTGAGGATGCGCATCACCAGCGGGATTTCGAGTCCGACCAGCACACCGACCAGACCGACCATGGCGTACAGGAGAAAGCGGAATGCGCCTGGCACATAACCATTGGCAAGAAAGAGGACGGCCGGGAGCGCGCCACCAGTCAACGCCACCAGCAGTTCGATGCGCAAAAAGTGCGCCGGCAGTTGGCGCTCGAAAAAGCGCGACAGCCAGGAGCCCACGCCCATGGCAAACAGATAAGCGCCAATGACGGTGGAGAACTGCAGCACCGAGTCGCCCAGCAGGTAGGACGCCAGCGCCCCAGCGGTCAACTCGTACACCAACCCACAGGCGGCCACCACGAACACGCTCGCCAGGAGCGTGACTTCGAGCGGCAATGCTGCGCGCCGGGACAAGCGTGGGGGCCTAATGTATCGCCGCCGCCACGATCAGGCAGATGCCCAGGCTCATGGCCGCCACCACCAGCGCCAGGGCCACATTCTGTTTCTCGACAATCTCGTCCCACAGGTGGTAGGGCGTGATCTTGTCGATGATGACAAAACACAACCAGAACACCGCCACCCCCATCAACGCGAACACCAGCGAGGCCAGCACCGCACCGGGCTTTACCATTTCAAATCCCATGGGACTCTCCTTTAAATTGGGTTTGCATTACTTATGACCTCCCCCGCCTGAAAAACCACCAAACGACCCGCCCGAACTGCGCGAACTCGACGACGCGCAGTTTTCGACACGCGGGTCGCAACCGGAGCAGCGGCTCAGCAGCCCTGAAAGCAGCAGCAACACCAGCACCACGACGATGATGGTACCCACGCTCATGCTGGGGGCGGCGCTAAACGGCGTCACATCACCGCGCTTGAGCAAATCCTGCTTGTCCTTGAGTCCAAAGGCAGCAGCCACCGTTTCGCTGGCTATCTGATCACCGCTGGACCAGACCAGCTCGGAGGGGCTTTGCTCCAGTGACAGCAGGCGTTTGCCGTTGGCGAAGTCGCGGTTGAAGGTGGTCTGCCCGCGCTGCACCTGCCAATAGAACTCGCCGCACACATAGTTGGTCTCGGCGTTGTAGCTGTACTTGAGCTGGTAATCGGTGCCCAGGTAAGACGCTTTGCTGGCGCTTGAACTGGCCATCTTGGGAGCGCCGGTGGTGGGGCGCACCAGACTCCAGCCTTCTTCGGAATCGACCAGGAAACTGAACCCCCGTTTCTGGTTGTAGAGCAGGTACTCGCTCCAGCCAAAGTGTTCGTCGTCGCCCGGTGCCACACCCATGCGGTGCTGAAAACCCACCACCTGCCACTGAACACCCTGCAGTTGCCCCAGCGACCCCAAGGGGATGAGCGGGTTGATCGGTTCGTCCTGTATGGCTGCTTTGAGTTCGCCGCCCAGGCCCTGGCTGAGGTCGATGATGCTGTTGCAACTGCCGCAAGTGATGCTCTTGCTGGTATCGAGTGCCACCGTCACCGGTGCGCCGCACTGCGGGCAGTTGAACTGCCGGCCCTTTTCGTTCTTGACCGACTCCTCTTTGAGCCCCTTGAGCTGCAGCTCGTCCAGCAGTACCGCCCTGCCGCGCGATACCGCGGGCGGCTGGCTGAAATAGTCGATGCTGAGCACATCGCCGTCGCCGCGCAACTCCACCACCGTAAAAGGCTGGCCCAGCGGGGGCAGCTTGGGCAGTTCGCCCTGCACGCTGATGAGCACCGCCTGCACCTTGCTGGCAACGCTATACGACTTGCCGTTGATGGCCGTTTGCGCACCGACCAGGAATCGCTCGGCCGCAGGAAGCTCGCGCGCGTTTTCCAGTGGAATGGTAAAGACGTAAGCGCCGTTGTCTTCTGCCAGCCAGCCCGATGTCCCGTCGTCAAACAGCGCGTTCCACTCAGCCCAGGCGCTTTCCTCGGTCTTGTACTGGAGCCGGCCAATCAGCGTGAAGTTGCGCTTGTTATAGGTGCCGGTAGCAAACAGTTGCAGCGGGCTGTGGTCGTCAAACAGCTCAGCCATCTTGCCGATGCGCGACAGCACGTCGCCCGAGCGCGCCACCGTGCTCCTGCAGAAGCCGCACACCGCATGGGTGGACTGCGCCGAGCGAAACTCCACCGGTGCGCCGCACCCAGGACACGGTGCCCGATAAGCGCGTTGGGTTGAGATGTTCTCGTTAGCCACGGAAGCAGGGGCGGTAGAGCGTTATGCGCAGGTAAAGGAGGAGCCCGCAGGGCGGGGGACACGGAGCAGAACGCTCTGCCACCCCGGCCGCAGCTACACCAGCTTCTTCAGCAGCTCCGCCTTCTTCGCGTCGAATTCTTCCGCCGTGAGGATGCCCTTGGCCTTCAACTCACCGAGCTTTTCCAGCGTGGCGATGATGTCGTCCGGCTTCAGCGTTGCTATGCTTTGTGCAGCAGCCTGCGCAGGTGCAGCAGGCGTTGCAGCCGGATTCAGCCCTGCAGCCAGGTTCTGCGCCAGCACCTGGCCCAGCGCCACGCCTGCTCCCAAGCCCATCGCATCTCCCGCAATACCACCGCCGCCGCCACCGCCTTCGGCAAACTTCGGAATGGATTGTGCGGTCTGGTACTGCATGAACTTGCCCATGTCGTTGCCGACCATGCCCATTCCGATCTTCTGGTCCAGAACTTTTTGCAATTCTTCCGGCAGCGAAACGCTTTGCACCGTCAGCGCTTCGAGTTTTAGACCCAGCTTGGCCATCTCGGGGTCGAGCTGCGCGGTCAGTGCCTTGGCAAACTCGATCTGGTTGGCCGCCAGGTCCAGGAAAGGAATGCCGCTGGCGGCGATGGCGGTGCTGATGTTCTGCAGCACCAGGCCCCGCAGCTGGCCGTCCACATCTGTGACGGTGTAGGTTTCGCGTGTGCCCGAGATCTCGGTGTGGAACAGCTTGGGGTCGGCAATACGGAACGCGTAGTTACCGAAGGCGCGCAGGCGCACGGCGCCAAAGTCCTTGTCGCGGATGGTGATGGGCTGCGGTGTGCCCCACTTTTGATCGATCTGCTGACGCGTGCTGAAAAAGTACACATCGCTCTTGAAGGGTGACTCGAACAGCTTGTCCCAGTTCTTCAGGTAAGTCAGCAACGGAAGCGTCTGCGTGGTGAGTCGGTGCGTGCCAGGACCGAATACATCAGCCACCTTGCCTTCGTTGACGAACACCGCCATCTGCGATTCGCGCACCACGAGCTGGCCGCCGTTCTGGATTTCCATATCGGCCATCGGAAAGCGCCAGGCCAGCGTGCCGTCGCCTCCTTCAGTCCACTGGATGATGTCGATAAACTGTTTCTTGATGAAGTCCATCAGCGCCATGGTGCTATCTCCTGAAAGGGTTTGGAACGGGCATGGGAATCATACACAGCGCAAAATACGCACACTTCAATTCGTCATCGAACAGCAAAACCATGAGCCAACCCATTCAGGGCGACAGCGCCATCCGCCGCACATCCTTGTACGGCAGCTGTCCGGAAAACACCTACGCAGGGGTGTTGAGTTTCATGCGGCGCAACTATAGCCGCGACCTCAACGGGGTCGATGTTGTCATTTCCGGCATTCCGCTCGACTTGGCCACCACCTTCCGCCCGGGTGCGCGCCTGGGTCCGGCTGCCATTCGCGCCGCCAGTGTGCAATTGGGTGAGCTGATGGCGTTTCCCTGGGGCTTTGACCCGTTCGATGAACTGGCGGTGATTGATTACGGCGACTGCTGGATCGACGCGCACAACCCGCTCACCATAGCGCCCAGCATCACCCAGCACGCCCGCACCATTCTCGCTAGCGGCGCCAAGATGCTGACCTTTGGCGGCGACCATTTCATCACCTACCCCTTGCTCCAAGCCCATGCCGAAAAATTTGGCCGCCCGCTGTCGCTGATCCACTTCGACGCGCACTGCGATACCTGGCCCGACGACAACCCGGACTCACTCAACCACGGCACCATGTTTTACAAGGCGGTCAAGGAAGGGCTGATCGACCCCGCAAGCTCGGTGCAGATTGGTATTCGCACCTGGAATGAAGATTTCATGGGGGTCCAGGTGATTGATGCGCCCTGGGTGCACGCCCACGGCACGCAGGCCACGCTGGATCGCATCCTGTCGATTGTCGGCCAGCGACCAACGTACCTGACCTTTGACATCGACTGCCTGGATCCGGCCTTTGCGCCCGGCACAGGAACCCCGGTGCCGGGTGGCCTGAGCTCGGCCCAGGCGCTGGCCCTGATCCGCAGCATGGCTGCGGTCCATCTGGTGGGTATGGATGTAGTCGAGGTGTCACCCCCGTTTGACCACAGTGAGATCACCGCGCTGGTCGCCGCCCACATTGCAGCTGATTTGCTGTGCGTGCTGCGCAACCAGAAGAAGGCGGTATCTGGCATGGGTCAGCGCTGACATGGGCGTTGCCGCGATGCTGCTGGCCGCCGGTCGAGGCGAGCGCATGCGCCCGTTGACCGACACCACCCCGAAACCACTGCTGCAGGTACGTGGCAAACCGTTGATGCAGTGGCATCTGGAGGCATTGGCACGCGGCGGGTTTACCAACATCGTGGTAAATACAGCCTGGCTGGGGGAACAGATTGTCGCCCAATTTGGAAGTTGTTTTGACCCGAAGCCCGCGCAGAATAAGCGTGAACAGCTACCAAATCAGGAGCAATCTGCAACACCTGTTCAATTGCGCTACTCGCATGAAGGCCAGGATTTTGGTGCTGCACTGGAGACCGCCGGCGGCATTTCCCGCGCCCTGCCGCTGTTGTGCCCTCCACACGCAGATTCTGCAACAACCGATGTTGTCTGGGTGCTGGCAGGCGATGTGTTTGCTCCCGACTTTGCCTTTGAACAGACTGCGGTGGACCGTTTTGTCGCCAGCGGCATGCTGGCACACCTGTGGCTGGTGCCCAACCCGGAACACAACCCGCGTGGGGATTTTGGTCTGGCCTCGGACGCGGGGGATGGCCTGCGACTGGCACTGAATCTTCCCAGCGGCGATCCGCGACCCCGCTTTACCTACAGCACCATCGGTCTGTACCATCAGGCTCTGTTCATGCCACCGTTATGCGACATCGAAGCGGGCAATCCGTTGGGCATCAGGGCCGCACTGGCACCGCTGCTGCGACGGGCAATGGACCAGAACCAAGTAAGCGCTGAACTCTATACCGGGCGCTGGACCGATGTGGGAACACCCCAGCGACTGGATCAGCTCAACGCTTAATCGAGTTTGAACACGGACACCGTTTGGACCAGGTCCTGCGCCTGGCTCTTCAGACTGCTGGCTGCTGCGGCCATCTGTTCGACCAGCGCGGCATTCTGTTGCGTGGCCTGATCCATCTGGTTGACGGCTTCTCCGACCTGATGAACGCCCGCACTTTGCTCGTTGCTGGCCGCGCTGATTTCACCCATGATGTCGGTCACACGTCTGATGGATGCAACAACCTCGCTCATGGTAACGCCTGCCTGGTCCACCAGCGCGGTGCCCTGTTCCACCCGCTCGACGCTGGCACCGATGAGGCTCTTGATCTCTTTGGCCGCTTCAGCGCTGCGCCCGGCCAGCGAGCGCACTTCACTGGCAACCACGGCGAAGCCACGACCCTGCTCACCCGCACGCGCCGCTTCCACGGCCGCGTTCAGTGCGAGGATGTTGGTCTGAAAGGCAATGCCGTCAATCACGCTGATGATGTCGCTGATCTTGTGACTGGAGGCGTTAATGCCTTTCATGGTTTCGACCACCTGGGCAACCACTTCCCCCCCCCTGACGGCTACGGTGGATGCACTCATGGCAAGCTGGTTCGCGGTGCGCGCGGAGTCGGCGTTCTGTTTGACGGTTGAGCCCAGTTCTTCCATGCTGGAGGCGGTTTCTTCGAGGGCACTTGCCTGCTGCTCGGTGCGCGCCGACAAGTCGTTGTTGCCTTGCGCAATCTCGGCACTGGCAGTGGCCACCCCTTCGGAGCCCTGGCGCACATTGGAAACCACCTGCACCAGTGACGCATTCATGGCGGCCAGGGCGGCCATGAGCTGCGCCATTTCGTCCTTGCCATCGGTGCGAAAGCGCTGGGTCAAGTCGCCTTTTGCGACGGCATGGGTGATATCGATGGCGCGCGACAGGGTGCCTGAAATGCTGCGAATCAGGAAATAGCCAAACAGGGCTGCCAAGATCAGTCCGGCAAGGATGCTGACCATGACCACATTGCGAATGATGTCGTACTGGGCCGCTGCGGTCTCGAATCCCAGCTTCGCTTCATTGGTTTGCAGCTTGATCAGCGGTTTCATGGCGTCCTGCAGCTTGGTGTACAGGGGAGTGACCACCTCGACACTGACCCTCGAAGTTTCGGCCCAGTCATTGGCCCGCAGCGCCACCACGGCCGGTTTGAGCCCCTGCTGGACAAACGCATTGCCCGCCGCCGCGAATGCTTTGGCCAACTTTTCTTCTTCATCCGTCATTTTGCTGGAGGTGTAATCTGCCCAGCGCTTGTTGATGACCTCGGTATTGGCCTCAATGGCGGCGCTGTTCCTTGCATACGTTTCGACCGTCGGGTCGAGCAAGGAATCTGAAACCAGCTGGCGGTTGCGCAAGTAGATACTCTGTACTTCTGACAGGATCTCCAACGGCAACGCCCGGTCCACATACACCGAGTGCAATGCATCGTTGGATCGTGAGATACCGTAGAGACCGAGTCCGCCAATGGACACCAGCATCGACGACATCACAAGAATCAGCAAAGCCAGCCGCGTAGATATTTTGACGTTATTCATGAAGTCTGTCTCTCAATGGCTACTCAATACCTGTTGAGCCCAGCGTAGTGCACTTGGCTGCCGCATTGCGATGACTATACGACCAATTTTCCCACTTATCCTGAGTTTGCAAACTGCAAACTGATCCGATTGCCCTACGTTGTTGGTGCATTTGTGTTCCAACTGCGCGGGAACAATAGTTTGAAAACCACAATCGCCAGCATCGATAACAGGGCCGCCAAAGCAAAGGCAAACCCCGGAGAGAATACCCACAACGCGCCCGCCATCAGTGAGGCCGGCAGGTAGAGTGCACCCGTGACCATGTTGTACGCACCCACCGCAGTGGCCCGCCGGTGTGGCTCAAGGTCGGCAATGAAGGCTTTGCTCTGAGATTCTTCCATGGCATAAAAAGCCCCGTAAATCATAAAGAGTGCAATCAACTCCCAGCGCGTGTCGGCAAATACCAGGGCCAAGTTGATGGACCCATACAGTGCGTAGCCCAGCACCACCACATGGCGCCGACCCACGTGGTCACCGAATTTTCCAACCAACGGTGCCGCCACCACACACGTGGCATTGAACAGTGCGTAGAGAAGCACGATGTCTTTGATGCCAAACCCGAAATCATGGGCACGAACCAGCAAAAAACCCAGGCTGAAATACGCCAGCGCAAAGATCCCCGCAGGAACCAGAAAGCGTTTGAACGACGGGCTCAGTGCCTCCCAGTTTTGTGCCAGACTCTCACGCACGTGGGGCGCACCAGGCTGGTCTTTCAGGGTGAACAGTAGCAGCACTGCAAGTGCGGCGGGGACAAAGGCCACCCAAAACAGGGTTTCGTAGGTGCTGGTAGTTTCACCCAGGGTGGACAGCAATCCGTAGGCAATCAGCGGCCCCAGCACGGCTCCGGCCTTGTCCAATGCCTTGTGTACTCCAAAAGCGTAGCCCCGTGATTTGCTGTGTGCCACGGACGACAGCCAGGCATCGCGTGGTGGTCCGCGAAATCCCTTTCCCAACCGCTCGATCACCCGAAACAGGCCCAGGCCCAAAATGCTGGAGGACACCAGCAAAATCACCTTGGCAAGTGTCGAAAATCCGTAACCTGCGGCCGCAAACACCTTGCGTTTTCCGCTACGGTCTGAAAGCCAACCCGAAAGGTAGTTCAAGGACGCTGCGGATAAATCCGCCAGACCCTCCACCCAACCCAGCAATGCGGTCGTCGCACCCGCCACGGTCGTGAAGAAGACCGCAAACACCGAAAAAATCATCTCCGAACTCAGATCGGTCAGAAAACTCACAAGCCCCAATTTGAGAATGTCCGGATGCACGCCAAAACGGGTTGACATTGCCGACGCCGGCGGTGGGGTGCTTGAAGGCGGTTTGATGGCGGAGCCCTCAGTGCGAGGGTGTCACGGGGGTTGGAGCGTGGTCCAGATCAGGACGGTGCCATGGATCCACATGGGTCATCAGGTTAAGCACGCGGTGGCGTTGCATGACCCTCTCACGTGCTACCACAGTAATGTCGTGGCCTGCTTCAACGTCGATAGTGGCATCAACTTCGAGATGGGCATCGACCACAATCAGGTCGCCCATCTTGCGGGTGCGCAAATCGTGCACGCCGCGCACCCCGGGAGATTCCAGCAGGGTCATGCGGATGGCCGCCACTTCCTGCTCGTCCACCGCCCGGTCCATCAAATCATGCATGGCGCTCCAACCGAATTCCCAACCCATTTTGGCAACCATGAACCCCACAATCAGCGCAGCGATCGGGTCCAGAATCGGGTAGCCCGCCAGGTTGCCAACAATGCCCAGCCCTACCACCAGGGAAGACGCGGCATCCGAGCGTGCATGCCATGCGTTGGCCACCAGCATGCTGGACTTGACCCGCTTGGCTACTGCCAGCATGTAGCGAAAAAGCATTTCCTTGGCAAACAGCGCGCCGCCTGCAACCCACAGTGCAACGGCATGCACCTGGGCTACTGTTTCGGGCGATTCGAGCTTGCGAAATGCCGACCACAACATGCCAACGCCCACCACCAGCAGAATCACGCCCAGCACCAGCGATGCCGCGGTTTCAAAACGCTGGTGCCCGTAAGGATGGTCTTCATCCGCATCCTTCTTGCTGTGGTGGCTGGCAAACAGAACGACAAAGTCCGCCACCAGGTCCGACAGTGAATGAATTCCGTCGGCAATTAGCCCTTGCGACTTCGCAAAGATTCCCACACCAATCTGCGTAAAGGTCAACGCAATGTTGACTCCTACACTGACCCAGGTGCTGCGCGACGCAGCGCTTGCCCGCTCCGCAGCACTGTAGCGGGTGTCTTCAGGATCGTCGGCGAGTTCAATGTATGGCATGGCGTTCAATCTTAACCGTGTGACCTTAAGAAAACCCTAAGAACCGTTAGGCACCATAGATGGCAAGGAGCAAGCAACATGAGTACATCATCCTCGCATTTCACTTCATCCGGTCTGCTGGCCGCAGCGGTCATGCTGCCCGCAGCGTTGTTCACTTCCATGACCCAGGCCGCGACACCAGCGGAAGTTCTTTCGGGATACACCACCCAGGCGGGGGTGCCGGCGCTTTCGACCCGTGGCCAGCAGTTCTTCACCGCCACCCACGGCAAGGAATGGAGCTGTTCGACCTGCCATGGTGCGGTTCCCACGCAGACCGGCAAGCATGCGTCTACCGGCAAGTCGATTGGTCCCATGGCGCCTGCCTTCAATGCAGAGCGCTTCACCGATCCGGCCAAGGTAGAAAAATGGTTTCGCCGCAACTGCAACGATGTGGTCGGACGCGAGTGCAGCGCGTCTGAAAAAGCCGATGTGCTGAGCTGGTTGCTCGCGCTCAAATCCTGATCCACCAAACCTTTGAACCTATGAACATCCAATACCCCTTATTTCGCCTCAAACTTGGCGCGGGCCTGATCGGTGCCATTGTCCTGTGCCATCCTGCGCAGGCCGAGGACAGTGGACGCACCATTGCACTTTTGCCGAAGTATCAACAGGAATGCTCTTCTTGCCACGTGGCCTTTCCGCCCACATTGATGCCCGCAGCTTCTTGGAATCGCATCATGAACACCCTGCCCAAGCACTTTGGTACCGATGCTTCGCTCGATGCCGCTACGCTGAAAGAGCTCTCGGGCTGGGTGACTGCCCATGCAGGCACCTACAAGCGGGTCAGCGAAGAGCCTCCGCAGGACCGTATCAGCCGCACCGCGTGGTTCGTACGCAAGCACAACGAGGTGTCTTCCGCCACCTGGAAAATTCCCGCTGTAAAGAGTGCTGCCAATTGTGGCGCTTGCCACACCACGGCCGACAAAGGAGACTTCAATGAGCGCAACATCCGTACCCCCCGCTAAGGTACGCGCCAGCGTTCTGGTCTGGGACGCGCCGGTGCGGGTCTTTCACTGGCTCATGGTCCTGAGCTTCGCTGTTGCCTACCTCAGCGCCGAGAGCGAGACGTGGCGACTGGTGCACGTCTCGCTCGGCTACACCATGGTCGGTCTGGTCATTTTTCGCCTGGCATGGGGATTGGCAGGAACGCGCTACGCCCGTTTTGTGGAGTTCGTTCATGGCCCAAAAACCGTCATACGCTACCTGCGTGCGATGTTGCGAAGGCAGCCCCAACACCATATCGGGCACAACCCGATCGGCGCACTGTCCATCGTGGCGGTGCTTGCGCTCACACTCGCGGTCGGAGCATCGGGGTGGGCTGCGTACAACGCGATGGCCGGGGAATGGGTCGCCGAACTGCACGAAGCCGTGTCCAGCTGCATGCTGCTGGTGGTTGGCGTGCACGTGGCGGGCGTGGTGATGGCCAGCCGGATGCATGGAGAAAATCTTGCACGGTCCATGGTAACCGGACACAAGCTCGCAGCGCCTGAGGACGGCATTCGCAGCGCCTGGTGGAGCCTGGCGGCGGTGATGCTGGCGGCGGTGTTTACCTTTTGGTGGCTGCAGTGGCAAAGCGCGCCGGTATAGGACAATGCCCTGATGCGTATCCTGCTTGCCGAAGACGATCCCCTGCTGGGTGACGGTTTGCGCGCCGGGCTGCGCCAGCTCGGGTTCCAGGTGGACTGGGTACGTGACGGCGAGGCCGCCGAGCGTGAGCTGCGCGCACAAGCCTACAACGCCGCAGTGCTGGACCTGGGACTGCCGCGCAAGGACGGCATGGCGGTACTGAAGTCGATTCGGCAGGAACGTATCCTCACACCAGTATTGGTGCTCACTGCGCGCGACACCGTGCCAGACCGCATTCGGGGACTGGACTGCGGTGCCGACGACTACGTGGTCAAGCCGGTCGACCTGAATGAGCTCGCAGCCAGGCTGCGGGCGCTGGTGCGTCGCTCCCATGGCCAGACCGAGGAACGTATTACCGTGCAGGATGTGGTACTGGAGCCGGCGTCACGCTCGGTCATGCAGGCAGGAGTGGGAGTGACGCTCTCAACCCGTGAATTCGACCTTTTGCAAACCCTTATGCTCAGCGCGGGTCGTGTTCTGTCGCGCGCGCAACTGGAGCAGAACCTGTACAGCTGGGGTCAGGAGATCGATAGCAACGCCATCGAAGTGCACATCCACAACCTTCGCCGCAAGCTGGGGCCAACACTGATCCACACAGTGCGTGGCGTGGGATACATGCTGCAGCGGGACAAGCCCACGCCGTGAAGCACTCCGCACATTCCCTGCAGAACCGTCTTCTGCTTCTGGTGCTAGGCGTGGTGGTGGTCGTGTGGATGGCCACCGCCTGGTTGACCTGGCGCGATGTAAGTCACGAACTTGACGAACTGCTGGACGGTCACCTGGCGCAGGCAGCAGCGATCCTGGTTGCGCAACAGGCACAGGAATTCGACGATGACAGTCCCGGGGTGGATGCGCCTTCGCTACATCGTTATGCCCCCAAAGTGGCTTTTCAGATTTTTCATGAAGATCGCCTGGCCCTGCGCTCCACCAATGCGCCAGTCACCCCTATGGCCGGGAATGGTGCCAGCTTCCGTACCGGGTTCGAGACCGTCGAGATGGCGGGGACCCCCTGGCGCGTCTTCGCCACCTTTGGCACCGAGCCCGATGTGCGGGTATACGTGGGCGAGGAAGCAGCCTCCCGCGCAAGCATTCTGTGGGCGGCGCTGCGCAGCACGCTGCTTCCCATGGCGGTGGCGTTGCCGCTGCTGGCCCTCGCACTTTGGTGGGCGGTCTATCGCAGCGTTCGCCCCATGCGGGAATTGGGCGATACGCTGTCGCAACGCCGACCCGACGCGCTGCAACCGTTGACGCTGGACGGGGTGCCGAGCGAGATGACGCCCATGATGGAAGCGCTCAACGGCCTGTTCGGACGCATCGGCAAGCTGATGGAATCAGAGCGTCGGTTTACCGCGGATGCTTCCCACGAACTGCGCACCCCTATCGCTGCCATTCGGGCCCAGGCGCAGGTTGCACTGGGCGAGCACGACGATGCCATGCGCCGCCATGCGTTGCAAAGCACTCTGGCCGGATGTGACCGAGCGATCCACCTGGTGGAGCAATTGCTCACGCTCTCGCGGCTCGAGGTAGCGGAAGTGCCCTCCATGCTGCAGATCGACCTCGCCGCTCTGACGCGCCAGGTAGTGGGAGATTTGGCACCGCAGGCCATTGCAAGGTCGCAGTCGCTGGAGTTTGATGGTACCGAACCCAGCCGCTTTACGGGCAACGAGGCCTTGCTTTCGATTCTGATCCGCAATCTGGTGGACAACGCAATACGCTACAGCCCGCCGGGAGCGCGCATCAGGGTTACCGTGACGACGCGCAACCAGCGCGCCCGGTTGCTCGTAGAAGACAGCGGCCCGGGCTTGCCCGATGGGGATCTGGCACGTTTGGGGGAGCGCTTTTTCCGCGTCCCCGGCAGTCAGGAGACAGGCAGCGGTTTAGGCTGGTCAATTGTCAGGCGCATTGCGTCGGTTCACCGCATGGAACTGCGCGTAACTCGGTCTACCGACTTCGGCGGCCTTTCGGTACTGGTTGAAAGCGCTCCTGATTCAATGGCGTAGCAGGCGTGATCATGGGCTCAGCCCTATACCAAGACGATAGCCGCTGTTCGCAGCCACACACTCCTTGACCGTCGCAATGCCGAATTTTGGTCCGATACGCGCCTCTGTTTGCTATTGCCCGCCAAATCGTTGCCGAATATCGCTTGCACTGGCCAGTGGTCGCCCCAGGCCTCGCGCTGCATCAGCGGCCTGGCAAACCAACGCCGCGTTATCTGGCGCGGTCTGCCCGTCTTTGAGCTGCAAGTTGTTCTCGAAACCCACGCGCACGTGGCCGCCGAATGCCGCAGCGGCGGCGACGCAGGCGTGCTCGGCCGCGCCAAAGGCGCATACGGCCCAAGGCTCGGCGCCTGAATGCGCATGCAGAAACGGCACCAGATCTTTAGGGCTGGACCTTTGCCCGGTGGTGTAGCGCCCCAGTACAAACAGCAGAAACCAGCAAGCTTGCGGAATAATGCCGCGCTGACGCAGATCCTGCCAACGCTGCAGGTCGACCACATCGTACAGAATCACCTGAGTCATGACCCGTTCGCGCACCAGCCAACCAAAAAATTGTGCCAAACCCGCCTCGCCGATTTCGGGTTGATCGAGCTCGCGCAAACCTACTGATACCGCCTCCGGACGCACCGCCTGCACCATGGCAATCTGTGCTGGTGCCTGGTACACGCTCGCCGCCTCACTGGTGATCTGCAATACCATGGCGTCCCCCACTGAGGAACGCACCACTTGGAGGGCATCTCGGTATCCCTGCACATCCAGACTGTGTCGCCCCTGGGTATCACGTATATGCAGGTGCAGCATCGCAGCTCCCGCGTCAAGGCAACGCTTGGCAGTCGCAGCCAGGCTTGCAGACGTGACAGGAATGGCGGGGTGGTCGCAGACCTGCTTGTAGGCCCCATTGGGGGCTACGATAATAATGAGCGACTCGTCGTACATAGCGATGCCTTAGACCACGCTGTCTAGCCTGCACGCGATCGCGCAGGAAAAAGCCGGCGAGGCATGCGCTGCGGGGCGGGATCCACCGGAATGGTCTGGCATCACGGTCAATTCTTTCCTCTTCGGAAACGACGGCCCAGTCTAGGCGGAAAGAATCACTTCGTCAAAGTGATTTGTCGAAAAGCGGATCACTCGTGCTTAAGTATGCGCAACGCACGACTCCGCAGGGTCTGCTCGGCCAACCACACGCAGACAGCCCCCACTACCAAAGCCACGCCTCCCGAAACAATCTTCGCTGGGCTCAGAGCGGTCGTGAAAAAGATATCGAGTGCGATCAACAGCGACAGGATGCCTGCAACTGCGTTAATCATGATGAATGTTGATTTCATATATTCTCCGAAAATGTTAGGCGGGTGTTTCCAGCCAGGGGAAACGGCGTGGTGCCCGACGCAGCAACAGGTTGCCCAAGTGCTGGCGCGACTGTTTCCAACCAGCGATGAGCAGTACGCCCAGGGCATCGCTGCGCGCGCGCCTGGCCTGTTGGATGCGGACTTGTATATCCATATGAGTTAGGTTCATGGTGATCGTGCTTTCTGTAGGGTCGCTCTCTTCTTGAGAGCACGGTGCTACGATAGGCCCGATCTTGCAGTGCAGCAAACGATCAATTCTCAGCCGATAACGCAGTTAAATTCATCCATGACCTACCGCTTGCCGCCACTCAATGCACTGCGCGCCTTTGAGGCTGCTGCACGGCATCTCAGTTTCAAGAATGCTGCAGCGGAACTGTCGGTCACGCCTACCGCGGTTAGCCACCAGATCAAACAGCTTGAAGATTTCCTGGGTTTGAACCTGTTTCATCGGTTGACGCGGGCACTTCGACTCACACCTCAGGGCGAAGCCATGCTCCCAAAAGTGCGAGAGGGGTTGGAATGCTTTGCCGCCGCCGTCGAAAATGTGCACGAGCGCATCACCTACGGGCGCTTGATCGTGGTGCTGCCCCCCTCCTTTGCCACACGCTGGCTGGTACCGCGACTGCGCCGCTTCGCACTGTCCCAACCTTCGCTCAACCTGCATGTGATTCGGTCGCTCAGCACGATTGACGGCGACCAACCGGTCAATCCGTTGACCATCGACGGCGTTGACCTGCGCGAAGATGACTCGTTGGTCGTAATCCGGTTTGGCACGGGAACGTACCCCGGCTTTCATGTGGACCGCATGTTTGGCTCGGACTACATTGCCGTCTGCGCCCCGAAGCTGCTTGAATCCGATCCACCATTGCGCGAACCCGCCGACATGCGCAATCAGGTTTTGCTGCACGACGACACCATGGCCGGCGAGCGCGCCGGACCGAGCTGGGAAGAATGGCTCCGGTTGGCGGGGGTGGGTGGAGTCGACTGCAATGTCGGACCCCACTTCAGTGATTCCGGCCTCGTTTACGTAGCAGCACTGGATGGCTTGGGTATTGCATTGGCGTCCAAACCCCTGGTCGCCACTGCCCTCGCCCAAGGCAGACTGGTGTCACCCTTTGACATCGCCGTCGGGCAGCATTTTGCCTACTATCTGGTGACTGCAGAAGCTATTTCTACCCGACCAGCCGTTCAGGCCTTTCGCACGTGGTTGCTGGATGAAGCAAAGCACGAAGAGCCCTGCCGGCCCAACTGAGAAAACCAACCAGCATGCACCACACTCCCGGCCCCGAACTGCAGGCTTTCTTCGACCAGCACGGCATTCATGACGTGGAATGCATCTTCCCGGACATGGCCGGTTATCCCCGCGGCAAGCTGATGCCGGCGCGCAGTTTCGCGTCTGGCAGCGAGCTTCGCATTGCACAGGCTATTCCAATGCAATGCATCACGGGAGACTACTCGTATGACCCCATCTTTCCAGACTCAGACCCGGACGTCCAACTGGTCCCGGACTACCGCACTTTAAGGCTCGCGCCATGGTCCAGTGTGCCTCGCGCCACCGTCCTCCACGATTGTTTCGAGCTTGACGGAAAGCCGTGCGCCTTTGCTGCCCGTTCTGTTCTTAAAACAGTAGTCGAACGCTACACGGCGCAAGGTCTAACCCCGGTGGTTGCTCCTGAGATCGAGTTCTACCTGACCGCCCCCAACCCGGATACCACGCTTCCGTTCGCGGCGCCACTCGCGCGTGGAGCACGTGGTGAGGTGGGCCAGTCTGCCTTCAGTTTGAACATGCTCAACGAGTTGGCACCCTTCTGGGACGAGTTTCGGTCTGCGCTGGAGGGGCTAGGGATTCAGGCAGACACCTGGATCCACGAAGTCGGCATGACCCAATACGAAATCAATCTAGTGCACGGTGACCCGGTGGCTGTGGCGGACCAGGCATTCCTGTTTAAGTATGCTGCCAAGGAAATTGCCATTAAGCACGGCCTCAACGCTGTGTTCATGGCCAAACCCATTTCGGGTGCCCAGGGCAGTTCCATGCACCTGCACCAAAGCGTCGTCGACAGCAGCGGTCGCAATGTTTTTTGCGCCGACGATGGCTCCGACACCGCTGCCTTTGGCCATTTCATCGGCGGGCTGCAAGCCTACGTTCCGGACATGATGCTGATTTTTGCTCCGTACGTAAATTCATATCGACGCTACGTGTCGGGCAGCCAGGCCCCGGTCAACCTGGAGTGGGGCTATGACAACCGCACCACCGGCCTGCGCATTCCGCACAGCGGTCCTGCGGCGCGGCGCGTGGAAAACCGCATAGCCGGTGCCGACGCCAACCCCTACCTCGCCATCGCTGCTTCGCTGGCGGCAGGACTGGCCGGGATGGATGAGAAGTTGCCCTCCACCGCGCCGATTCCAGCGGGAGCCAACAGCAGTGCCCTGGGACATACCCTGGCACGCAGCTTCCTGCCGGCGCACCAGCAGATGAAGCACAGCGCTTCGGCCCGCCACCTGTTGGGCGAATCCTTTGTTACCGGCTACTGTGCAGCAAAAACGGTGGAGTACGACAGCTACCTGTATGAAGTGGGAGCCTGGGAACGCCGGTTCCTAGGACCGCAAGTCTGATACCTTCAACACCGCGAAGTCTACAATCCAGAACCCATCACACAGCACACAGCCGTGCGTCGTCGCGCAAGCCGCCAGAAATCGAGGATTCATCATGCCCAGCCAGTCTCCACTTACGCCCAAGGGGCCGGTGTCCAGTTCCACAGACAAGCCGGCGCAGTTGCGCGCCGCAGCACTTGAGTACCACGAGTTCCCTACACCCGGAAAGATTGCGGTATCTGCCACCAAGCAGTTGGTGAACCAGCACGATCTGGCGCTGGCCTACTCACCAGGGGTGGCAGCGCCTTGCGAAGAAATCGTCAAGGATCCCAATAACGCCTTCAAGTACACCAGTCGGGGCAACCTGGTCGCCGTGATTACCAATGGAACAGCAGTGCTGGGTCTGGGCGACATTGGACCACTGGCTGCCAAGCCGGTGATGGAAGGTAAGGGGGTGCTGTTCAAGAAATTCGCCGGAATTGATGTGTTTGATATCGAAATCAACGAAAAGCACGATCTGGACAAGTTGGTGGACATCATCGCCTCGCTGGAGCCCACTTTTGGCGGTATCAATCTGGAAGACATCAAGGCCCCGGACTGTTTTTATGTAGAGCGCAAACTGCGCGACCGCATGAAGATTCCGGTGTTCCACGACGACCAGCACGGCACCGCCATCGTCGTCGGTGCGGCCATCATGAACGGCCTCAAGGTGGTGGGCAAGGATCCCAAGAAAGTCAAGCTGGTCACCTCAGGGGCCGGGGCCGCAGCACTGGCATGCTTGGGGTTGCTGGTCAAACTTGGCATCCCCCGCGAAAACATTACCGCGACCGATCTGGCTGGAGTGGTCTATGAGGGACGCACCGAACTCATGGACGACGACAAGGCGGCATTCGCGCAGAAAACCGATGCGCGCACCTTGCGCGAGGCGATTGTGGGTGCTGATATCTTTTTGGGCCTGTCGGCCGGCGGCGTTCTCAAGGCCGACATGGTGGCCACAATGGCCGCCAAGCCACTCGTCTTTGCGCTGGCAAACCCGACACCTGAGATACTTCCCGAAGAAGTCAAGGCCGTGCGCAATGACGCCATCATGGCGACGGGCCGCACTGATTACCCCAACCAGGTCAACAACGTTCTGTGTTTCCCCTATATCTTCCGGGGAGCGCTGGATGCGGGGGCATCCACCATTACCCTGGAAATGGAAATTGCGGCGGTGCATGCCATTGCCGAATTGGCACAGGCCGAACAAAGCGAAGTGGTCGCGGCAGCCTACGCTGGCGAGGCGCTGGCCTTTGGCCCGGAGTACCTGATTCCAAAACCGTTTGATCCGCGGCTGATGATGAAGATCGCGCCGGCAGTGGCCAAGGCGGCGGCCGACAGCGGCGTTGCGCTGCGCCCAATCCGCGACATGGATGCCTACCGCGAGAAGTTGCAAAGCTTTGTCTACGCGTCGGGCACGACGATGAAGCCGATCTTTACCGCAGCCAAAAAGGCGCTCAAGAAGCGGGTGGCCTATGCCGAGGGCGAGGACGAGCGGGTGTTGCGTGCCGCGCAAATCGTGGTGGACGAAGGCCTTGCCCTGCCAACCCTGATTGGACGACCGACCGTGATTGCCGAGCGGATTCAGGAATTCGGTCTGCGTCTGGAAGAGGATCGAGACTACAACGTCGTCAACGTGGAGAATGACCACCGCTACCGTGACTTCTGGCAGACCTACCACCGCATGACGGAACGAAAAGGTATTACGGTTCAGGTGGCCAAGATCGAGATGCGCCGGCGGCTGACCCTGATCGGTTCCATGCTGTTGCACAAGGGCGATGTGGACGGGATGATCTGCGGCACCTGGGGCACGACCTCATTGCACCTGCAGTACATTGACCAGGTGGTAGGCAAACGCCGCAGCATCGGAGCCGGTGCAGAGAACGAAGTTGCCATTTACGCCTGCATGAATGGCTTGATGCTGCCGGGCCGGCAGGTGTTCGTGGTGGACACCCACGTCAACTACGATCCCACCGCCCCGGAGTTGGCAAAGATTACCATCATGGCGGCCGAGGAAATGCGGCGTTTTGGTTTCAAGCCCAAGGCCGCACTGCTGAGTCATTCCAACTTTGGCACCAGCAACGAGCCCAGCGCAATCAAGATGCGCCAGACGCTGGCGCTGCTGCAACAACAGGCCCCCTGGCTGGAGGTCGACGGCGAGATGCACGGTGATGTGGCGTTGGATGACGCTTTCCGCAAGGCGCTGATGCCCAACAGCACGCTTCACGGTGATGCCAATTTGCTGGTGATGCCCAATATCGATGCTGCCAACATCGGCTACAACCTGCTCAAAATGGCGGCGGGTGGCAATATCGCGATTGGGCCGGTGCTTTTGGGTGCCGCCAAGCCGGTACACGTGCTGACCGCCAGCACAACGGTGCGCAGAATAGTGAACATGACAGCACTAACTGTGGCCGACGCAAATGCCACACGGTAGGACTTTTAACGAGAGTTAGCGCCTACTTTTTGACCTAATATTCTGATATGGCCTGCCTAAATTTTGTGCAGGGCCTTGCTTTTTCAGACCATATGCGCGACACTACCCGCTTGGATTGCTCGGGTTTACCCGGGGCGGTTTGAGAGGTTTCATCGTGCGCGTGGGTATCCTAAAGTTAGCGCTTACTGGCTTTTTGCTCGCTGCTGCAGCGGGGGGAGTGCAGGCCAGACAACTGGCAGTGCCGGACCCTTCTGCAAGGGTATCGCTAAACAGTTTGCCCGCGCAAGGTCGTGAAACCTACCAAAGAATTCACCAGGGTGGTCCGTTCCCGTATGAGAAGGATGGCATGGTTTTTGGCAACCGGGAGCGTGCTCTCCCCGCGCAAAAACGCGGCTACTACCGTGAATACACCGTCAAAACGCCGGGAAGCAAGAACCGCGGGGCGCAACGCATTGTGTGCGGGGGGCCTGCCGCCGAACCCGATGCCTGTTTTTACACGGCCGACCACTATGCGAGTTTTCGCAGAATCGTGCCGTAAATTGAATTTGTGAACTTTAAGAAAGAGAAGCGGAAATGGATATGCCACTTCGAACCGTCAGAAACAATATCGTTCAATCGATACGTGCTTTTCGGGTGCCTGATTTGCAGGAAGCCGCCCAAACCCTTGGCCACCATTTTCTGTATGCCAACCTAGCGAACGCGCAAACCAAACAAGATGTGCTGGACATGATTGGCCAGCAATTCATGCTGCCAGCACATGTTGGCAAGAATTTTGACGCACTGTATGACAGCCTGACCGACCCGGTGCACAAGTCGGGCCCGCAGCCTGGCTTCATTTCGGTGCTGGAGCATATTCCCGCCAATACCAAGTTTGACAAGGAAACGCGCGAGCAGTTGCTGGACATCTTCCGCGACACCGCCGACTACTGGGGAGACCGGAAGATACCGTTTAGGTGCTTCTATTCTTTTCTGTAGCCCGTTCTGCATACACCAGCCAAGCAGAACGGGCGAACGAGGCAAACAGCACATCCACGCAGGCGGAGTTGCCTGCGGGCATTGACCTGATGACCGAAAGCGGCGAAAAAATGCCGACGGACAAACTGTTGGACGTATCTCCATTTGCGCTGCGCATGAGCAGTCCATTTAACGCAGGATACTGGTTGGCCGCCGCCTGATCGGCGTCCTGCGCGGGTCGCTGGCCACCCGTGGGGGCTGATTTTCCCTTGCGGGAGAGGGTTCGATCAGGCGACTTGAACGAGTTGCTGGGCCAGAGCAACATACTCTGCTACCGGGACTTCTTCGCCCCGGCGTTGCACGTCAAAGTTGCCATCGAACTGCTTTTCTTCCAGCCATCGTCCCAGCGTATGGCGCAGCAACTTGCGCCGCTGACTGAACGCCACTTGCACCAATTCACTCAATAGCTTTTCATTCAACCGCGGCGGATCGGCCAGCGGAACCATGCGCACCACGGCGCTATCGACCCGCGGTGGCGGGTCGAAACTTTCCGGCGGCACGAACAGCACGTTATCCATGACATAGCGCCACTGCAACATCACGCTGAGTCGCCCAAAGTCTGAGGTCGCAGGCTCGGCGACCATGCGATCGACCACCTCTTTTTGCAACATGAAGTGCTGGTCTTCAATCGCTTGGACTTGGCCCAGTAAATGGAAAAGAATCGGTGTCGAGATGTTGTACGGAAGGTTGCCAACCACCCTAATTTTGCTGTATTTGGCTGGCATTTCTCCAGCATCAGCTATATTTTCCATAGCTGTCTGCGCACTATTGATGCGGGTGAAATCAACTTTTAGCACATCAGACTGAATGACCGTGAGTTGGGTATGCGCCCGAAGACGTTGTGCCAGGTCACGGTCCAGTTCAATCACGGTCAGGTGACCCAGACGCTCGACCAGAGGCTGGGTAAGTGCGGCAAGGCCAGGGCCAATCTCAACCATGTGCTGCCCCGGCTTGGGTGCAATCTCACGCATGATGGCGTCGATGACCCCCCCATCGGACAAGAAGTGCTGCCCAAACCGCTTGCGCGCGATATGTTTCATTGCGGAGGGTCGCGCAACTCCACAAATGCGCGGCCACGGATATCGGTCAGCCATGCAGTAAACGCTTCTTCGTATCGGGATTCGCGCAATTGGCTTCGCACCCATTCGCGCACGTCGCGGGGACTCAGATCTACCCTGCGCCGCTCCAATAACTGGATCAGGTGCACTCCGAAACGCGAGAGCGTAGGGCTGCTGACTTGCCCCTCAGCCAAGCGGTCCATGACCTCTTCAAACTCAGGAACAAATGTACCGGCATTGGTCCAACCCAGATCGCCGCCGCCCTGCGCACTACTGTCTTGCGAATACTGGGTCGCAAGGCTCTGAAAGGTGGCCGTTCCGGCTTCGATGCGACGCTTGTATTCCGCCAGCTGCGCCTGCGCCTGGACTGGCGTAAGTTGTGCCGTAGTGCGCAACAGAATATGCCGGGCGTGACTTTGGGCCACCGACCGGCTAAATACCGTCGGTGCTCGCTTCTCCACTACTTTCAAAATATGGAAACCGGCCCCGGAGCGCACCACATCGGATACTTCGCCCACATTCAGCTTTTGCGTGGCCGCCACAAACGACGGTGGATAACGGTCGGCACGGCGCAGGCCAAGTTGACCTCCATTGGTACGATCCGCAGCCGAAATTTCTTCCACCAGTTTCTCGAAATTCGCTCCGGCACGAATGCGTTCCAAAAGTCTTTGCGCTCTGATATTCATACCGTCCGCCTCCTGAGACGAGGCCTTCTCGGGCAAAGTCACCAGAATGTGCGCCAGGTTGATCTCCTGCGCAAACGGGTCGGCGTTCTCCGCGACCCGCTCGGCCATATAACGGTCGATGTCGCCATCGGACACCCGTACGCGGGACTCCACCTCACGCTCGTGCAGACGCGTCAGCAGCAGTTGCTCACGCAGTTGCTCTCTAAACCGTTTGGGATCCATGCCGTCCTTGGCAACCCGACGGCGCAACTCGGCGACCTCGACCTGGTTTTGGCGTGCCACCGCCAGTTCTGCCTGGTCCACCGCAGCGTCGTCAATGCGCAAGCCCATTTCTTGTGCATACTGCAATTGGACCTTGCCACTGATCAAGCGCTCCAGCACCTGACTGCGCAAGGTTGCAACCGGGGGGGGCGTTTGGCGCTGCTGGGTGAACTCATTCACGATGCGCTGCACTTCCGTGGTGACTTCGCTGTTGGTAAGCGGCTCCGAATTGACCACAGCCACAATAAAATCCGCCTGCCGCGCGGTCTGCGCAACCGCTCCGACTGTCCCAAGGCTGCAAACACAGGCAAGTGCACTCGCCCACACTCTAGTTCTCATAATCTCTCAATCGTAGTTACTGTAACGGCTACTGGTACCGCCCGATTCGCGCAAATTCTGGTAGCGTGAAATGTTCTGTGTCAAGGTTTTCTGCGGGCTCAGACCCAGTCGGGTAAAACCGACAAATTCCAATTGGAACATCAAGCTCGAAGTCGCCGATGTCGTACTGGTTTGGGTACGCTGCAAAACGACCCGCCCCAACCAACAGCCCGCATCGTACTCGACACCCAGAATGGTATCGATCATCCGCCGCTCATCCAAACTGTAATTCAAACGCCCCACGCCGTAATAGCGACCCGGCCCCTGGCCTTGGCCCATACCCAGGTCCTCGCCGTGGTCGCCCCACAAGTCGTTGATCGGCCACTGCCAGCTCACGTCCAACTGCTCACTCAGATCGCGCTGGTAGCGGTAGGCTGCATTGAGCACTCGGTAATTGCTCGGGCTGTAACGCGCACCGATGGTGGAACGCACCGACTGGTCCGTCTTCGCGTTGTACTGCACCGTGGAGTCGAGCATCCAATGGTTTTGCAGATTGACCGACGCACCCAGCAGCACATCGCTGAAACCCGCTACGGCTGGCGGCACCCCCGAACTGAGCGTGACCTGCTGGTCGCCAAACCGCAACCGTTGTGCCACTCCAAAGCGCGCGAGTTGGGTGCCGCTGTCAGCATCGAGAAAGCGGGTGGATAGCCCGAGCGTCAGCAGGTTATTGTCCGAAATCTTGTCGTGCCCCACGAATGCGTTCTCGGTGTAGATGGTTGCGAAGTTAAAGTCGTTGCTGGCCGTATCGTAATTGGGCAAGCGGCTTTGATCCCGAAACGGGGTGTACACATAGAACGCCCGCGGCTCCAGCGTCTGTACCATGTCGCGCCCCATCGCATGGGTGTCCCGCTCAAACACCAGGCCGCTGTCGACACTGAAGGTAGGCACCACCCGGTCCGCCGTTTGGCTGCCATTAATCAGCGCCGAATCAAACTGGTAGCCGGTGGCGTGGAGCTGAAATTTGGGGGTAATGAAACCTTCTGGAGCCAGCCAGGGTCGGCTGACCTGAAGAATGGCCAGCGCCCGTTGCGCATTGGGTTGTAGAGTCCGCAGCCGATCGGCCTCAAACTTGGTCAGGTCGCCGTCAAGAGACCATTCAATGCCGCGCAGACTGGCTTGCGTGTAGCGTGCGCTGAGTTGTGGTGAGCGGTCGTACGGAGGAACAATCGGTGCCGTCACATCCTGCAAGGTTTGCCACTTCAGGACCCGCAGCGCAGTCGAGAACGGACCCCGGCCCCAGGAGGCGGTGACATCGTTGGGCAGCAGCCGCTGCGTGAGCGATGCGGTGGCGCTGGTGAAATCACGCCAGTAGTTGTCGTCACTGACGCGGTTGAGATTGACGTTGAGTCCGATATCGCCGACCGCCGCCACACCCGTAGCCACGCGGCCTGCATGCGTGTAGTTCATCCCCCACCGGTCCGACTCGCGCAAGGCGTCACCGGGCATGAAGTTGGCACGCACCGTTCCCGCATACCGGGGCTCGAGATAGCGGAACTCTGCACCAAAATTCACCCCCCGAGCGGTCATCAGGGTTGGAGTCAGGGTGGCGTCGCGGTTGGGCGCAATGTTCCAGTAGTAAGGCACCGACAGTTCAGCCCCGTTGACGTTGTCCACCCCGAGCGTGGGCGGCAGAAGGCCGGACTTTCGACGCTCAGACAGTGGGAAACTGATGGCCGGCACCGGCAACACTGGTACACCCTTGAAACTCAGCATCGCACCGGTGGCCACGCCTACGTCTTCGTCGTTGTCCAGACTGATGCTGGTAGCGCGCAGGATCCAGTCCGGCAACCAGTCTGGGCCGGGCAGACGACGGCAGGTGGTGTAGCTGGCGTTGTGAACCAGCGTGTGGCTCTCATCCTGAAATTCCGCACGATCTGCCTGCCCATGCGCGCCATTTTGCAGAAAGCGGTAGCCCGGCGAGTTGAAGAAGCCTTCGAAGGTTTCGACCTTGAGCTCCAGCGCAGGCCCTTCGTACACATTGCCCGAACGGTTGATGCGCACCTGTCCGGTCGCTCGTGCCACGTCGGTCGACTGGTCGTACTCCAGACGGTCGGCACGAATCACCGTATCGGCCTTACGCAGCGTGGCATTTCCTTCAATCACCATCTCCAGATCGGGGCGTCCGGTCATGCGGTCGCCCTGGAGAAATACCGGAACTCCCTTGTCCTGCTGGTTTGCCAACTGTTCCTTCAACCCAGAACTGGGCACCAGGGCCAAACTATCGTGCACCGGCTGTGCGTACGCCATCCCGCTGCCCCACACCAAGCCAACCAGCACCGCGGCGGCGACTGGCAAAGTTCGTGGGACGACATGCGGGTTCAAGCGGTTCAAGGCAGTAGGTGGGTGCAACCGTGTGGTGTTGCGGGGCTTTGTAGAATGGATTATCCATGAGCGACACACACCTCACCTCCCCCGCACCGCACGCACCGGCCCTCGTTTGGTCAGACCCCGAGCGCCAGATGCTGTTTGGTGCATGGATCGAACGCATTGCACCTGCCCACGCACTGGAGCGGACCACCTTGCGTCTGGCCTCTGCCGATGCCAGCTTTCGGCGCTATCTGCGCGTCGACAGTGCCAGGGGCAGCCGCATCATCATGGACGCGCCGCCAGAAAAGGAGAACTGCCAGCCGTTTGTACACGTGGCGCAACTGATGACCCAGGCCGGACTGCACGCCCCCGAGGTACTGGACTGGGACGAGCCGCACGGTTTCATGCTGCTGAGTGATCTGGGCAGCCAGACCATGATGCAGGTGATTCGCCCCGAGCAACCGCCCCCGCTGGCACTGTACCTGCAGGCAGTGGACATGTTGATCCAGTGGCAACTGTCCTCAAAGCCGGACGTATTGCCGCCCTACGATCAGCCGCTGCTGCTGCGCGAGATGGAACTGTTTCCCCAGTGGTACATCACCGAGCACCGAAAAATCGTCCTGACCACGACCGAACGCAAGACGCTCGATGCCGCCTTTGCCACCATCGTCACCGAGAACCTGCGCTCCCCCAGCGTCTACGTGCACCGCGACTTCATGCCGCGCAACCTGATGATCGAAGCGGGGAAGATGGGCGTGCTGGACTTTCAGGATGCCGTACACGGCCCCATCACCTACGACATTGCCAGCCTGATGCGCGATGCCTTCCTGAGCTGGGACGAAGATTTCTGCCTGGACGTGACCATTCGCTACTGGGAGAAAGCGCGCAAGGCCGCTCTGCCGGTGGGCGACGACTTTGGCGAGTTTTACCGTGCAGTGGAGTGGATGGGACTGCAGCGCCATCTCAAGGTGGCGGGCATCTTTGCGCGCCTGACACTGCGCGACGGAAAGCCCCAGTACCTGGCCGATACGCCACGCTTTATCGGCTACATGCACGCCACCTGCACCCGTTACCGGGAACTGCGCCCGCTGCTGCGGCTGCTCGAGCGCATCGAAGGCATTACCCCGCAAGACGGCTATGCATTCGGAAGAATGTAGCCAATCTGGCCTGAATCCC
>CAIPGC010000179.1 GCA_903864505.1 uncultured beta proteobacterium | reverse complement strand
TGCGTGCACTCAAGCGACCGTGCCAGGTAACGCTTCACGTGGACAGCCAGTACGTGCTCAAGGGCATGACCGAGTGGCTGGTCGGCTGGAAAGCCAAGGGCTGGAAGACTGCATCCAGGCAACCGGTAAAGAATGTGGACTTGTGGCAGCAGCTCGACCAGTTGGTGGCGCAGGCTGGGCACCAGATTGACTGGCGCTGGGTCAAGGGTCACGCCGGTGACCCGGGCAACGAGCGGGCGGATGCACTGGCCAATCGGGGTGTGGAACAGGCGCTGCAGCAGCGTTGAGGTAAAGCTGTGCAAAGTTACTTTGCAAGGGCTGTGTGCCACCCCTGACTGACCTCGGATTGGAGCTGAACTGGTACATTGCGAGATGCGCGCAGGTGCAATCCGCGCTGGCTAAATTTTTGAAAGCATTTTGGACTTCATGAACAAACCACCCAACTCTCGTTCACTGCTGGCGGCGGCAATGGCAGTTCTGCTCGTGGCTGCCTGTGGCGGCAAAGGCGACGCTGCACCGGCCAGCGCCGCAAGCGCGCCCGCTACGTCGGCTCGTGCCGGGGCAGGAGGTGCTGTGGCGGTGACGACCGCGGTGGCGAAGCAGCGCGACTTTGAAGTCACTCTGGAAGCGATTGGCTCTGTTTCCCCGGTGTCGAGCGTCGATGTGAAGCCACAAGTCAACAGCGTGGTGACCCAGGTGCATGTGCGCGAGGGCCAGTTTGTCCGCACTGGCGATGTGCTGTTCACACTCGACTCCCGGGCTGACCAGACCAATCTGGCCAAGATGCGCGCGCAACTGGCCAAGGACGAAGCCACACTGGCTGACGCGCAGCGGCAACTGGCGCGCAGCCGCGATCTGGTGGCAAAGAATTTTGTGTCGCAGGGTGCCCTCGATACCGGGCAGACGCTGGTGGAAACCCAACTGGCGGTGGTGGTCTCGGACCGTGCTGCGATTGACGCAGCGCAGGTTGCCCTGTCCTACGCCACGGTCAGGGCACCCGGCAGCGGAAGACTGGGTGCTGTAACCATCTACCCGGGTACCTCGGTGCAAGCCAATCAGACGACACTGGTCACGATTACCCAGCTCGATCCCATCAACGTGAGCTTCGCCTTGCCGCAACGCAATCTGGGCGTGGTACTGGGCGGACTTCAGGCTGGCGGGGCGCGCGTTAGCGCCCGTTTGCCGGACGACAAGACGAAACTGCAGGGAACCCTGCAGTTTGTCGACAATCTGGTCGATGCCGCCACCGGAACGGTGAAGGTCAAGGCCCGCTTTCCCAACAAGGATTCCAGGTTGTGGCCCGGCGCGTTCGTCAATGTCTCGCTGGTGGCAGAAACCCTGAAGTCTGCGGTGGTGATCCCCACCGCTGCCATCATTCAGAGCACGCGCGGCTCCATTGTCTATGTGGCAGACCAGGGCAAGGCCGTGTTGCATCCGGTGCAGGTGGTAGGGTTACAGGGAGAAGAAGTGGCGGTCACCGGTGTGGCAGCGGGAGACCACGTGGTGCTGGAGGGTCGCCAGAACTTGCGCCCGGATGCAGCGCTGGTTGAACGCACGCCAGAAGCCAGGGCATCTGCAACCGCGGCATCGGCACCCGGTCGTGCAGCCTCCGCTTCTGCGCCATGAATCTGTCTGAACTGTTCATTCGCCGTCCGGTCATGACGGTGCTGCTCAATGCAGCCATTGTGCTCGCCGGTGTCATTGGCTATCGCAGTATTCCGGTGGCGGCGCTGCCGAGTTACGACACACCGGTCATCAACGTTTTTGCCAACTTCCCCGGCGCCAACCCGGAGACCATGGCTACGTCGGTAGCTTTGCCACTGGAGAAGCAGTTCCAGACCATCCCGGGGCTGGCGCTGATCAGTTCTACCAGCACGCTGGGCAACACCTCGCTCACGCTGGAGTTTGACCAGGGGCGCGATATTGACGGTGCGGCACTGGATGTGCAGGCGGCGCTGCTGCGTGCGCAGCGTGCGCTGCCGCAGGACATGACGCAGATGCCGGCCTATCGCAAGGTCAACCCGGCCGATGCGCCCATTCTTCTGGTAGCGCTAACCTCACCGTCCCTGGCTCCATCGGATTTGCAGGACTATGCGGAGCATCTGATTTCTCCCACCCTGTCCACCATTGATGGCGTGGCGCAAGTCAACATCTTTGGCGCCAAGCGCTATGCGGTGCGGGTGCGGGTGCTGCCCGACGCACTGTCGGCCCGCAATATCAGCCTGGATGAACTTTCTGCGGCATTGCGACTGGCCAATGTCAATACGCCGGTGGGAACCCTCGAAGGCAACCGGCAGATGCTGATGCTGCAGGCCAACAAGCAGTTGCGCAATGCTGCTGAGTTCGCCGAAATCGTCGTTGCAAGCCGCAATGGCAACTCGGTGCGCCTGCGCGATATTGCCAATGTGGAGGACAGCGTGGAGTCGGTGCGTATTTCGGCCAACCTCAATGGCGAGCCTTCCATTACGCTGGCGATACTGCGCCAGCCGGGTGCCAACACGGTGCGGGTGGTGGATGCAGTCAAAGCAGTGTTGCCAACGCTGAAGGAACAGATGCCGCAGTCGGTGAACATGACTGCGGTGAATGATCGATCGGTCTCGGTGCGCGAGTCGCTCGCCGATGTGTCGCTGACCCTGCTTGGAACGATCGCGCTGGTGATTCTGGTGATCTTTTTGTTCCTGCGGCACTTTGTCGCCACGGTCATACCAACGCTGTCGCTGCCGGTGTCCCTGATTGGCGCGCTGGCACTCCTGTGGGGATTGAAGTACAGCCTGGACAACGTGTCCCTGCTGGGGCTGACGCTGGCGGTCGGGCTGGTGGTCGATGATGCCATTGTGATGCTGGAAAACATCATGCGTCACGTCGAAAAGGGCGAGTCGCCCTTCAACGCGGCGCTGCGTGGCTCGCGGGAGGTGGGCTTCACCATCATCTCCATTTCCACGTCGCTGATTGCCGTGTTCATTCCCATCTTTTTCATGCCGGGCGTGATCGGACTGCTGTTTCACGAGTTTGCTGTGGTGGTGGGTTTGGCCATTGTGGTGTCTGCCTTTGTATCGCTGACGCTGGTGCCGATGCTGGCCAGCCGGTTCCTGAATGACCATTCGCACGATGCCCACCCGCCCTACCTGATCCGTCTGTTTGAGCGCGGCTTCAACGCGGTGCTGGCGGCCTATGCCCGCACGCTCGACTTTGCACTGGCGCATCGCTTTTCAGTGCTGCTGGTAGCGGCGTTCACCCTGGGTGCCACGGTCTGGCTGTTCAACGCTATTCCAAAAGGCTTCTTCCCGGAAGAAGACATTGGCCAGATTACGGTCACCACCGAGGCCTCGGAAGACGTGTCTTTTACCGAGATGGTGCGGCTGCAGGACCGGGTGGCGGCACTGATGCGCTCGGACCCCAATGTGTTTTCGGTAAGTTCGTTCAACGGTGGCAGCGGCGCGCAGAACACGGGGCGAATGTTCATCTCGCTCAAACCCCACGGGCAGCGCCAGTCCATGAAGCAGGTGGTCGAAGGCTTGCGCCGCAAGCTGCGAGATGTGTCGGGCATCAGCGTTTTCATGCGCCCGATCCAGAACCTGCAGCTCGGGGGTCGCTCCAGCAAGGCGCAGTACCAGTACATCCTCAAGAGCGTGCGCTCCGACGAGTTGAATGTGTGGGCGGTCAAGTTGCAGGACCGTCTGAAGAACGATCCGCTGTTTCGCGATGTCACCAGTGATGCGCAACTGCGTGGTTTGCAGGCTCAGTTGCGCATCGACCGTGACCGGGCCAACGCTCTGGGCGTATCGATCGATGCCATTCGAACCGCGTTGTTCAGTGCCTTTGGTGAGCGCCAGGTGTCTACCATTTACCTGCCTACGGACAGCTACCAGGTGATTCTTGAAGTTGCGCCACAAGCCAAGATAAATGAAAGCTCGGTCGGGGGCATCTATGTGCGCTCGTCGACCGGGGCGCTGGTGCCCTTGTCGGCCTTCACCAAGGTGGAGCGCACGGTTGGCCCCACTTCCATCAACCACGTGGGGCAGTTGCAGGCAGTGACCGTATCGTTCAATCTGGCTCCTGGCGCGGCGTTGGGGGACGCCACCACCCGCATCGAGCGTGAGAAGGATGCACTGGCGATGCCGGTGTCCATCATCACCAGCTACGGAGGCGATGCCGCCGTGTTCAAGACATCACAGGGGAGTCAGCTGGTGTTGATCGTCTCGGCGCTGCTGGTGATTTACGTCCTGCTGGGCGTGCTTTATGAGAGCTACATCCATCCGCTCACCATTTTGGCCGGGCTGCCCTCGGCCGCCGTGGGCGCGCTGGGCACGCTGATGCTGTTCGGGCAGGATCTGACCGTGATCGCCATGATCGGTATCCTGCTGCTCATCGGCATTGTGAAGAAGAACGCCATCATGATGATCGACTTTGCGCTCGATGCGCAACGCCACCATGGCATGACACCGCCGCAGGCCATTCGCGAGGCCTGCGTGTTGCGCTTCCGACCGATCATGATGACCACGCTGGCGGCCCTGATGGGCGCACTGCCGATTGCGCTGGGGCTGGGGTCGGGCGCTGAACTGCGCCAACCGCTAGGGCTGGCAGTGGTGGGTGGCCTGGTGTTTTCGCAGGCGGTAACGCTCTACATCACGCCGGTCATTTATCTGGCGCTGGACCGCTTCAGCGGAACCGGTCCGGTCACCAAGGCAGAGACCGCGGACTAGCCTTGGCGGCAAAGGGCTCTGCTTCGTGTCCCCCGCCCTGCGGGCCCCTCCTTTACCTGCGCAGAGCCCTTTGCCGCCAAGACTTGCCCGCTAAACGACACCCTCGAACATCATCACACTGACCACATCGCCTACTGCGATATTGCCTTGGTCGTGCGCGAGCACCAGCAAGCCATTGGCTTCGGCCATCGAGCGCAGCACCCCAGAGCCCTGGCTGCCGGTGGTGCGCACCTGCAGCTGACCATTCGGTGCGTTGGACACCCAGGCGCGCTGATATTCGGTGCGGCCCGGTTTCTTGCGAATGACTTCCAGGCTGTGCGCCTGCAGCATGGGCGCCGGCGTGGCGCGTGCCCCCATCATCTGCAGCAGGGCAGGGCGCACGAAGGCCAGAAAGGTCACCATTACCGCGACCGGGTTTCCCGGCAAACCAAACACCACCGCTCCCTCGGAACTGCTATCTTGTTCATAGCTGTCCACGCTTGATTCACGGGCACTAGCGACCGATTTATCACAAAATATTCGTCCCACCGCCATGGGCCGACCCGGACGCATGGCAATGCGCCAGAACGCCACGTCGCCGAGCTTTTTCATCATGGCCTTGGTGTAGTCGGCCTCGCCCACGCTCACGCCGCCGCTGGTGATGATGGCATCGGCCTGCCCTGCGGCCTGAACAAAGGCCGACTCCAGTTGGGGCGGGTCGTCGCGCACCACGCCCATATCGATCACCTCGCAGCCCAGGCGGGTCAGCAGACCAAAGATGGTGTAGCGGTTGCTGTCGTACACGGCACCTTCGCGCGGTGCATCGCCGAGCGACAAAATCTCGTCACCGGTGGAGAAGTAAGCCACCCGCAGGGCTCGCCAGGTCATCAATTGTTTCAGACCCAAAGAGGCCGCAAGACCAAGCCGGGCAGGCGTGAGGAGCTCTCCTTTTTGTAGCGCAGAGCGGCCCAGCGCGAGGTCTTCTCCGCGCAGGCGACGGTTGTCACCGGGGTGCACTACCCCAGCGGCGAGTTGGATACTTTGTTCTTTGCCGGTCGTTGCATCGCGTTGCAGCGTCACCAGTTCTTGTGGCACCACGGTGTCCAGGCCGTCGGGCATGATGGCACCGGTCATGATCTTGACGCACTGGCCGCGGGCGAGCTGGCCCTGCCAGGCCTTGCCCGCGAATGCGGTGCCCAGCACCTGCAGCGTCAGGGATCCGTTGGCGGCCACGGTGGCGAGTTGCCGGCCATCGAACGCATAGCCGTCCATGGCCGAGTTGTCATGGGGTGGCACGTCCAGGGGTGAGACTACATCTTGCGCCAGCACCCGTCCCAACGCGTCAAACAGCGGGAGCTCCCGCGTTTCTCGCACTGGACTGACCAGCTGCGCGAGAAAGGCATGCACATCGGCGGCGGTCATGGACTGCGGGTCATAGCCCTGCAGGTTGGCGGCAATCTGTTCCAGTGTCTTCATGGTGTTTCCAGGGAGCGCAATTCAGCCAGAGTGTTGGCATTAAAAAAAGCGCGCGGGTTGTCGCCCGGCTGGTCGAACGCCACCAGTGCCGGGTTGTGCTGCGCCGTCCAGGCGTCAATCTTGCGCCCGCCAGACTGGACAAAGTGGCGCAGGCTCGGCAGCATGCGGGTGTGGATCAGGCAAAACACCGGCTGCGGTCGCAGGCGGCAGTCTTCCTCCAGTGCACTGGCCATGGCGATGTCGGCACCACGTGCTGCACAGGCCTGGGTCATCCGGTCGACCAGGTCCAGCGGGAACAGCGGGGTATCGCAGGGCACGGTCATCAGGTAGGGCGTGCCGCAATGCTCCAGCGCGGTTACAAATCCGGCCAGCGGACCAGCGTACTCGCCAAGCTCTGGCGCGTCGGCCCAGACCGGTGCGCCGAAGGTGGCATAGACCTCCTGATTGCGGTTGGCATTGATCATGGTTGCGCCCACCTGAGTCGCCAGGCGCCGCAGGCTGTGTTGCGCCAGCGGCATACCGCCAAATGGCTGCAGTCCCTTGTCTGCGCCACCCATGCGGGTGCCACGACCACCTGCCAGTACCACACCGGTGATGGATTTGGGGGGAATGCCCGCAAGTTCAGCCACCGATGTAACTCATTTCCACACGCCGCTGGGCGGACGCATTCTGGTCGGGGGCCAGTGTGCCGCGCAACTCGGAGTAGCGATCGCTGCGCGCGCTCCAGAGGTGGGCCAGCGCCGCGGACAGGTCGGCCTCGGAGGCACTGCTGCGCAGCAGTGCCTTGAGGTCGTAGCCTTGCGAGGCGAACAGGCACAGGTAGAGTTGGCCCTCCGTGGAGAGGCGGGCGCGGTTGCAGTCGCCACAAAAAGCCTGGGTGACGCTGCTGATGACACCTATTTCTCCCGCCGCCGGGTCGTACTGCCCGTTGCTGCCGGCATAGCCCCAGCGCTCGGCGGTCTCGCCAGGCACTGCCGGGTCCAGTGGCACCAGTGGCAACTGGCTGTGGATCAATTGCACCACCTCACGGGAGGGCAGGACTTCATCCATGCGCCAGCCGTTGGTGGCTCCTACATCCATGTACTCAATGAAGCGCAGCACCATGCCGCTGCCCTTGAAGTAGCGGGCCATGGGCAGGATTTCGTGGTCGTTGATGCCGCGTTTGACCACCATATTGACCTTGATCGGTCCCAGGCCAGCGGCGCGCGCTGCGTGCAGTCCGGCGAGCACATCGGCTACCGGAAAGTCCACATCGTTCATGCGTCGAAAGACGGCATCGTCCAGCCCGTCGAGGCTGACCGTGACGCGCTGAAGTCCCGCCGACTTCAGTGCCGGCGCCTTGCGTGCCAGCAATGCACCATTGGTGGTGAGGGTGAGGTCCAGCGGCTTTGCGTCGGGGGTGCGCAGCGCGGCCAGTTGTGCTACCAGCACCTCGATGTTTTTGCGCAGCAGGGGCTCGCCGCCGGTAAGCCGGATTTTTTGCACCCCGTGGCGAACAAACTGCTGCGCCAGACGGGTAATTTCTTCAAACGTCAATAGGGAGGTGTGTGGCAGGTAGGGGTAGTCTTTGCCAAACGTTTCTTTGGGCATGCAGTAGCTGCACCGAAAGTTGCAACGGTCGGTCACGCTGATGCGCAAGTCGCGCAGCGGACGACCCCGTGCATCTACCAATAGGCCGGTAGGTTTGACCTGAGCGTTGGGCTGAAAAACCGATTGCGGCAGCGCCAAACCTACCGGACGCTGGTCGAGGATGGCGATAGTGCGGGGGACAGATCGTTCGGTCATGGACGCTATTGTCTATCGGCTGTGGGCGATTGGGCAGGAAACCAGTGCAGAATTGCACCAGCGCAAATTGAACGCTCACCGCTGGTGGCGAAACATCCATGAACAAGAACCTGATTTATATTTCCTTGCTCCTTTGGCAGATTGGGGCGCTGGCCCAGGGGAATGCTGGTGCCTCTGCGTTGACGGAAAGAGACTTTTTTGACGACATGCCGATCGTCCTGTCGGTGTCGCGTCTGGCACAGCGTCTGGACGATGCTCCCGGGGCAGTCACCATTCTGGACCGCGCCTATATCCGCATGTCGGGCGCACGTGATGTGGTGGAATTGTTGCGCGTGGTGCCCGGTTTTCAAACCACCACCAGTTTCGAGACCGACGCGCCGCTGGCGACCTATCATGGGCGAACCGACGATTGGGCCAACCGGATTCAGGTGTTGGTGGACGGTCGGTCGGTGTACTCAAGCTATTTGCAAGGCTCGGCCGGGATGGGCTGGCAGACCCTGGCAATGGACGATATTGAACGCGTAGAGATCCTGCGCGGATCCAACTCCGCCGCCTATGGTGCACGCGCTTTCCTGGGGGTGGTAAACATTGTGTCCAGGGATCCGCTCGACACGCTGGGAACAGCCGGCAGCCTGTCAGCCGGTGGCAATGGTGTCGCGGATGCTTCAGCGCGTGTGGGTTGGGGCGACCCCTCGGCGGTATACCGCATCAGTGTTGACACACGCGGCGACGAAGGACTGCGGGGCACGGTGGGCAAGAGTCGCATCGACCGGGTCAACTTTACGAATCATCGGTCGCTGGGATCGGGCGACACCCTGGACATCCGCGCCGGCGCCACCAATATTGATGCCGGGCGCGGTTCGCTGGATGCCGGGGAGTACGGCAACTTGGCGCGCATGCGCAGGATGGATTCCCGGTTCGTGCAGTTGGACTGGAGTCACAGCATGGATGTTGACAGCGACCTGAAGTTCCGGGCGGCGCACACTGAGTTTGCCCAACGGGATTCGTTCCCCTACGCAAATCCTGAACCCTTTTTTGCGCCCTACTACGGTATTTCCATTGCGTTTGATGCGGTCGAGGTCAACGAAGCATTGACGCTGCAGCAGACGACCCGTTTTTCACCGGCCCTGCGTACCGTGTGGGGCGTAGAGCTTCGCAGCGAGCAGGTCCGTTCGCGCGCCAGTTTTGACGCGCGCAGGGAGGTCACCAGCAGCTTTTCGCGCCTGTTTGGCAATGCTGAGTGGCGTATCTCGCCGGCATTGGTACTGAATGCCGGCATGCTGGGTGAGCACAGTGACATCGGAGGTGATTCGGTTTCTCCACGCCTGATGTTGAATTGGCATCTGGCGGCGGGCCATACCCTGCGCGGTGGCGTGTCCGACGCGTTTCGGCCCCCGAGCCCGTTTGAGAAATATGGTGATGTGAAATACTATGATCGCCAGGGTGCAAATCCGTTGACCTATGCGGCTATGTCCGGAAAAATCGGTCCCGAGCATATCCGCGCCAGAGAACTGGGCTACTACCTGAGCTTGCCCAACAGCAACATCGGCGCCGACCTGCGCTGGTTTCACGAGTCCATTACCGACGGGGTGTACTGCTCGTCAGACATTCCGGCGGACTGCTCCAACCAGGACAAATACACCACCAAGGGTGTGGAGTACCAGATCACCTGGAAGCCGCGCGCTTCGACCCAGATCTTCTGGAGCCAGACCTGGACACAAATCGGCGGTCTGGATATTGTTTTGCCGATCAACTCCAATCTGGACCGCCACTGGGTCCGGGTGATGCACAGCGCGCCCGAGCTTGCAGGTTCACTCGCGGTAATGCACACCTTTGACTCCGGCGTGAGTCTGTCGCTGGTACATAACCGAACCGCCAATGTGGCACTGCTGTCGCAGGAGGATTCGGGGCAACTGCACTCCATGTGGCGCACCGACCTGCGTCTTGCCAAGGCATTCAAGTGGGGCAAAAGCAATGGCGAGCTTGCGTTAACTTTGCAAAACCTGGATGCACCGTACCAGGACGGTGGAGTCAGCTTTTTCTTCGACCAACGGGCCTTTGTGACCTTGCGTCTGGAAAACTAAGGATCGACCGGTGCGTTTAGTCCAGTTTATTGCACTTGTTTGCTGTTGGCTGTGGAGTTGCTGGATCGAGACATCCTGGGCCGCTACCGTAGTCATCGTCGCGCCTGACCATCGCGCGGCGTACGGCGAGGTGGGCGAGGCGCTGATCGAACAGCTTCAGCATGCAGGCGTGTCGCGCCAGGACGTTCTGCGACTGGGTGCTCAGGAGTTTGCGGCGACTGCCGAAGCGGAACTGGCATCGCCAAAATTGTGGGTCGGTTTGGGTACCGAGGGGCTGACGCAGATTCTCGCCAAAGGTCCCCGCGCGCCGGTACTTGCCGCCATGGTTCCCCGAAGCGGATATGAGCGGGTGCTGAGAGACAGCGCAAAAAAGCGCGCGGTGTCCGTAAGTGCTATCTACCTGGACCAGCCATTTTCGCGCCAGCTCGATCTCTTGCGTATCGCGTTGCCAGATGCACGACGGGTCGGTGTGCTGTGGGGCCCGGAGTCGGCGCAGCAGCAGCCGGCGCTGGTGGCCGCCATGCGCGCCCGTTCCATGGAACTCACCAGTGGTGCATCTGTGGGGGGTGAATCGGTGTTTTCCGGACTGCGCGGTGCGCTTGACAATGTGGACGTATTTCTTGCAGTGGCAGATCCGCAGGTGTTCAATGGAAGCACCTTGCCCAATATTCTTCTGGCAACTTACCGCGCTCGCATTCCGGTGCTGGCGTTTTCTCCGGCCTATGTGAAGGCGGGGGCCTTGCTATCGTTGCATACAACCTCTGTGCAGGTCGGGAGCCAGGCCGGTGCGGTGGCGCGGTTGGTGATGCAGGGTGCCGCCTTGCCGCCATCGCAGTACCCGATGGACTTCAGCGTCAGTGTGAACGACTATGTGGCACGTTCGCTCGGTCTTAGTCTCGATGCCTCCGTACTGACGGAGCGATTGAGGTATCTGGAAAAACGACCGTGATTTTCCGTTCCATACGCGCGCGCATCCTTTTGTCGGCGTTGTTGCCTGTTAGCTTGGCGATTCTGGTTCTGGTGGGGTTTTTTTGGTCCAGTCGCCTGGAGGATGCCAGTCAGTTTTACAGCCAACGTGCCAAATTGCTGTTGCGGCAGGTGGCTATGTCAAGCGAGTTTGGATTGTTCTCCGGCAACATGGCGAATTTGCAAGCGATAGTGAATTCGGTGCAACATGAGCCAGACGTTTACGGGCTGTCCCTGTTTGATGCAACGGGGGCGTTGTTGGTGAGCGCAGGTCCGGTCGCCTGGCGCAAGTTTGCCGATGCCACCAACCCAGACAACGTAGCGCAGCAATACAAGATGGGAGTGGACACCATTTTTGAGCCGATCGCGTCCAGCCGTGTCGAAATCAGCGATCTTTTCACCGGGTCTCGCACCGAGGAGGCTAGACAGTCCTTGTTGCTGGGATATGTGGTGCTGGAGATGTCACGTGAGGGCTTGCTTGCGCGTGAGCATGAGCTGATGTGGCTGTCGTTGTGGGTGGGAACGTTAAGCCTGCTGTTTGCGGGGGCACTGGCAGCGCGACTGAGCGATGCAGTGGTTCGTCCAATTTTGCGGGTGCTGGGCACGATTGAACGCGTTGGACAGGGAAACTTTGCAGAGCGCACACAGGTGGAACACAACGATCTGCTGTACGACGTGCAGCAGGGACTCAACCAGATGGCTAGGCGCCTGGCGTGGGGGCGCGATGAATTGGAACAGCGCGTTCAGGAAGTTACCCGCGAACTCAACATAAAGAAGGAAGAGGCCGAGGCAGCTACCCAGGCAAAGTCACGCTTTTTGGCCGCAGCCAGCCACGATCTGCGCCAACCCACGCATGCGTTGGGACTGTTCATCGCTCGACTGGGGCAACTTCCGTTGGAGGGGATTTCGCGCCAGCTGGTGGGTCAGATCGAAGCATCGACCCTGGCCATGCAGGAATTGCTGGACAGTCTGCTCGATATTTCACGACTGGATGCCGGAGTGGTGCCGGTCCATGTTTCAGTGTTTCGCGTGCAGACACTGCTGGAATCGGTCGAAGGGGCACTTGCGCCATTGGCCGAGGCCCGTGGTTTGCGCTTGCGGGTGCGACCGACCGAGTTGTGGACACGTACCGACGCGGCACTACTCAAACGCATGGTCATGAACCTGATGCACAACGCCTTGCGCTACACCGAACAGGGTACGGTGTTGTTGGCCTGCCGCCCGATGCCGAGGGGGAACAGGGTGCGTATTGAGGTGTGGGACAGCGGCGTCGGAATATCTTCCGAGCACCAGGCAAATATATTCAAGGAGTTTTTCCAGGTCGGCAACCAGGCTCGCCAGCGCAGTCAGGGGTTGGGGCTGGGTCTCAACATTGTGGAGCGCAGCGCCCAACTGTTGGGTCTGGAGGTTGGGCTGCGCTCCGCTCCGGGGTGCGGCTCACGCTTTAGCATCAGCCTGCCCGCGGCAGTGGCCGAACCCGCAGCTTTAGCCTTGCCGGTCGAGGTCGCCTCGTCCGATCTCGACGGTGTAACGGTACTGGTGGTGGAGGACGACGCATATGCGCGTCTGGCCATGGCTGATCTGCTGACTTCGTGGGGTTGCATCGTGGTGGTGGCTTGCGATGCCGCGCAGGCGGTGACGGCGATTGAGAACGGGCTCGTGCCGGAAGTGGTAGTGAGTGATTACCGGCTGGGTGAAGGCGAGAACGGAATACAGGTGATTTCCCGTGCACGCACGCTGCTTGGACACAGTGTCCCGGCGTGTCTGATGAGTGGAAGCACCGATCCGGCCCTGATGCAGTCGACCCAGGCGGTCGGATTGACGCTTTTGCACAAGCCGATTCGTCCGGCCAAATTGCGCAGCCTGATGCGGCGGTTGATCTCCCGGTCGGGCGCCTCAGCGCAGCCCAAGCCAGCGTCAGGGCGGCGTTTGGCTTAGGGGCCGGTAGCCTTCCCGGGCAGCAGCTACCACTGCCTGCGTGCGGTTGAGCACATCGAAGTGACGCAGGATGGCGGTGACATGGGTTTTGACTGTTTCATCCGAAATATGCAGTGACGCACTGATCTCGCGGTTGGAGCGGCCATCGAGTAGTTCCTGCAGCACGAGTTCCTGACGGTGTGTAAGGGCTGCACGGCCCGTTCTACTGCCCGCAGCAGGTGCGTCCGATCGCGTTTGCAACTCGGGCGACACATACACGTCCCCGTCGAGAACCTGTCGAATGGCCTGCAGCAGCACCTCGCTCCGACCTGATTTGGTAATGAAACCACACGCACCGGCTTGCATGACCTCCTGCATCACGGGTACATTGGCAACGCCCGAGATCATCAGTACGGGTAGCTCGGGGTGGCGCAGACCAAGCACCCGCAATGCCTCCAAACCCGTCATGTCAGGCAGGTGGTAGTCCAGCAGGATCAGGTCCAGGTCGTGGTGGTCACGTACCATTTCGAACGCCTGTGTGCAAGTGCTTGCCTGCAAGACTTGTACCGCATCATCGAGCCCCTGCAATACCTGATGCAGGCCTTCACGCACTAGCGCATGGTCGTCAACAACAAGGATTTTCACGGCACAGATTCAAAAAAAGCCCGCTAAAAAGCGGGCTTGGTCAGGACGTTCAGCGATTAACCGCCGTGCAGCTTCATCATCACAGGCACGATCAAAAGCGCCACGATATTGATGATTTTGATCAGCGGATTAATTGCCGGGCCCGCCGTGTCCTTGTAGGGGTCACCCACGGTGTCCCCTGTGACAGCGGCCTTGTGCGCCTCAGAGCCCTTGCCGCCGAAGTTGTCATCTTCGATGTATTTCTTCGCATTGTCCCAGGCACCGCCACCGGTACACATCGAAATGGCCACGAACAGACCGGTCACGATGGTGCCCATCAGCAGTCCGCCCAATGCGGCCGGACCGAGCACGAGGCCGACCAGAATGGGTGCTACCACCGGCAGCAAACTTGGAATCATCATTTCCTTGATGGCAGCAGTGGTTAGCATGTCCACAGCGGTGTCGTACTCGGGCTTGCCGGTGCCGTCCATGATGCCCTTGATCTCCTTGAACTGGCGGCGAACTTCAACCACCACCGAGCCCGCGGCGCGGCCTACCGCCTCCATGGCCATGGCACCAAACAGATAAGGAATCATGCCACCAATGAACAGGCCAATGATGACCTTGGGGTTGCTCAGGTCGAACGTGATGTGGGCACCCAGGCCTTCGAGCTTGTGGGTGTAGTCGGCAAACAGCACCAGGGCGGCCAGACCCGCTGAACCGATGGCGTAGCCTTTGGTTACGGCCTTGGTGGTGTTGCCCACGGCATCCAGCGGGTCGGTAATGTCGCGAACGCTCTTGGGCATTTCAGACATTTCTGCAATGCCCCCGGCGTTGTCGGTGATTGGGCCGTAGGCATCCAGCGCCACCACAATACCAGCCATGCTCAGCATGGAGGTGGCAGCAATGGCAATGCCGTACAGGCCGGCGAGACCGTAGGCGGTGTAGATCGCCACACAAACAAACATGACAGGCCAGGCTGTCGAGCGCATGGAAACACCCAGGCCGGCAATGATGTTAGTGCCATGCCCGGTGGTGGACGCCTCAGCAATGTGCTGAACCGGTTTGTACTGGGTGCCGGTGTAGTACTCGGTAATCCAGACCAGTGCGGCGGTCAGAATCAGGCCGACGGAGCAGGCCCAAAACAGGTTCATGCTGCTGATGGTTTTTCCGTCCGCCAGCGACATAGTGGGGGGCAGCATGTTTTGTGTGACAAAGAAAAACGCCACCAGAGACAGGCCGCCTGCCACCGCCAGACCCTTGTACAGCGCGGGCATCACGTTGGTCATGCCAGGGGAGGCTTTAACAAAGAAGCATCCAATAATGGAGGCCACAATGGAAACTGCACCCAGCGCCAGCGGATACACCACGGCACTGGTCCCAGCGCCGGTGACCATCAGCGCACCCAGCACCATCGTGGCAATGAGCGTAACCGCGTAGGTTTCGAACAGGTCGGCAGCCATGCCAGCGCAGTCACCAACGTTGTCACCGACGTTGTCGGCAATCACGGCCGGGTTACGCGGGTCATCTTCGGGAATGCCAGCTTCAACCTTGCCCACCAGGTCTGCGCCTACGTCTGCGCCCTTGGTAAATATGCCTCCGCCCAAACGCGCGAAGATGGAAATCAGGGACGAGCCAAATGCGAAGCCGATCAGCGGGTTAAGCATCTGCGCCAGATTCTTGTCGGGGGTCAGGTTGCCATTTCCGACTAAAAACCAGTAAAAGCCGGTTACACCCAGCAGGCCCAGTCCAACCACCAGCATGCCGGTGATTGCGCCGCCGCGAAACGCGACGTCGAGTGCCGGGCCAATGCCCTTGGTGGCGGCCTGAGCGGTGCGCACGTTGGCACGCACCGATACGTTCATGCCGATGAAGCCGCAGGCACCTGAGAGAACCGCCCCGACGACGAAGCCGACCGCGCTCAGGGAGTCGAGAAACACGGCGATCAGGATGGTCAGAACCACGCCCACCATGGCGATGGTCTTGTATTGCCGCGCCAGGTAGGCCGCGGCACCGGTCTGAATGGCAGCCGCAATTTCTTGCATGCGGGCGTTACCCGCGTCCTGGGAAAGAATCCAGCTGCGCGCCCAAAAACCGTAAGCCACGGCAATGAACCCGCAGACAAGCGCCAAAATGAGCGCTGAGTTGCCCGTCATATGAATCTCCTTCAGTGTTGTTTCGCTTGGGAGGGTGCAACGTCAGCGTTGCCCCAGCTGCGTTGCTTCCTCGCAACGACAGCACAACGATGGTGCCGAGGAGACGATTGGCCAACCGCCGGACTTTAACTTGAAAAACGGCCATTTCGAACCTGTTTGTATGATCTGCGTCAGAAAAAAATGGGTTAATACTGCCCAGCATTCACTTATTCACCGTAATCAAAGAGAGTTCTTATGTCCCTCGACAACGTCACCCCCGGCACCAAGGTCCCTGATGCGTTCAACGTGATCATCGAAATTCCCATGAATGCCGATCCGGTGAAGTACGAGGTGGACAAGGCGACCGGGGCAATTTTTGTGGACCGTTTCATGAGCACGGCCATGCATTACCCCACCAACTACGGCTACGTACCCAAAACCATTTCGGGCGACGGCGACCCGGTGGACGTGCTGGTGGTGACACCGGTGCCGCTGATTCCCGGTGTCGTAGTGCCCTGCCGCGCCATCGGGATCCTGAAGATGGAAGATGAGGCCGGTATGGACGGAAAGGTGCTGGCAGTGCCGATCGAGAAAATTTTGACCCTCTACACGCGCTGGAAGAGGCCCGAAGACCTGAGTCCGATTCGCCTCAAAACCATTGCGCATTTTTTCGAGCACTACAAGGATCTGGAAGACGGCAAATGGGTGAAGATTCTGGGGTGGGAAGGTCCGGAGGCGGCGCATAAGGAAATTCTGGACGGCATCGCCGCCTACAACAAGCTTCACGCCTGAAGTAGCGGCGGCCCCGCGCAGATCTTGCCGGGAGGGCTATCAAAGTGGGAGCGGTTTAGGGGGCAGTTTGCGTTAGCGCAAGGCGACGGTTTTTCGCCCGGTTGCAGGCAAGTGGAGCATGTATGATGTTTTTCCACAAGCCTACGAAGCGCTTGCATTCAAGGACCACGCCTATGGAAATATCGCAAACGCAGTCCTCTGCTGGACCTCCGGCAGGGGCCGTGTCGGGGCAATACCTCACTTTGCGGCTCGGGGACGAGGAATACGCGATCGAGATACTTCGCGTACAGGAAATTCGCTCGTATGAGCAGCCCGTCCATATGGTGAACTCGCCGAGTTTCATCAAGGGGGTGGTGAACCTGCGCGGCGTGATCGTGCCGATTGTGGACCTGCGGCTCAAGCTCAACTTGTCCAGCGCCGACTACACCGACTTTACGGTGGTCATCATTTTGAATATCCATGGCGCGGTGGTAGGTGCCGTGGTGGATGCAGTGTCGGATGTGGTGACGCTCGATGCCAGGACCATCCGGCCGGCACCTCAGTTTGAATCGGCGATTGAGTCCCGCTTTATTGTCGGATTGGCCGACGTTGGAGAGCGCATGCTGATAGTGATGAACATGGAGACATTGCTGAGCAATGCAGAGTTGGGTATGGCGCACTGAGGTGCAACAGTAATTTTTGTTGAAAGTTGATGGTATGAACTTCTCGAATTTCAAGATCAGTATCAAGCTTGGCATTGGGTTTGCGGTGCTTGTTGCCATGACCCTCCTGCTGGGCGTGGTGTCCTTGGTAGAGCTCTCCAAGGTGGCACGTGAAACGGAGCTACTTGCCACGAATGATTTACCCAGTGTCGATTTGGCGGCAAACATGCGCAGCGTACTCAATGATGTTCGCCGAGCAGAGGCGCGGCACTTGCTGACGGTCGACGCCGCAGTGAAGGGTGAGCAGGAGGCGCGCATTGCGAAGGGCATCAAACAACTTATGGAGAGCGACGCTTTCGCAGGCAAGTATTTCAACTCGGAGGAGGAGACGAAGTTGCTGGCAAGCTTCCGCAAGAACCGTGATGCATGGCTTGCCATTGATAAGAAGCTCATTGCTGTTTCACGACAGGGCCCCGCAGCGGGGGACGAGGCGGGAAACATCTATACGGGGGAAAGCGGAAAGTTGTTTAACGCTGCCTTGGCCGACGCGTCTTTTCTCTCAGAGTACAACTCGAAAGGCGCTGCAGAGTCATGGGCAACTGCGCAAAAGGTGTACGCGACGTCCCGGACGGTGGTGATCGCTTGTGTTCTGATCTCGGTGCTGCTGGCCGGGGCGATGGCGTTTTCGATCGCGCGGGCAATCGCTAACCCGATTGCACGGGCCGTTACTGCTGCCAAAGATATGGCACAGGGCAACATGTCGGTAGCGCTTGCGACCTCGGGCAGCGACGAGACGGCAGAACTACTGCAGGCGCTGGAAACCATGCGTTCCAGTCTTGCCAATGTGGTCGCTACGGTCCGCCAGGGTTCCGAGTCCGTCGCCACCGCCAGTGCAGAGATCGCCCAGGGCAACAACGACCTGAGTGCGCGTACCGAACAGCAAGCCAGTGCGCTGGAGCAAACTGCAGCTTCGATGGAAGAACTCGGCTCCACCGTCAAACAAAATGCCGATTCCGCGCGCCAGGCCAACCAACTCGCCACCAGCGCTTCTGCTGTCGCCGTGCAAGGTGGCGAAGTGGTCGGACAGGTGGTGGAGACCATGAAGGGCATCAACGAATCAAGCCGCAAGATCTCCGACATCATCAGCGTCATCGACGGCATTGCCTTCCAGACCAACATCCTGGCCTTGAACGCTGCGGTAGAGGCTGCACGTGCGGGCGAGCAGGGTCGCGGCTTTGCCGTGGTGGCTAGTGAAGTTCGCTCGTTGGCCGGGCGCAGCGCTGAAGCCGCCAAGGAAATCAAAAGCCTTATCAACGCCAGCGTCGAACGTGTTGAACAGGGCACCGCCTTGGTCGACAAGGCCGGCATTACCATGACCGAAGTGGTCAGCAGCATCCGCCGCGTGACCGACATTATGGGAGAGATCAGCGCGGCCAGCACCGAGCAAAGCATGGGCGTACAGCAGGTGGGTGAAGCCGTGACGCAGATGGATCAGGCCACGCAGCAAAATGCTGCGCTGGTCGAAGAGATGGCAGCTGCTGCGAGCAGCTTGAAGAGTCAGGCACAGGAACTGGTGCAAACGGTGGCCGTATTCCAGCTCGCTGAAGGGGGTCATGGCAATGCACCGCCCAAGGCGCCGGTACGATCCAGCGCACCCAAGGCGGCACCGTTTCAGGGACAGGAGCGACGCAATGAAGGCGCTGCCCGTACCGCGGCACCCGCGGCGTCGGTCAAAGCTGCAGCGCCCAAAAGCGCTCCGGTGGTGACGGCCTCGTTGCCGACACCAGCGCCCAAGACCAGTGCCAAGGCTTCCCCGGCCGGGGGCGATGACGACTGGGAAACGTTCTGATCAGGTTCGGCCAGGCAGATCGGGACTTCGCAATGGGCTGCGCTGGGCCAGATTGTCCAAGTAGCCCTCTATACCCTGGCCCTCCCTTTCCAGGAATCGTGCTACCGCGTCTGCAAACGCTGGGTGCGCCAACCAGTGGGCACTGGTGGTCTTTACCGGCAGCAGCGCGCGGGCCATCTTGTGCTCACCCTGGGCTCCGCCTTCAAATCGCTGGTAGCCGTGCTCTATGCACCATTGCAGCGGTTGGTAATAGCAGGCCTCAAAGTGCAGGCAGTCCACCCGCTCCAGTGCGCCCCAATAGCGTCCGTAGGCAACCTTGATCTGGCTTTTTGGGTAGATTTGGCCGCTGACTCCCGTGGACTGTGCGTGAACAGCTATCAAACTGGTAGCAATCGGTCGACCCGCACGCAGCGCAGTAAACAGCAGCCAGTGCTCGGGCATGGTCTGGGCCATGCGTTCAAAGAAGTCTCGGTCCAGGTAGGGCGCATTACCGTGCTCGAGGTAGGTGCGTTCGTAGCAGCGGTAGAAGAAATCCCAGTCCTGCACTGAAATATCCCGGCCCAGCGCCCAGCGGAATTCGACACCAGCCTCGCGCACCTTGCGCCGCTCCTGACGGATCTTCTTGCGCTTTTCATGCGACAGGGATGCGAGGAAGGCCTCGAAGTCCGAAAAAACGGGAAGCGCGTTGTTCCAGTGAAATTGCACCGTGTGGCGCAGCATCAAACCGGCCCGTGCGCAGGCGGCGGCATCGGGCGGGTCAAGAAAAAGCAGATGCAGGGACGACATGCCTGCTTTTTCGCACCATCGCACCAGCGCGTGCACCAGTGCTGCGCGTGCCTCTTCGCTGCGGGCCATCAGTCGCGCGCCAGGCACTGGGGTGAAGGGCACGGCCACGACCGCTTTGGGGTAGTACGGCAGGCGGTGCTGTGCGTAGGCATTCGCCCAGGCCCAGTCAAACACGTATTCCCCATACGAATGGCTCTTTTCATACAGGGCACATGCTGCGACCAGTTCGCCAGACAGCCAGAGTGTGATGAAGCGGGGTGTCCAACCGGTAGCCGGGGTTGCACTGCCGCTCTCGTGTAACGCAGTCAGATAGGCGTGGCGCATGAATGGACTGGGGTTGGACTGGGTGGCCAGCAACGCGTCCCATGCGCGTGGGTCAAGGGCCAACGGCGAATCCAGCACCCGAATGACATAATCCTCAGCCATGTCTCTTACCCTGTTTGTCGCGCAACTCAATTTCATTGTGGGCGACCTTAACGGCAATGCCCAAAAGATCATCCTCGCCGCGCAGCAGGCCTATGCGCAGGGCGCACGCTTGTTGCTTACCCCCGAGTTGTCGATTTGCGGCTATGCCGCTGAAGACCTGTACTTGCGCCCGGCGTTTATCCATGCCTGCGATGATGCCGTGAAAACGGTTGCCCACGCGCTGGCCGGGTTAAAGGACATGACGGTGGTGGTGGGGCACCCGACCGGTGGCGACAGCCGCACACGCTCGGTGGCAGTCCAGAATCGCTTCAACGCGGCCAGCGTGCTGTGCGAAGGGCGGGTGATTGCCACCTATGCCAAGCGCGAGCTGCCGAACTACCAGGTGTTCGACGAGCGCCGCTATTTCACTCCCGGCCATGGTGTCTGTGTGTTTGAGGCTGGTACTCAGGGCCAGCGCATTCGAGTCGGTTTGCTGATTTGTGAGGATGCATGGTTTGAGGAACCTGCATTGCGGGCCCGGGAGGCAGGCGCGCAGATGCTGGCGGTGATCAACGCCTCGCCCTTCCATCTGGGCAAGGGCTACGAGCGGGAACAGACAATGCGAGAGCGCGTGCTCGCTACCGGCCTTCCACTGGTGTATGCACATCTGGTGGGTGGGCAGGATGAGGTCGTGTTTGAGGGGCACTCGTTTGCGCTCAATGCCGATGGAGGGGTTGCCGGCCGGGCCCCTAGTTTTACAGAGAATATGTTTGAAGTGGCCGTGGAATATGCGCAGGCCGCTATTAAGTTCGTAGCAACGGTGGAGCCGGAGCGAACGCCTGAGCGCGACCTGTGGGATGCGTTGGTGTTGGGCGTGCGTGACTATGTGGAAAAAAACGGCTTTCCAGGCGCGCTACTGGGACTGTCGGGCGGGATTGACTCGGCACTGGTGCTGGCAATAGCGGTGGACGCACTGGGTGCCGACAAAGTGCGTGCCGTGATGATGCCTTCGCCCTACACGGCCGACATCAGCTGGCTCGATGCGCGCGAGATGGCCCGGCGTCTGGGTGTGCGGTACGAAGAAATTTCGATTGTTCCGCAGTTTGAGGCATTCAAGGTTTCGCTGGCCCACGATTTCGAAGGTTTGGCCGAAGATGCCACCGAAGAGAACATTCAGGCCCGTATTCGCGGCACCTTGCTCATGGCGCTTTCCAACAAACTTGGCAGCATTGTGCTGACCACCGGCAACAAATCAGAAATGGCGACCGGGTACTGCACGTTGTACGGGGACATGGCCGGAGGCTTCGCCGTCATCAAGGACCTGGCCAAGACGCTGGTGTTCAAGATGGCCCTCTGGCGCAACGCGCATGACCCTTACGGTACCGGCTCGCAACCGATTCCCGAACGCATCATTACCCGCCCTCCCAGCGCGGAGTTGCGCCCGGACCAGACCGATCAGGACAGTCTGCCGCCGTATGAGGTGCTGGATGCCATTGTTGACCGTTACATGGAGAACGATCAGAGCATTGAGACTATCGTGGCGGCCGGGTTCGCGCGCGCGGACGTCGAAAAAGTAACCCGGCTCATCAAGATCAATGAGTACAAACGTCGCCAGGCGCCGGTGGGCATTCGAGTGACGCACCGCAGTTTTGGCAAGGATTGGCGCTATCCGATCACCAACTATTTTCGAGCCTGATTAGAATGTCTTCATGAAACAAATTACCGCTGTCATCAAACCATTCAAACTCGAAGAGGTGCGCGAGGCCTTGGCCGAGTGTGGCGTTACCGGGCTGACCGTAACCGAGGTCAAGGGCTTTGGTCGCCAGAAGGGCCACACCGAGCTCTACCGAGGGGCCGAGTACGTGGTCGATTTCCTGCCCAAGGTCAAGGTGGAAGTGGTGGTGAAGTCAGAGGACCTGGAACGCTGCGTCGATGCCATCGTCAAGGCCGCCCACACTGGCAAGATTGGGGATGGCAAGATTTTTGTTACCAGCGTCGAGCGTGTGGTGCGAATTCGCACCGGTGAACAGGACGAATCAGCTGTTTGAATCGGCATTGGCGCAGCCGAACGGTTAAATCAGGTCCAGTGGGGCGGCAGGCGATGACGGTGCTGCCTGCACCAGGTTGGGTAGCAGTGCTGCAGGGGTGTCTGCTGCGTGCACCAGACTCCACTGGAAGTCGTTTAAGAAACCCTGTTGCATCGAAAATCGCATGAAATCGAGCAGGCCCTGGTAGTACCCACCAGTATTCAAGAGACCGATCGGCTTGTCGTGGTAGCCCAACTGCCGCCAGGTCCAGACTTCAAACAGTTCTTCCAGCGTTCCGATGCCGCCCGGCAGGGCCAGAAAGGCATCAGCGCGCTCGGCCATCATGCGTTTGCGCTCGTGCATGGTGTCGACAATGTGCAGTTCGGTACAGCCGCGGTGGGCCCACTCGCGCTCAACCAGTGATTTCGGAATGATGCCGACGACGCGCCCGCCCGCCTGCAGGGTGGCATCGGCCACGATACCCATCAAACCGCCATGGCCGCCCCCGTAGACCAGTTGCCCGCCCTGGTTGGCAATCCACTGTCCTACCTCGGAAGCAGCCTGGGCGTAGGCAGGATTCACGCCAGGGCGAGAGCCGCAGTAGACACATAAGGAGAAGGTCGGATGATTCATACAAAACGATGGTAAATGGCGGCACTCCAGATGCCTAGGCAAAGCAGCAAACTCAGTAAAACCGCCGCGCTACCCATGTCCTTGGCGCGCTTGGAGAGATCGTGCCATTCCGGCCCAATGCGGTCGATGGCAGTCTCCACGGCAGTATTGAGCAGTTCAACCACCATCACGAAGACCACACTGAATGCCAGTATCGCGGTTTCCAGCCAGTTGCGTCCCAGCCACAGCGTTGCAGGCAGCATGACCATGGCGGCAAGCGCCTCCTGGCGAAATGCCGTTTCGCCCCAGCCAGCCCGCAACCCCGCGATCGAGTAGCCAGTGGCATGCCACATGCGGCTCAGGCCCCGGCGCTGCTTCTGTGGGTTGGCTGACACGTCGACGCTGCTGCCAGCATTCATGGTGACGCTACCAATCGGGTGCCCGCCAGCGCGTCGTGCCAAAACTGGTTTTGAGGGTGGATGCGGCTGAGCAGGGCCCATGCAACTACCCAGCCAGCAAGAATCAGCGCGATTTCACCCACGCCGAGCTTTGTGAGCGACATGGCCGCCAATGGGGGGAGAAACCAGACCCAACTCAGGCAATAGCGTCCCAGTGCGCGGGTTTGAGTTACCGCTTGACCGTTGACAGCTACCAGCCGGATGTGCCAGGTCTTCATGGCGAGTGTTTGGCCCTTGGACCAGAACCAGACAAAGTAAATGCCAAAGATCACGAATAGAAATGCCTGACGGACATTGCGGTAGTCCATCGCATTGCGGGTCTGGCTAAGGGTGTCAAACAGGTAGTCCGAAATGAACACCACACCGAACATCAGCATGCCTTCGTACAGCCAGCAGGCCATGCGCGGCCACAAACCTGGAGTTTTCAATTCGTGGTGCCTAATTCGAAGGTGCCGGATTGGATTCCGCTTCGGGTTCGGGTTCCGATGCAACAGAGGCCGGGCGCGAGGCCTTCGGTAGCAGGGTATTCTGGTTCACTCCCTGCTTTGAGGTTGCTTCCTTGCGCACATCTTCGGGGGTATGACGGGTCACCGGCACAGTGGCCAGTTTGTCGGGTGCGTTCGGTTTAATGGCAATTGCGGCACCCGGGGTTTTCCTGGTGGCTTGTTCGGCGAGTTTTTGCCGCTCTTGCGAACTCAATGCCTGGTAAGCCTCCCAATCGGCCGCACGGTCCGTGGGCGCCAGCTTCTTGGTTTCGGCAAAATTCAAGCGCGCCACCTGCCGCTCAGCGGGAGTGAGAGCGGCCCATTCGACCATGCGGCTGTGCAGCTTCTCCTTGCTTTCGGACGACATCAATGGGTAGTTCTGGGCCAGGGCGATCCATTTGCGCCGGTGAACCACGCTCAGGTCGTTCCAAGACTTCGTGAGGGGTTGCAGTGCTTCTTGCTGCGCTTTGGTGAGTTCAGCCCAGCGCAAGACACTGGCGACCACCGGTGTTGAAGTTGGCAGGGGGACGCTTCTTGAGGCAGCGCTGCCCGGAGGAGCAATTTGCGACCAAGCGCTCGCTGCAATGGTTGTCAGGAGCGCCGAGCCAAGAAGCCCCCCCAGTAGCACGCGACAGGCCGCCTGCTTTCTCGATGACAATTTTAAGTACGCAGCAATAACCATGCGAATCGACAGAAATGGGGGTCAGTCTTGTTGCTTTGCGCTCAGAAATCGCAAAAACCCCGGATCCGTGAACGCTGCCGGTGGGAGATCATCGGTCAAGATTTCTGCGTCCACTTCCGCAACTTCCTGGGCGCGATTCTGTTCCTGGAACACGCCAATAGTGATGAGGCCTGCTATCAGTGCAAGCAAGGGCAACAAAGATGCAAAACGATTCCAGACGCTTCGGTCGTCCTCGTCCATATGCAGCACCGCCGTGCTTCCGTTCGAACCAGCACCGGCGGCAAACTGGGGCTTGACGACTTTGCGCCGGCCCAAGGCCTGCGCACGCGCCGCCTTCAGTCGCTGCGAAATGTCGTGTGGCAGATCGTCGGCGCTGTCGTTCAGTCGCCGGGCAATGCCGTAACCCAGCAGATCCTGATAGCTTTCGTCGTGGTTTGGTAGCGTGTGGTTCATAGTCTTATCCCTTTTGCCTTCAATGCCTGCGCCAATGCGTGCACAGCCCGCGAACAGTGCGTTTTGACGCTGCCCTGCGAACACCCCATCGCCGCTGCCGTCTCGGCAACATCCATGTCCTCCCAGTAACGCATCAAAAAGGCTTCCCGTTGACGAGCCGGCAGTTTCTCGATCTCCGACTCAATCTGACGCAAGGTTTGTGCCCGATCGGTTTGAGTCTCCGCGCTTTCACTTAGTTCCGGACCGTCGGACGAATGCAGCGTCTCCAGCAGATCGAAATCTCCGTCCTCGCCGGCAGACTCAAAGTCACTCATGTTCGAAAACAGGGCGCTGTGGGTTTTCCTGCGTCGAAACCAGTCCAGCGTGCAATTCGAGAGGATGCGCTGAAACAGCATCGGAAGTTCTTCGACCGGTTTGTGGCCGTAATGCTCGGCCAGTTTCATCATGCTGTCCTGAACAATGTCAAGTGCGGCCTCGTCGTTGCGAACGTGATACACCGAGCGCTTGAAGGCGCGCCTTTCCACGCTCTTGAGAAAATCGGACAGTTCGAGTTCGGTGGCCAAAAGTGGGGAGCCGTAAGGAAAAGGTCGATAAAAAAAGGGGCCAGATGTCAAAAATAGGCACCAACTTCAGGCGATCTGCATGAATTATCGCATTCGCGGGCCATGTTTTCGCATCGCAGCGTCTGGAATGCAGTTGGACCAATGCGATAATTCCGCCTGCAAATCAAAAGGCAAACGGGTTCTGGCTCGGCACAGCATTCAATGTGCTTATGGCTTGAACCTTAAGTTCTGCCGCGACACCACAAGTGTTTGCGAACGAGCACCCAAGGTTTTTCGTCAGAGAAATTCACAAAGGTTCATCATGGAAATTTCAAAAACTGAAATCGCATCAGCGTCGTTGGCGGGTAAATCCTCCAAGGCAACGTCATCTTCGTCACAAGAACTGCGGGGTGCGGAGATTTTGGTCAAAGCCCTCCAGGCTGAGGGTGTCAAGTACATCTGGGGTTATCCAGGCGGGGCCGTACTTCATATTTACGACGCTTTTTTCAAGCAGGACACGATTCAGCACGTGCTGGTACGTCACGAACAGGCTGCAGTACATGCCGCCGACGGATACGCTCGGGCCACGGGCGATGTAGGCGTGGCGCTGGTGACATCCGGTCCCGGGGTAACCAATGCCGTGACCGGCATTGCCACGGCGTACATGGACAGTATCCCGATGGTGATCATTTCGGGCCAAGTTCCCACCCACGCGATTGGCATGGACGCTTTTCAGGAGTGCGACGCTGTGGGCATTACCCGTCCAGTGGTAAAGCACAATTTTTTGGTGAAAGATGCTAGGGATCTGGCCCTGACACTGAAGAAGGCGTTTCACATCGCGCGCAGCGGCCGACCTGGCCCGGTTGTGGTGGACATTCCGAAAGACGTGTCGTTCAAGAAAGTTCCCTACGCGGGTTATCCCGCTTCGGTGGAGATGCGCTCGTACAACCCGGTGCGCAAGGGGCATGGCGGACAAATTCGCAAAGCATTGCAACTGTTGCTGGCCGCCAAGCGACCTTTCATATACACCGGCGGCGGGGTGTTGCTGAGCAACGCATCCGCCGAACTGAGAGCCCTGGTCGACATGCTCGGGTACCCGTGCACCAACACCCTGATGGGGCTAGGTGCCTATCCTGCAAGTGACCGCAAGTTCCTGGGCATGCTCGGCATGCATGGCACGCTGGAAGCTAACCACGCGATGCAGCACTGCGATGTTTTGTTGGCCGTTGGTGCTCGTTTTGACGACCGCGTCATAGGCAACCCAAAACACTTTGCGCAAAATGAGCGCAAGATTATTCATATTGACATTGACCCTTCGAGCATTTCCAAACGGGTTCGGGTTGATATTCCCATCGTGGGCGATGTGAAGGATGTACTGACGGAAATGATCGCCATGATCAAGGAAGGAGCCTTCAAACCGGATGCAGATGCCCTGGGTGCCTGGTGGGAAACCATCGATGGCTGGCGCGAGCGCAACTGCATGAAGTACAGCATGGGCAAGGGCGATGTCATCAAGCCGCAGTACGTCGTTGAGACCCTTTGGAACATGACCAAGGATATTGATGCCTACATTACATCAGACGTTGGCCAGCACCAGATGTGGGCGGCTCAGTACTACAAGTTTGAGGAACCCCGGCGTTGGATCAACTCCGGCGGTTTAGGCACCATGGGTGTGGGCATTCCATACGCCATGGGCATCAAATTGGCCAAACCGGAAAGTGAAGTGTTTTGCATCACTGGAGAAGGTTCCGTGCAAATGTGCATCCAGGAACTCTCTACTTGCCTTCAATACAACACGCCGATCAAGATCGTGTCGCTCAACAACCGTTATCTGGGCATGGTGCGCCAGTGGCAGGAGGTGGAGTACGAAGGTCGTTATAGCCACAGCTACATGGACGCTTTGCCGAACTTTGTAAAACTGGCAGAGGCCTATGGCCATGTCGGCATGTTGATCGAACGTCCGCAGGACGTAGAACCGGCGCTGCGAGAAGCGCGCAAGCTCAAAGACCGAACCGTGTTTATGGACTTCCGCACTGACCCCACTGAAAATGTGTTTCCCATGGTGCAGGCCGGCAAAGGTATTACGGAAATGCTGTTGGGTTCGGAGGACTTATGAAGCACATCATTGCTGTATTGCTGGAAAACGAGCCAGGTGCACTGTCACGGGTGGTTGGACTTTTTTCGGCACGTGGTTACAACATCGAATCTTTGACCGTTGCTCCAACGGAGGACGCGAGCCTGTCGCGTATGACCATTCAAACCGCGGGCTCAGACGATGTGATTGAGCAAATCACCAAGCACCTGAATCGGTTGATTGAAGTGGTCAAGGTAGTCGATCTGACCGAAGGTGCTTACATTGAGCGAGAACTCATGATGGTGAAGGTGCGCGCTGTTGGTAAAGAGCGCGAGGAGATGAAGCGAATGGTCGACATTTTTCGGGGACGAATTATTGATGTCACTGATAAGAGCTACACCATCGAGTTGACCGGAGACCAGTCGAAGAACGACGCGTTCCTGGAGGCCATTGAGCGCGGGGCGATTCTGGAAACAGTGCGTACCGGTTCCAGCGGTGTTGGGCGCGGCGAACGCATCCTGAGAGTCTAATTTTTTACAACGGAGAGAAAATGAAAGTTTTTTACGACAAAGACTGCGATCTGAGCCTTATTAAGGGCAAGACGGTTGCCATCATTGGTTACGGTAGCCAAGGCCACGCCCATGCGCAAAATTTGAATGACAGCGGCGTAAAGGTGGTCGTTGGTCTGCGCAAGGGTGGAGCATCCTGGCCCAAGGTGGAAAAGGCCGGATTGAAGGTGGCTGAGGTTGCTGATGCTGTCAAGTCTGCGGATGTGGTGATGATTTTGCTTCCGGACGAGCAAATCGGATCCGTGTACACGCTGGATGTTGAGCCCAACATTCGGCAAGGTGCTTCGCTGGTGTTTGCACATGGGTTCAATGTGCATTACGGGCTGGTGACTCCGCGTGCAGATCTGGATGTCTGGATGGTGGCACCAAAGGCGCCAGGGCACACCGTGCGCGGTACCTATGTACAGGGTGGTGGCGTACCGCATTTGATCGCGGTTCATCAGGACAAGTCGGGCCGCACACGCGATCTGGCACTGAGTTACGCGATGGCCAATGGTGGCGGCAAGGCTGGCATCATAGAAACCAATTTCCGGGAAGAAACAGAGACTGATTTGTTTGGTGAGCAGGCGGTGCTCTGCGGTGGTACCGTGGAATTGATCAAGGCCGGCTTTGAGACCCTGGTTGAGGGTGGTTATGCACCCGAGATGGCCTACTTTGAATGCCTGCACGAACTCAAACTGATTGTCGACATGATTTATGAAGGCGGCATTGCCAACATGAACTACTCGATTTCGAACAACGCCGAGTACGGAGAATACGTGACTGGGCCACGCATTGTTACGGGTGCCACCAAGGATGCCATGCGCCAGTGTCTGAAAGACATTCAGACCGGCGAATACGCCAAGAGTTTCATTCTGGAAAACAAGGCCGGTGCACCCACGCTATTGAGTCGCCGTCGCCTGACATCGGAGCACCAGATCGAACAGGTTGGTGAGACTCTGCGTGCCATGATGCCGTGGATCAAGAAAAACAAGCTGGTAGACCAGACCCGCAATTGAACGTTATTGACCTGCAGGGAAAAAGGCCACCCAGGTGGCCTTTTTCCTTGGAACTCGCGTTCGGTATGCTGCGCCTGCAAGACTGTCTTACACTGTGACGTAGTATCGATGGCGATATACCGGCTCCGGCATCGGTGTGAGAGCGAAGTTGCAAGGAATATTTATGGATGATGGTACTGACGTGTCCGGATCGGACGGCAATGGCGCTGTCTTGATTCGTAAGCGGCGCAAAGGCATATACGTACTGCCCAATCTGTTTACGCTGGCAGCGCTGTTTGGTGGCTTCTATGCCATTGTGATGGCCATCAACGGGCGTTTTGACCTGGCTTCAGTCGGGGTTTTTTGCGCAATGGTTCTCGACAGTCTGGACGGTCGGGTTGCCCGCATGACCAATACCCAGAGTGCATTTGGTGAGCAGATGGACTCACTGTCCGACATGGTGTCCTTTGGAGCAGCACCCGCCCTTATTTCTTATGTCTGGGCACTCAACGGGTTGGGACGCTGGGGTTGGTTCGCTGCATTCGTCTACTGCGCCTGTGCGGCACTGCGGCTTGCGCGGTTCAATGTCAATACTGCAGTGGTCGATAAGCGCTATTTTCAGGGGCTTCCTTCGCCTGCCGCCGCCGCTTTGGTAGCCGGTTTCATTTGGGTGATGACGGACATGGGTGTGAAGGGGCCAACGGTAGCCTGGGGTATGTTTTGCGTTGCCCTTTTCTCTGGCCTCACGATGGTGACCAACGTGCCGTTTTACAGTTTCAAGGATGTGAGCATGAAGCGTAGCGTGCCCTTCGCAGTCATCGTTCTGATTGCGTTGGGCATTGCCGTGGTGAACATTGACCCTCCGACTGTGATGTTTGGTGTGTTCGTGATGTATGGGCTGAGTGGCTATGTGGTCTACGGTTGGCGCAAGGCCAAAGGGGTTCAGACCAGCGTCATCAGCATGTCCACCGACGAGCCCGACGAGCGCGGTTTGCACAAATAGTCTTCAAAGTTGTGTTACATTGAGCGCATGAGTTACGCATTGCTAAGCCTACTATCACTACGCCAAAACGGGCGGAAGAAGTAGCGCGCGCAATTTCTCTCCACAAAGGCCCGTTAGCTCTTGCAACGGGCCTTTTGCGTTGGAATGTTTGATTCAGGTCCCCAAGTTTATTGAAGATCTACAGGAGTAATCGAATGGCTGATAAATTGATCATTTTCGACACTACATTGCGTGACGGCGAGCAGTCTCCCGGTGCGTCCATGACACGCGACGAAAAACTTCGCATTGCCCGCCAGTTGGAGCGTCTAAAAGTGGATGTGATCGAAGCCGGATTTGCAGCGAGTTCGAACGGGGACTTTGAGGCGGTCCAGTTGATCGCCAACAGCATCAAGGATTCCACTATCTGTTCTTTGTCACGTGCCAATGACCGTGACATCTCCAGGGCGGCCGAAGCTCTCAAGGGTGCGAAACGTGCCCGTATCCACACCTTCATTGCAACTTCGGCCTTGCACATGGAGAAGAAGTTGCGCATGACCCCAGACCAGGTTTTCGAGCAGGCAAAGCAATCCGTCCGGTTTGCCCGCAATTTGGTTGAAGACATCGAGTTCAGTCCAGAAGACGGATACCGCAGCGATATGGACTTCTTGTGCCGCGTAATCGAAGCCGTGATTGCCGAGGGGGCAACGACCATCAACGTTCCGGACACGGTCGGTTACGCCATTCCCGAACTCTACGGAACCTTCATCAAGACCTTGCGCGAACGCATTCCCAATTCAAACAAGGCCATCTGGTCCGTGCATTGTCACAATGACCTTGGCATGGCGGTGGCCAACTCGCTTGCGGGCGTAAAAATTGGCGGTGCCCGTCAGGTTGAGTGCACCATCAATGGCTTGGGTGAACGGGCCGGCAATTGCAGCCTTGAAGAAATTGTCATGGCGGTCAAAACTCGCCAAGACTATTTTGGCCTGGAAATGGGTATTGATACACGGCACATTCTGGCGGCAAGTCGCATGGTTAGCCAGACTACCGGGTTTGTGGTTCAGCCCAACAAGGCCGTAGTGGGTGCCAATGCCTTTGCCCATGCTTCTGGAATCCACCAGGATGGTGTGCTCAAGGCCAGGGACACTTACGAAATTATGCGGGCCGAAGACGTGGGTTGGTCTGCCAACAAGATTGTTCTCGGCAAATTGAGTGGGCGCAATGCGTTCAAGCAACGTTTGCAAGAGTTGGGCGTTCAGTTGGAGAGCGAGGGTGATATTAACGCTGCCTTCACACGCTTCAAAGAGCTGGCAGACCGAAAGAGTGAAATCTTTGATGAAGATATCCTGGCCCTTGTGAGCGACGAGAGCATTGGGCATGAGAACGAGAAATACGGTTTTGTCTCTCTGTCCCAGCACAGTGAGACGGGCGAACGGCCCCGTGCCAGCATTGTCTTTACGGTGGATGGCAAAGAGGTAAGTGGATCGTCGGAAGGGAATGGGCCAGTGGATGCTTCCCTCAAGGCGATTGAAGTGCATGCCAAGAGCGGTGCTGAGATGGTGCTGTATTCGGTGAATGCAATCAGCGGTTCAACGGAAAGTCAGGGGGAAGTTACTGTACGGTTGCAAAACAGTGGTCGGGTGGTGAATGGTGTCGGCGCGGACCCCGACATTGTGGTTGCCTCTGCCAAGGCCTATCTAAGTGCACTGAACAAGCTTTGCAGTAAAGCTGACCGGGTTGCGGCGCAGGGGTGAGTCTGCGGACAATCGTTGTTCTGCTTGTTGAAGTTTGTGATGCAAGTAGTTGATATTGCAAAACAAATTTAGTTAAACTCTTGACCTGAAGCGAGGCTTTGGGCTACAGTTCCCGCTTGCCGCCTTGGACCATGGTTAGGAGACACCTTGAGACTTATGCTTTACCGTTTAGGCGCTTTGGCCACCATATGCTGCATTGCATTGACACCGGCATATGCGGGGGTCGAACAGTCGAAGTCTTCTACCGCTCAGAACGCTACCTATAAGAAGGCACATGTTCAGGCAGCGAGGAAACGGGCACCCTTTGTGCCGTCGCAGCCTTCCTTTGGTCAACTCGCCGGGTTACACGGTGCGCCAGACGCGCTCGCGCTTAAGTCCAGTGTCGCACTGGTTGTGGACCAAGATACGCAGGAAATTCTTTTTCGCAAGAATGAATCTGCGGTGCTGCCCATTGCCTCCATCACCAAGCTTATGACGGGGCTGTTGATCAGCGAGGCAAAGTTGCCCATGGATGAGGTGATCACAATCAACCAGTCTGACGTGGATACCGAAAAGGGTAGTTCTTCCCGTCTCAGTGTGGGTACCCAACTCAGTCGCGGGGAATTGCTGCACCTTGCCCTGATGGCCAGCGAAAATCGCGCGGCCCACGCATTGGGACGCAGTTACCCGGGAGGATTGGAAACCTTTGTCAGTTTGATGAATGCGCGTGCCACCATGCTTGGAATGCATGACACCAGTTATGTGGAGCCTACCGGGTTGTCGAGCAAGAATCAGTCCAGCGCAAGCGATCTCGCAACGCTGGTGAATTTCGCCTACGGAGATGCCACCTTGCGGGAACTGTCTACGTCAACGGGATATCAGGTTGCGGTGGGCCGCCGCAGGTTGCAATACAACAATACCAACCGGTTGGTAAAAAACCCTGCATGGGACATTGGGTTGCAAAAGACTGGTTACATATCGGAGGCTGGACAGTGCCTTGTGATGCAAGCCAAGGTTGCGGGCCGCAAAATTATCATGGTATTCCTGGATTCAGCAGGCAAGTTCAGTCGCTTGGCTGATGCCGAACGGGTGCGCCACTGGGTCGAGTCAATGCCGTCGTCTGTTGGTAGACAGCCGCCACTGGCGGGCAGTGCAGCAGCCGCACGGCTGGCGTTCAATTCGGTCGACCGGAGTTACCCGTTACTGCCGGGGTTGTGACCAAGTGTTTCGGATATTTGACGCGCGGTCTCTTTGAGTTTGGGCAGCCAACCTTCTTCCAACCGGCTCGAAGGCGCGGAGATTGAGAGGCCCCCGACGAGTTTGCCCTGATCATCGTAGATTCCAGCAGCCATACACCTTACGCCAAGTTCCAGTTCCTCGTTGTCATTGGCTTGGCCATATTGGCGAACTTTCGACAACTCCCGTTCCAGTTGGTCTAGTTGCGTAATGCTGTTTTTTGTATGCCCTTTGAGCCCGGTACGCACCGCGTAGGCTCGCAGTCGTTCCGGATCGTCCGTAGCGAGAAAAAGTTTTCCAACGGAAGTTAGGTGTAGTGGCGCGCGTCCGCCAATCGCACGCACCACCTGCATGCCCGAGCGCTCGCTGTACGCGCGTTCCACATAAATGATTTCATCGCCTTGGCGCATGCTTAGATTGACAGGCTGTTGTGTGAGTTTGTGCAAGTCGCGCATCGGGCCTACTGCGGCATCACGAATATTCAGGCGGCCTTTCACCAGGTTGCCGAGTTCAAGTAGACGCATCCCAAGGCGGTAGCTTCCTGGCTGTGGTCGGTCTACAAACCGTCCGATTGCCAAGTCATTCAATATTCGGTGTGTGGTTGACGGGTGTAGCCCTGCCCTATCGCTAATTTCTTTCAAACTGATGGCTTCCTCACGTGAAGCCAGCACATCGATCAACGTGAACATGCGCTCAATGACCTGCACTGCAGGCGTAACAGGAACGGCGGGGTCTTTTTTTGCCATGGTGGTCTGTAAGTCTCTATTGAATTGCGTTCCATCGATCGCCGTTCCAGCTTTGGGCTGGACTAAATCGAGCCTTGTAGCTCATTTTGTGACTGTCCCTGATCCAGTAACCTAGGTAGACATAGGGAAGACCCAGTTGCCTAGTTTGCTGAATTTGCCAAAGTATGCCGAAGGTGCCATAACTGGAGCGATTCTGCGGATCGTAAAAGGTGTACACCGCCGAGAGCCCATCGTCAAGCACGTCCAAAATGGATACCATTCTCAGCGCTCCGGGAGTGCCGTCGACACTTGTTTCACGAAACTCGACCAAGCGAGAGTTGACTCGGCTCTGAAGCAAGAATTGGGAGTACTGCTCAACGCTGTCTTCATCCATGCCGCCACCGGCATGGCGGCTAGTTTGGTACCGACGATAGAGCGCATAGTGTTCAGGAACAAAGCCGAGGTGAAGCACACGAACACTTAATCCCTGGTGGCGTTTCCAGGCCCGTTTTTGGCTTCGATCTGGTTTGAAATCTGCTGCAGCTACGCGTAAGGGTGTACAGGCGTTACAGGTGTCACAGTGCGGACGATAGGTAAATATGCCACTGCGGCGGAAGCCGCGCTGAACCAGTTCGGAGTAGGTCGAGTTGTTGATCAGGTGGCTGGGCGTGGCAACCTGTGAGCGCGCCTGCCGATGGGGCAAATAGCTGCAGTCGTACGGAGCGGTTGCGTAGAACTGCAGTGTTTGAAGCGGAAAGTCCTTGAGGTCGGTCACGTTGAAGGTGTCGAATCCGAAGAGAGGTAGTTCCAGTATAGGCTGGAGAAGTGCCAGTTCAGATCCGGCGTGTTCTTTACCGCGTTTACATGAGCAAGGAAGTCGCTGCGACGAATTTCCGAGGCACCCAAAGAGGCCAAGTGTGCCGTATTTTGCTGGCAATCAATCATTTCTACACTCTTGGCGCGGCAAAACGCCACCAGGGCGGCCAATGCAATTTTGGAAGCGTCTGGCGCCCTGGTGAACATCGACTCGCCAAAAACTGCGTGCCCTAGCGCCACACAATACAGCCCCCCCATCAGTTCGCCATCAACCCACGTCTCCACACTGTGTGCGCTCCCTGCCGTATGCAACTGTTGGTAGGCTTGAACCATGCGTGGGACGATCCATGTTCCGGATTGGAGTCCCCTTCGCGAGTTGGCACACGCATGGATGACCGTCGAAAAGGCGGTGTCAAAGCGGACCTCACACGCAGCATCTGCGACAAAGCGCTGCAGTGTCTTGTGCATTGAGCGATGCAGTTTGAAGTTAGCCACTTTCAACACCATGCGAGGGTCCGGACTCCACCAGAGAATGGGCTGACCATCACTAAACCACGGGAAGATGCCACTGCCATAAGCGGCCCGCAGCGTGGGCACGTCCAAGGTGCCGCCTGCTGCCAGCAGACCGGGAGCATCCGAGTTCCCATCCCATGCGCATTCCGCGCCCGGAAAAGGGCTGCCTGGTGACAACCAAGGTAAAGCAGGAGGATCCAATGGCATGGGTTTCGAGGCTTAACGAAAATAACAAGCCGGCGAAGGGGCGTTCAGCATACACCGGTTAGAATACCCGCTGTCGGGGCGTAGCGCAGCCTGGTAGCGCATCTGGTTTGGGACCAGAGGGTCGAAGGTTCGAATCCTTTCGCCCCGACCACTAATTCATTCAACTCTGTCCGTAGCTCAGTTGGATAGAGCATCAGCCTTCTAAGCTGAGGGTCGGGGGTTCGATCCCCTCCGGACAGGCCAATGGGCTACTTGCGCAACGCAGCTTTCCAGTCGCGGTAAATGTCTATGTCGACACCATCCGGGTAGTTCAGCAGCCCCGGTGTGTATCCCTTTTTCCCCTTTTCGCCATACTGCCAAATGAATTGCTTGGTCTTGCGGTCGATGACGACCACGCGGTCATGCAGGTCGTCGACCACCAGGATGTCGCCGGTGTCAGGCAATTCGCGTGCGATCGAGGGGTGGTCCAGCATGCCGTCGCCTTCGGCTACGAAATATTCCCAGCTGATTTTTAGGGTGGCGGGGTCAAAAATGATGACACGACCCGGCTTCCAGAAGTCGGCAACGATGATCTGATTGCCGTCTACCGTGGGAAATGCGTCCGAGGGGTAACGCAACTTGGGCGCCTTGACGCTCCACAGGACTTTGCTGTCCCGGGTGATGCGTGAAATCCATGCATCCGTAATTTCGGTTACCAGGAGGTCACCGTTTTCCATGGGGGTAGCCCCATTGGGATGCGCAAGTTGCGAAGGTGGATTGTGCTTGCACTGCCCAGGTGTTCCCCATTGTGTGGTTTCTTTGTTTGTCTTTGGGTCGATGATGAGCACACGGCAGTTACGTATGTCTGCCGTCACAAATTGGCCATCGGCCAAAAGATGGGAGTCGTCGGGATAATTCAACAAACCATTCTTGCTGCCTCGATGGTCAGGCACGCCATAAGTCCAGGTGAGGGACTTGGATTCGTAATCGACGATGTGCAAGTCGTAGTTGTCCTCTTCGCTGACGGCCAGCAACTTTCCATCGGCAGAAAAATTAACGTCTTCATTGCCACGGTATACAACCAAACTGGGAGAAGGGAATTCCCACACAATGCTTTTGTCCGGCGCGATTTCAATCAGTCGGTTATTGCGGCGGTCGGCAATCATGATCGGATAGGGTAGCGGCTTGCCCCACGACGGAACCATGTTCTTGCGATCGCCGGTCACCGGTGGAATGGGGGGTAAAACAGCGCCGCTGGAAACGATGCCAGCGCCGATCATTTCCGGCGTCACCTTGACTTCTATGCCGGCGGATTTGTCGGCTTTCCTGGTTTGTGAGGTGGCCGAAGAAGCGAGTCCCAACATCAAGGGAACCGCAAGCACGGCCCACCCCATGTGTTTGAATGACTGAATTGAAGTTGACGAGTGTCCTGGCATGCAATTTTCCTTGTGCAATGGAATCGAGTCGCCAATGGGCGGTCGCTGCATTGTTCGGTAGTGGTCGCCCTTGCGCATTGACCTGCCGCAAAGGGGGCGGATTTATGGGCTTTCCAGCACCGTCCGCTGATGCAATGGTTGCACCGCACGCCCATTGTCAGCGTAGCGTTGGCGGTAGTTGCCCAACTGCGCGGCGGAAAGTGTAAGTGGGGTCTTCATGACAATCCATTCGACCCCTTCGGTGCAAGGAGGCGCAGTGAGCGACCCGGTGTAGCGGTAGTAGCTTCTGGCTGCGGGTAACAGGCGAGAGGCATCGATCATCAAATCAGCGTGCAGATGATCGCCGTCCCGGCGCGTCGGGATGCGTGGCAGCAACTGATCGAGCAAGGGATTTTCCAATCCGCTTCGGAATAAGACCACCACCGCCAGCAACTGGCCGGACGGGCTTTTGTGCAGCAGGTGCGCCGCCATCGGAAACTCTTCACCACCGATTCTGTCGCCGCCAGGGGTGTGAAAATGGAACTGCTGCAGGGTATAGCGTTCCTTTCCGATGTGCAGCGTACTGCCCTTGTCAAAGCGCACGCGCACGGTGTGTCCGTCATCGGCAATCTTCAGCGGTGCGGCGTGGTAGTCAAACTCCAGCGCCGGCAAGGCGCGTTTGGTCGACCCTGCGATGTCAACGGGAGACTGGCGCTTGCCGCTTTCACACAACGACGCAAGAGCGCTTGCGCTGAATGAGGCAGTTACGGCAAGCAGCGTCGCCCAGAACACGTTCTTCATGGTGCCAGTATGCAGGATTGGCCTGTGGAGCGCGTGATATATGCGCAAAGCGCTACAAAGTTCGTAGTGTCGAAGCTGTGCTTATGATTTAGGCGCTGGTCACTGGTATAGTCTTGAACTTGCCGCTGGCGATTTTTTTCTGCCATTCGGCGGGTCCGGTAATGTGCGCGCTGGTGCCACCCGAATCGACCGCCACCGTGACCGGCATGTCGACCACGTCAAACTCGTAAATGGCTTCCATGCCCAGGTCGGCAAAACCGAC
>CAIPGC010000178.1 GCA_903864505.1 uncultured beta proteobacterium | reverse complement strand
GCCACCGCCAAGGCCGCAAGCCCTGCAGACACCAACGCTACGGCCAGACCCAGTTGAAACGAGACGCGACGCCCAAACCGCGCCTGTGTCTTGGCCACCAGCGGTGTGCTCAGAGCACCCCCCACCACGTAGCCCATCACCGGCAGAGTGGCCATCCAGCCAAACGGCGCCAGGCTCAGGCCGACCAGGCCGTTGATGGCGATGAAGGTGACGTTGTTGGTCAGAAAAAGTCCCTGGCACAGCGCCAGCAGCCAGAGGTTGCGGTTCATGCAGGCAGTGTAAGCGCGCCTGCGGCAATTCACAGTCGCACGGCAGACTCTCGAGTGTGTGTATGAGCACGGGCGGCAGAGGGCACTGCTCCGTGTCCCCCGCCCTGCGGGCTCCTCCTTTTACCTGCGCAGAACCCTCTGCCGCCCGTGCTCCTCAGGTTGCCGTGGCGGCTTTACGGGGTGAGGCTTTTTTTGCTGGGGCCTTCTTTGCAGCGGGTTTGGCCGCGGTCGCTTTCGCTGCCGGCACCTTCTTGGCTGCCGGAGCCTTGGCAGTGGCAGCTTTCTTGACCACGGGCTTGGTGGCCTTGGCCGCGCTGCCGCCCTTCCAGGTTAGGCGCGCCTTTTTGGCCAGGGTGACAACCTTGGCGATCATGTCGTCGGTGAACACCCCATTGACACCCGAGATGGCGGCCAGCTTCATGCCGTGCTTGAGGCCGAGCTTGTAGATTTCCTTGACCTTTTCCCACTCGGTATCACGCCCCACGGTGAACACCTCGAAGCGGCCTTCGAGTGCCAGCACAATGGTCTCGGCCAGACAGGCGTAGATGACGTTGGGGGGCAGGCCAATGCTTTTGAGTCCCTTGACCTTGGTCGGCAAATCAATCTCGCCGGACTCGATGACCAGCACGTCGGGGCGCTTGGCCACGTCCGAGGCGGGCAGGTCCAGCGGACGCGCCACATCGGTGATGACACAACCGGGCTTGACCCGCATGATGTCCAGAATCTCCTTGCCCGCGCCCGAGGTGGAGGTGACGATCATGTCCATGTCGCCGAGCAGGTCGTTGTAGTCGATGGTGGTGAACACCTTGGCGTCCGGCGTTTCACTGAGGATGGACGCTTTGAGCTCATCGAGTTTGCTCAGCGTGCGACCGGCCAGGTAGACCTCGTCAAACGACATCGCCAGCAGGCGGGCACTGACCGAGCCGATGGAACCACTGGCGCCGATCACCATGGTCTTGGCGGCGACCTTCTTGTTGTGCTGGTTGATGCTGACCAGCCCCATGCGGCGCATCGCGTCGGCTGCAGCCCACAAAGCGCCAGAGGCCGAATAGCTGTTGCCCGTGGTAATGGGCAGACTGGAGCGCCGCGCCACCGTGACCCCGGCATCGCCAACGACTTTGGTGAAGGCACCCAGTCCCATGATTTGCGCCCCCATTTTTTCCGCGATGCGTGAAGCGTGCAGCAGGCGCCGGTAGGTGAATTCGGGGCTGCGCGACAGCATTTCTTTCGGCGTTCCACCCACAGAGATCAGCCAGCCCTCGGCCTCCGCACCGGTGGGCGAGACAATGTTTTCCATCTTGCAGTACACCATGGGAGGCATATGCGCTGCAAAGGTCTCCACCTTGTCCATGATGAATTTGGGAGTGGAGGCGGGAATCGGAAATGCCTTGCGGATGTAGTTCTGGCTCAAGGGGTGAATCACGAATGCAAAACGGCGGATATTGCGGAACTTGCCCGTGGGGTAGAGCAAGCGGGGCTTGATGTTGAGTTCGTGCAGAATTTCGTTGAAGTCATCGTCGGAGACCTCCTCCTTGGATTTGCCCAGCGCCGCCAGAATCATGGCCTCCAGCGTGTTGACTCCGATGACCTTTTCGAACAGCTTGGGCGACACATCCACCACCAGATTGACCTTGCACTTGGTGAAGAAGGCCAGGCGCTCGTCGTCCACCGCCGAGGTAATGAGCGTCTTGCCTTCCAGGTTGGCCAGGGTACCCACGGCCTTGAGTTCGTGGAAGGTACCCACGATCACGTGGGACTTGGTCACGGCGCTGGAGATACGGTTGTTCTTGAAGGCAGTCAGCGAGCGCTCCAGCATCTCGCCCGGGCGACCAGAGAGCATCAGCTCACTGCCCTTGGCAAAAAGTTCGAGTTGCTCCAGCGAGCCCAGCATGGCCGGCGCACCGGTCTGAAAAAGTGCGTCGGCAAAGCTCAGGTTCGAGGTGTAGTCCGACAGCGCCACCGCAATGTCGTAGTTGCGCATGCCCGAGAGAAACAGCACCAGATTGTTGTTGAAATAGTTGCCAAGTTCCTTTTGCACGTAACGCACGGCGCGCACCTGCAGCAGGCGACGCAGGGTGGCACCGGTGGTGACCGGAACGCGGGTCACCACATTCATCAGGCGGTCGGTTTCCTTGTTGACCACGGTGCGCAGGCCGACCTGGTAATGGTCGCCAATTTCGCCCAGACCCACCGCGTCCACGCTGTTTTGCTGCCTGCGCAGCAGCTCCCACGCTTTGGTGGTGTCGTCGTCCGCGCCCAGGCGCCGTACGGAAAAATCCTGATCCAGAAAACGGGTCTTGAATTCGAAGTCCTGCTTCGAGGAACCAAGGGTGACGGTGACAACTTTTTTCATCGCAAATGCTCCTGCAAATATTTCTTGTGGGCTACTCAAGCAGCTTTTGCGGCTTTTTTACTGCGGCGCTTGGGTGGTGTGGCTGGAGTGGCTTTCGGCAGCGCCTGCCGAATCAGGTCACTGCATTCCTGTTGTGACAGATATCGTGGCACCGGATAGCCGGTGTGCGCTTCCCAGCAAGCGGCCTTGGCCAAGGCGGGAATGTCGGCCTCCTTGAGTGCTGCCAGCGTAGCGGGAATGCCCAGGTCGGCGTTGAGCTGGTCCACACCGTCCAGAAATTTTTGCGCCAGTACGTCCTCGTCTTCATCCTCGGTGCCCAGGCGCGCTGCCACGGCCAGCAGTGCCAGGCGCCCGACGATGACCGGGTGGGAGAACTTGAGCACCAGCGGCAGCATGATGGCGTTGGCCAGGCCGTGGGGCGTGTGGTACAGGCCACCAAACTGGTGCGCAATGGCGTGTACATAGCCCACGTTGGCCCGGGTAAAGGCAAAGCCGGCGTAGGTCGAGGCCAGCGACATTTTCTCGCGCGCTGCCAGATTGCCGCCGTCGCGGTAGGCGATGCGCAGGTTCTCAAAAATCAGGCCCACCGCCGACAGCGCCATTCCGTCCGAGTAGGGCGTGGTCCAGTTGCCGACAAAGGCTTCAATGGCGTGCGTGAGCGCATCAATGCCGGTGGCAGCGGTGATGTGTGGGGGCAGCCCGGTCATGAGGCAGGGGTCGAGCGCGGCCATCTTGGGCACCATGCGCGGGTCGATGATGACCAGTTTGCGGTGCTGCTCGGGGTCGGATATGACCGCCGCCACCGTGACTTCGGAGCCGGTACCCGCGGTGGTAGGAACCGCATAGATCTTGACCGGTGTGCGCAGGCCCTTGAAGTAACCCGCCAACTGTCGTAACGGCTTGGGGTTGGAGACTGCCACCGCAATCGCCTTGGATGCATCCATGCTGGAGCCGCCGCCAAAGGCCACGATGGCATCACAGCCCTGCGCCCGGTAGAACGCAATGCCCTTTTCAATCAGCGGGATCGGCGCATCGGGCGTTATTTCGTCAAACACCACAAACTCCGCACCACCACTGGCGAGTGCGTCGGTGAGGTCCTTGAGCAGGCCGAGCTTGGAAATGATGCTGTCGGTCACGATCAGTATCTTGCGGTGCCCAAAGCCGGCAATGGCCTGTCCCAGGCGGCCGCTGGAGCCGGGGCCGACCAGCAGCGTGGGCTGGGGAATGGGGATGAAGCGCGTGAACAGGCCCGCACCGCGCATCAGGGTGCCCAGTCCGGTGGCAACCAGCGAGTTGCGCGTGGAATCGGTGATCAAGTGGTGTCTCCCGGGGAGCGAATAAAAGTGAGTTGCGTAGTATGCCCGTATGCCGCAGTTTTGGGTTTGCTACCGGACGCGGACAAACCCTGATGCCGGGCGCCAGCAGCCTTGGCGGCACAGCGCTCTGCTCCGTGTCCCCCGCCCTGCGGGCTCCTCCTTTACCTGCGCAGAACGCTCTGCCGCCAAGGCTCCTAGAGCAACAGTGCGGCCAGCGCCACCAGTGCGGCAGTTTCCGAGCGCAAAACACGCGGCCCCAGACTGACCGGCGCAAATCCCTGGGTCAGCGCAGCGTCCTCTTCCGCGGAGCTAAGCCCTCCTTCAGGCCCACACAGAAAGCTTGCTTCTTGCGGCGCTTGCTGCGCCAGGCGCAGGTTCAGCGCAGCCGAATCGGGGCGCAACGAAAGCAGCCAGCGCGAACCACGCGTCGTCGTCGCAGTCTGCCTTTGCAGCCACGCTGACAGGGTCAGCACCGGGTGAATCGTGGGGACCTGGTTGCCCCCACATTGCTCACACGCTGCAATGGCCACACTCTGCCAATGCGCCACCTTCCTGTCGGCACGCTCGCCCGAAAGGCGCAGCACGCTGCGCTCGGCCATCAGCGGCTGGATGCTGGCAACGCCGAGCTCGGTGGCTTTTTCCACCAGCCAGTCCATGCGTTCATTGGCGGGCATGCCCACGGCCAGATGCACGG
>CAIPGC010000177.1 GCA_903864505.1 uncultured beta proteobacterium | reverse complement strand
TTCATCGACACCGTCTTCAGCCAGGCCCGAACAGCGAACGGATTTCTCAGCAAGCCCGTGCCGCCTGAACTGCTTCGCAAGGTATATGACGCAGCGAAGATGGGCCCCACATCCATGAATACACAGCCTACGCGGTATGTATTTCTGACGACTCCGCAAGCAAAATCGCGCTTACTCCCTTCGCTTATGCCTGGCAACGTCGACAAAACCAAAGAGGCTCCAGTTACCGTAATCGTAGCCACGGACACCAGGTTTTATGAGTTCATGCCAACCGTGTTTCCCAGCAACCCCAACGCCAGAGGCTTGTTCGAAAGCAGTCCGACACTTGCCGCGGCTACAGCAAATCGCAATGGAACCCTTGGCAGTGGCTATTTCATCGTGGCTGCGCGCGCGTTTGGTCTGGACTGTGGCCCAATGAGTGGGTTTGATGCCGCCAAGCTCAATGAGGAATTCTTTCCCGACGGACGTTGGCAGGCAAATTACTTGATCAACTTGGGCTTTGGAGATAAGTCAAAGTTGTTGGATAGAAATCCGCGCCTGACCTTTGAACAGGCCACTGAAACGCACTAATTGGTCTTTCCATTCGAGTTCAGCGGTGCATGTGATAAGAATCGTGGGTGCACGCCGCTCGCATTGTCGTCAGGTCCTTAATGCTGGGGTGTGGACCGCAGGATGCCCCGCAATGCGTTTCTGCTGTGCGCGCCAAAGTCACCCAGGAGTTCAGTGACAGTCGCCTCCAGCCCCTGGCGTGACGCAGCGGATGCGGTTTTTTCCACTTCGTCGTTCAGTGCAATTGCATCGGCTTTAGGGCCAAAGTCGAACTGCGGATCATTTACATATGTTGCTGGCACACTGTCAAGCATGGCCCGTACCAAAGCCGCACCTCTTGTCGCGGCTTGCGCAGATACGACATCTCGCACGTACGCATCGCTCCAGGCCGGGTAGCTGCTGTCACGCGCCATCGAATGCAACGCAACTTCAAGTTCTCCATCAAGCTGCAAACTTGCATTTCGTCGCAACCAAGCAGTCTGGTAATGTTCCAGCGCCAAATGGCGATTGGAAAGCAATATCACCATGTCGTCTTTCCATTTCGAAAGACCCAACATTGCTAGAGTATTAATACCGATAAGCTCGATGGCACTATTGCCGGGCGACAGACTGGCATGAAATGGTTGAGTGAGGTCCTGCAAATAGTGCAGTGCCATTCCGGCGAATCGCCACCCCCAATACGGATGGCCGGTCCGAAACGCGAGCATCGACAATTTCGTAAACTGGTGTTGCCTGTGCAGAGGAAGCGTGTGCCTGGTAAAGTCTGCGGCCATGTAAATCAGTGGACTCTCATGGTAGAAGCCCATGTGGAATGGCGCTTGCGAGGAAAAGGCGAGTGAGGGATTTCCGAACGGTTGCGGACCGAATCCTAAGGCTTTGCCCCACTCGGACCGACTATCGGACCACAAATTTATGTCCAGTCCAGTGTCCGGCTCCTCTGTCGCAGTGGCAAGAACTGACAGTGCATCAATCATCTGGCCCGGATTCAACGGAAAGTAGCTAAACGCCACCCCTGCGCTGAGCGGCAAAGTGTTTACGGAGCCGTGGGGCAAAGGTTGTCCTGGAGGGCGGGGCTTACGTATGTCGGGTTGAAAGTAGAGTGAGAGCGGAGCATTTGGCGCAATGCGTAGAGCCATCAGGAAGGCCAGTTTTCGTGCAGCATCCCCGTGACTGGGGTTGGCCCTGAAAGCAAGCGCAGGAGGAAGAGGCGGGTACCAATCCAAATTGGCGACTGACCAGGCCTCCTCGTCTGCCATGTGCTTTTGCAGAGCAGTCTCCTCGGCGCGCAAAAAGGTCGACAACGGTTCCACCTTGACAGCAGCCGCCTGGACTATTTCTGGCATGCGTTCGAACGCCAGATAGCTCGGAAAGCGGTGGTCTCCCCATGCCATGGCACTTTCCGCGAGCAGTGTTGCTGCTAGCGCCAAACCTGTTATGAGTATTTTCACTGTTGAGTTCCAGATATTTTCAAACGCGAAACAATTGGGTCCAGTTGTTTCTACCCGCCATACCCTTGAGGGTTTGCGTTCTGCCAACGCCAGGTATCGGCGCACATGGCCTGCAGGTTGCGCGTAGCTTGCCAGTCCAGCAGGCTTCTCGCCAGAGTTGGCTCAGCGTAGCACGCCGCGATGTCGCCGGGTCTGCGTGGCTGGACTTGATAGGGAATGGGTTTGCCGCAGGCTTGTGAAAATGCATTCACCATTTCGAGCACGCTATAGCCCACACCGGTGCCCAGATTGATTGCGGTGCACTGACCTGCTTCGCCAATGCCAAGTGCCTCAAGGGCACGCAAATGGCCTATGGCCAGATCGACCACGTGGATGTAGTCGCGCACACCGGTGCCGTCTGGCGTGGCGTAGTCGTTGCCCCACACATTCAGGAATCCGCGTCGTCCCACTGCCACCTGTGCCACAAAGGGCATCAGGTTGTTGGGTACGCCCTGTGGGTCTTCCCCGATTAAGCCGCTCTCATGCGCCCCAACCGGGTTGAAGTAGCGCAGCAACGAAAAACGCCAGCTTGCATCCCCGGCAAATGCATCACGCAGCATATCCTCAATGACGAGTTTGGTGCGGCCGTAGGGGTTGGTGGCTGCCAGCGGATGGTCTTCGGTCAGAGGCAGGCGCTGCGGGTCACCGTACACCGTGGCCGATGAACTGAACACGAGTTTCTTCACGTTGCACTGCGCCATGGTCTCGAGCAGGCGCAGCGTCCCGACCACGTTGTTATCGTAGTAACGCAGAGGCTGCTGTACCGACTCGCCCACCGCTTTCAGCCCGGCAAAGTGAATGACCGCCTGCGCTCCGCTATCACGCAGAGCCTGCGCCAGTGCGGGGCCATCGCGCACATCCGCCTGCACGCGTGCAATCGACTTGCCAGTAATGCGTTCGACCCGATTCAAGGATTCGGGGTTGCTATTGCAGTAATTGTCCAGCACGGTCACGGTGTAGCCGGCGCTGAGCAACTCCAGGCAGGTGTGCGAACCGATGTAGCCGGCACCGCCGGTGACGAGGATGTTCATGTAGTGTGTTCCCTGAGAGCATGCATTCTATTTTGACTGTGTGACCTGTATGCATCAACTTGTACCGATTGCAACTCTACTGGGAACTTGTCTGATTACCCTTTTCTCGAGTTGATCTTGTTGCGGTCAGTTAGCGCGGCAATCAAACCATCTACGCCCTTTGAGTTTATTTCCTGGGCGAATTGGCTACGATACGTTTCAACCAGCCACACACCCATCACATTTAGGTTGTATATCTTCCAGCCGGCCCCGTCGCCAGGTGTTTTCTCCATTCGATAGTCAAGTTGAATCGGATCCCCGTGCCCTTTGACCTCAGTGCGAACGACTACCTCTTTATCGTCAGGTGCGCTTCGCAAGGGTTTCACGACAATTTCAATATCGTTGACTTGTGCAAGTGCCCCGGAATAGGTTCGCACAAGGAGGATCTTGAACTCATCCTGCAGGCGTTTTTGCTGGTCTGGGGTGATCTGCCGCCATGACGGGCCGATGGCCGACGCGGTCATTCTCTTGAAGTTCACATTTGGCATCAGCTTTGCGTCGACCAAGCTAACGATCTTTGAAATATCGCCTCCACGGATCGCAGAGTCTGCCTTGATGCTGGACAGAACTTCGCCGGAAATTCTCTTTATCAATACGTCGGCTGCCTCGTCCTCTGCTCTAACCGGCAGAGCGACGACGCAGGACGTCAAGATTAGGAAGGCAGTCAATAGGCTCTTTGGGAGTGGGAGTTTCATGTCGATTTCTAATTAGAGGGTTATGGAGTTCGGGCCTCGTTGCGTTACGAAGACAGAATGCGGTCGCAGCCGCCGATCACTTGTCGGCGACGGCGCTTGCAGCTACCACTGGGAAACCGGCTTTCATCCATGATTGAATTCCGCCACTGGCGTTGTAGACGACCTTGTAGCCAATCTGCTTTGACAGAAACTGCGAAACTGTATTGGTACGATTGCCCGTGCGGCAAATCAGGATCACAGGTTGACTGGGACTGGCGGTTGACTTTAACTTCTGCACCCAGGCTTGCGCATCGGCCTGTCCCCTCTCGTCGAAGAATGTCATCAACTTGCTTCCAGCAATCACACCGGTCTCCTTCCACTCGGGAGCAGTTCGGATATCAATCACCGGCACGCCGATCGCCGCGAGGCGGGACAACTCAGCCGCGTCAATATTTACGACATCAGCTCGAACGCCCGTAATTACGCTCAATAGAAGAACGAGGGGTGCCAGGAAAGCCTTAGTCATGAAATAAGATCCTTATTAAATCCGTATATGCGTACAAACAAATATTACATCCATTTTGAGATTTCTGCTCAGTCAAATTGCCGAGCTGCTAGCACCGTGGCGAAATTGGCACCTGCACTTCAATTCTGTTGCGGTTCAAAGCTGTTTGGTTTAACGACAGGGCGCCTCTGATAGAGGTCGCGGCCAATCAACCGCCTCTGGCGTTGCTAATATGGCGGTCAATGACTTGCGTCAGCCCTTCTTTGCTGAATGGCTTTGTCAGAAAGTCTGACATGCCGGCATCGAAGCAGGCGTCTTTGTCAGACTGCATTGCATTGGCCGTCAGAGCAATAATAGGTGTTGTCTTGTTGGGTCCATCTCCGGCTCGGATCTGCCGCGCCGCATCAAATCCGTTGAGCACAGGCATTTGCACGTCCATGAAGATCAAGCCATAAGGCTTCTTCTGGGCCAGAGCAACACCTTGCTCTCCATCGTTGGCAAGATCGACCTGTGCACCTAATTGCTGCAGTAATGTAATTGCGAGCTTTTGATTGATGGGATGGTCCTCCACTAGCAAAACCGTCATGGCCTCCACCTGCGAACTGAATACTGCTTTAGAAGGCACTCCTGGACGAGTCAGGTCGTCCATTCTCTGCTCGCCCACCGGTCCGCCTCGCGCCCGTAGCGCATTACTTTCAACTTGCTCGGAACTACCGAAGTCATGATCTGCTTGAGATTTCTCAAGAGGAAGCTCAAAAGAGAAAACGCTGCCCACGTCGGGAACGCTTTCGACATCTATGGTGCCCCGCATGCCTTCGACCAGCTTCTTGCAGATGGACAGGCCAAGCCCTGTGCCTCCAAACTTGCGCGAAGCCGAGGAGTCCACCTGCACAAATTTGTTGAACAGCTTCTTGAGATCGCCGCCGGCGATTCCAATGCCAGAGTCCTTGATAGCGAAGCGAAGCCCGTCAGGGATTTCAGTCACGCTGATTCGAACCTCACCGACGTCGGTGAACTTGATCGCGTTTCCGGCCAGATTGGTCAAGACTTGTCGGATTCGAAGGCTGTCGCCGATGAATTGATGTTCCACTTCAGGCAACTCCACGCGAAGTTGTATTCCCTTTTCCCGCGCTTTGATGCCAATCGCAGAAGTGACAGAATTCACCAGAACGCCTAGAAAAAAGGCGTGGGCCTCATAGACCATGTGTCCCGCTTCAATCTTCGAAATATCGAGGATATCGTTGATCAGGACCAGCAGGGCATCTCCTGAAGCTGCAATATCGCGCACATAACTGCGTTGATCCGGTTGCAGTTGCGTCTCCAGGAGGAGACTAGTCATGCCTATTACGCCGTTCATCGGCGTGCGGATTTCGTGGCTCATATTCGCCAAGAACTGACTCTTGGATTGGGATGCGGCTTGCGCCTCGATCTTGGCAAGTTCGTAGTCCGTCACATCGGTGTAGGTCCTGATCGTATCCCCGGAAGGCATGGGGTGACTCTCGATGTCAAGATAGCGCCCGCCCGCTGTCTTGCGCGTATAGCGTGGCGGCGACGGCAGGGTTAGGCCAAGTCCTTTAACGTAATCTCGAACCGGCTCAGGCACATTGGCATGATCATTACCAAAGTCACCCCTTTGTGTCTGAAACTGAACCAGGTCAGCAAGTGTAGGTTGGGACGCGAGCAAATCCTCAGGAAGATTGAGCAAACTGCAAGCTTGCTGGTTGAACCGGACGATGCGACCTGCCTTGCTGATCTGCAGATAACCCTGCGCCATCGACTCCAGGCACTCACCCATATCACTCGATGTCTCTTGCATCCCAAGCAGTGTGGCGTGGGACGCCGATGAATACCGGTTGAAAAGAAGGATCGAAAAAACGCCCCACAATGCCATCCCGGCAAGCGACCAACCGGTAGCTTCGGCTCTGGATGCACAGGCAACCCCGAGGAGCAGAGCAAAGCCGGACAACGCTGTCGCACTGCGTTGCGACATGCGGCTAAATGCGATGAATATGGCAGGTACGATCCAAACGAACGCGGCTAATGAGACCCAGCACATTTGGAACAGTGCAACACCCATTCCGAATGCAGGGAGTATGGAACGCGGGATGCGCCAAGTAAGCCATTTTCTCAAGCAGGCCAGCTCAATGCAGCACCAGACACCAAATGCAGTTAAGGCTGAAAGCGACCAGCCGCTCCAGACCTCCTCGGGGGTCACCAGCAACTGGCGTCCCAACAGAAACGCAATGACAGCCAAAAGACTATGAACGACCGCAATATTGAAGCTACACCACTCGTCACCTCGTTTCGAGTCCGATATTTGCGGGGTGAGGAACTGAAAATCTGATGCAGCCCCATTGTCGCGATTGGAATTCATTGCCAGAATCCTGCGTTAGACGCGTACGTCGTCTAGCGCAGCAACGCAACCAGACGCTCTGTGCGACGTCGATGCCGGAACCTATCCAGCTGGAGCGTCAGCGTTTATCACTTGTTTGATACATCGATGAATCTACCATAAATCAAGTTGAGACCTTAATCACATTGGGGAAGCGTTGGTTCAGTCCTGATTTCGGTCTAGGTCCAGGGCATGGGGGCCTGGAAACCGATGCCTGATGTGCAGAAATTTACGAATTGCTGCGCCGCTTTAACCATCGCATCATGCTGCCTACTACAGGCAGCTTCTCATAGAGTTCTTCAGCCGCATCCCAGTAATCGCGGTGCAAGGTAATATGCCCTTCGTCATTTAGCATCAGGTGCGAGCCACCCAGGATGCACTGGGCTTGACCTTGTTTGAAGCGTCGGAATCCAAAACGAAACTCCCAGGTCAAAAAACACTGTGCGCCTTGTACGATGCGCCCGGTCACGATGAAGCGTGGATTCTCCAGGGCTACATACATATGGCGGAAAATGCGCTGAATCTCCGAGCGGTCCTGCACCTCGTTGAACGGGTCTTTGAAGCGTGCGTTGGGGGCGTAAAGAGCACCCAACGCATCCACCTTTGCTGGGGTAAGGGTCTGGAAGACTTCCACAATGCGGTCAACAGCAGTTTCCATGGGTGCTCATCGAATTACTAAGCCTGCTTGAGGCGGAGGGTAGCCGCAAAAAATGCGGAATAGGGCAAGAGTTGTAGGGCTTTCATCCAGCGGGTAAAGCGCTTGGGGAAGTGGATTTCAAACTCTCCGCGCGCCCAGCCATTCAATATTTCCTGAGCAGCTTGCTCCGGAGTGATCATGGCGGGCATTTTGAACTGATTTTGGCGGGTCAACGGTGTGTCCACAAAGCCGGGGTTGATGAGCGACACGCCCACGCCCTGGGTATGCAGGTCAAGGTACAGCGTCTCGGCAAGGTTGATGAGTGCAGCCTTGGTCGGGCCGTAGGCCAGGCTGCTGGGCAGACCCCGGTAGCCCGCCACGCTGCCCATCAGACTGATGTGGCCACGCTGGCCCGTGCGCTGGCTGAGCGGCTGCGCCAACAGGTGGGGCACCACCGCGTCCAGCAGGTGCAGCGCGCCCAGGTAGTTGATTTCGTTGTGGCGCAGCAGGTCGCGTATGTCCATGCGGGTGGCGTCCATGGCCCGGTAGTGGCCTGCGCAGTACACCACGCAATCCAGCGCGCCTTGGGCTGACAACGTTTGCGCGGCGGCTTTAACGGCCCCAGCATCGGTTACGTCCAGCGGCAGGGCGAGGGCGCCGGGGTGCACACTGGCAAATGCCTGGAGCGCCTCTGCGCGGCGGGCCGACACCACCACCTTCGCGCCTTGCGCATGAAGGGCCGACGCGGTGGCGCGACCAATGCCGGTGGACGCGCCCACCAGCCACACAGTGTGGCCATGCCAGTCAACCATACGTGGGTTCAGTGCCATGAGGTATTTACCTCTTAAAGAATGAAAGCGTCACGTCGCCCAGACCGACACCCCACTTGCGCATGGCGGCCTTGTTGAGCATGACTTTGTCGTTCATGAGGTACATCCAGTCGTCAAACTGCACCTCAATCACCCGGCCGTCCAACGGCAGGGCCAACGTGTAGGTCCAGTTGAACGCATTGCCGCTTTGTTGGCCTTCGGCGCGTCCCACTACATCGTCTGCCTGGCCGCTGTAGCGGCCATTGGCGTGGCGCGTCAGATGCCAGATGCGTCGCTGGGTCGTTCCGTCGGAATAGGTGAAGGCTTCGTCCAGCACGCCGGTATCGCCGGTCCAGGTGCAGTTCATTACCACTGTAAAGCGCTTCACCACCTTGCCCGACCGGTCGGTAAAGATGCCGTAGGCATCCAGTGCTCCGTTGAAGTAGTCGCGCAGCTCCAGCACCGGAGTTTCCCTGGCGTAGTCCTGAATTTGCGTTGTGCTGCATGCGCCCAGCAGCGCGACAGAAACCACCGCTGCGATGCGTAGCAATTGGTCAAAGAAATTGAGTCGTTTCATGGTGTATGCGGCTGGGCCGCGTTTTGAATGATGAAAAACTGCAGCGCAATGGCTGCCAAAGCCTTGAGCACGCAGGGCACGAGGCAGTATGCGGCGGTGAGCAGCATGGAAGCATCCGCATCGCGTGCGCCTGGCACATAGCCCAGCCAGCCCAGCAGCGGTAGTGCCAGGCCAGCCGCCAGCGCCAAATTGAGCTTGGTGGCAAAGTTCCACCAGCCAACGTAGGCCCCTGCGGCGATGCTGTGCTCACTGGCCCGGGCAATCACCCCGGCCAGGAGTGCGCCCGGAAGCGCCAGATCGCTCCCAAGGGCCACGCCAGAGGCGGCGCAAACCAGCAAAAACCAGAGTGCGTCACCCGCACCCAGTTGGCTGGCACCTATAAACACTGCAACGGACAAGAGCATGCCAAAGCGCCAGCTACGCGCCAAGCCCCAATGGGTGACCACGCGCATCCACACTGGCATCGAAAGTGCGCCGCACACGAAGTACACCCCCAGTGCAGCAGACTGAATGGCCTCACTGGCTTGCAGACGGTCTTGCACAAAAAACAGCACCAGCGTCGCAGGGAGCGCGCTGGCCACACCGTTGAGCAGATACACCCCTAGCAGGCGACGAAAGTCGGCATTGCGCCAGGGTTGCCACAGCGTGTCGGGTGCATCGCTCGAAGTCGTCTCATCGGTGTTCTTATGGCCCTGAGGCTGTGGTTGCGGAGCACGACTCCAGGCCCACCAGCCGACGATCAACCCGACGAACAGCAGCGTCAATAGTGCGGGCACGCCGAAAAACGTCGGCGTGATCGCGGCTAGGAGCACGCCCACCAGCCCCAACCCTTCGCGCCACGCCACCACCTGACTGCGGTACAACGCATCTCCGCCCAGTAACGCGCCCCACGACTGATGCGCCACCGACAGGGCGCTATAGGCTGCGTAGGTGACGACCAGCCAAAACCCCGCCCACCACAGAAGCACCGTGGGTTCACGCACTGCCGGCACAAACAGGAATGAAAATCCCACAGCCAATACGCCAGCTGCCACAGCACCCAGCGCCAGCACAGCCCGCAGTGAGCTCGCATACAAGCGGTCACACAGGCGGCCCAACAGTGGGTCAATTACCGCATCCAGCAAACGCACGCCCAGCAGCACCGCCCCCAGGCCTGCCAGCGAAACCCCCCACTGACGTGCATACAGATTGGGCATCAACACATACAGCGGCAACGCGCAAAACGCCAGCGGCAAGCCCAGCAGACCATAGCGCATGCCGGCGCTCACGCTCCATGAAAAAGGTTGTAGCTCCACCGCCGATGCAGTGCTTGGATTCATGGTGCGAAGCTCGTCGCGGTCGCCGCTTTCGTCTGCGCCAGCAGCGCGCGGCGCAGTTGTGGTTCAGACGTTTGGGGGGCGAGCCAGATGCCAAAGAAATGCTTGGCAAAGGCCGCGTCGCGCACTTCGCCCAGCACGCGTCCATTGCTCCAAAATACGGCACCCGTCGCGGGCTGATGCACGCCGGTGATGCGGTCACCGGTTTTTACATCGGGGAACAATGCGAGCATCTGGTCTTCCCAGGCAGTTTCCTGCGTCAAGGTCATGGTCGTTTGGCGGCGCATCTCCGCAATGGAGCGCTTCGCAATGTCTGCTCCCTTGAAATCGCGCAAGTAGAAAAGTTCCAGTGCGAAGGGGCTCTGCTCGTAGGCGGCCTCGGCAAACCCCGGCGCAACCCACAACGTTGCTTGGTAGACCTCAAAGCCCCAAAATGTCATCTTGGCCTGCCCCGACAACGTGGCCGCTGGCACGACGGGGCGAAGTTCTGACGGCAGTGCCTGGGCCTGGATTTGCAAGCTAAATAGACCTGTTATCCCCGCGAACATTGCGCAGGCAGCTACTTTTTTCATAGCGAAGTCGGTGCTGACTTTTGCAGTGTGTACTGGACCAGACTGATGTCGCCGGTGTCAAACGCGGCTTCGCAGTAGGACAGGTAAAACTCCCAAATACGCATGAAGCGCTCGTCAAAACCCAGCGCCGTCACATCAGCCTTGCGCTGCAGAAATGCAACACGCCAGCGGCGCAGAGTCTCTGCGTAGTCGGCACCAAAGGCAAACTCGTCGACCACCTCAAGCCCGGCCGCCTTGGCCTGGCGGTGAAACTCGCGCGGGCATGGCAGGCAGCCGCCGGGGAAGATATATTGCTGAATGAAGTCGGTGGATGCCACGTAGCGGTCAAACAGCGTGTCGTCAATCACGATGCTTTGCACACAAGCCCGACCACCGGTTTTGAGCAGGCGGCTGACGCAGGCAAAGTACTCGGGCCAATAGGCTTGTCCCACCGCTTCCACCATCTCAATCGAACAAATTGCGTCAAACGGTGCATCTTTGATGTCGCGGTAATCTTGCAAGCGCAAGTCAGCCTGGCGGCCTGCACCGTAGCTCACGCCCAGACGCTGCATGCGGGCGTTGGCATAAGCCAGTTGCTCGGTGCTAAGCGTCACGCCCACGACCGAAGCGCCCCGACTGACCGTGGCCTGTTCGGTCAGTGCACCCCAGCCGCAGCCGATTTCCAGCACACGGTCGCCACGCTTTACGTCCGCCATTTCCAAGGCACGGCGTACTTTGGCGTTTTGCGCGTCTGGCAGGGGGCGGGACAAGTCGCCCTCGAACCAGGCGCTGGAGTAGTTCATGGTGTCATCCAGCCACAGTCGATAAAACGCGTTGCCCAAGTCGTAGTGGGCGTGTATGTTTTTGCGGCTGTTGGCACGGCTGTTGTGATGCAGCAGGTGCTTGACGCGGTACAGCAGTCGTCCGGACCAGGTGCCGAAGATCATGGCGTCGACCTGCTTGCGGTTGGCAGAGAAGACCTTGAGCAACTCGGTCAGATCGGGCGTGCTCCAGTCCCCGGCAATAAAGCTCTCGGCAAAGCCAATGTCGCCGGACTTGAGTGCCGCGCCAAACACATTCCAGTTGTGCAGTGTGATGCTGGCACAGGGGTGGTTTGGCGTGTGCATGGCGTGCTGCTGCGGGTGCTCGCCAAAGCGGCGTTGTGAGCCATCGGGCAGGTGCAGTGTGAGCGCGCCGTGGCGCAGGTTTTGCAGCAGGCGCAAGGCGCTGCGGGCTGCCGCCGGCGCGTCTTTCGGGAAGGTGATGCCGGGTACGGTTCGGGTTGCGGTGTTCATGGTGGCTCCAGAAATTTGGCGTTGAAATGCGGGGCTGATAGGGAACTAGCGTGAAACGAAGGTGTGCGGTGGGGCCGGCTTGCGAAAGAAGGGCACTCTTTTTAGCCACAGGCGCAAGGCCTGCGCGTGGATGTGCAGCACTACGCCCAGCGTCATGGCCGGGTAACGCCACAGCGCCTGGCGCAGCAGTGCGGGAGTGAGGGTGTTCAGCGTGCCGCTGACACTTGTTTGCAGCACGGCGATATCGGCAGTGGCGTTGTTTTGGGCAGTGTCGTAAAAATCAACGCGTGCCACAGTGCGCGTCGCTTTGCCCGGGCTTCCCATAAAGCGAAAGCGGTAGTGGCCTTGCACCGGGTTGAAGGGGGATACATGAAACACCTTGTCTGCGCGCTGCTCCACACCATAGCGAGGGTTCTCCAGCACATAGCAGTGCCGCTCGCCGAAGGTGTTGTTCACTTCCACCACAATCGCGCGCAGGGCTCCACCCTGGTCATTCGCAGCGCGATGGCAGTACCAAAAGCTCACCGGTTTGAAGGTGTAGCCCAGCACGCGCGGGTAATTGTGCAGCCAGGCCTCACCGGTGGCATCATGGATACCTTCGCGCTGCAGCACTTCGTCCAGCCAGGCGATGCAGCCGCCTTGTGCCGGCGTGCGGCCATCGCCATGGTCGATGTCAAAGAAGCTTAAAGCTCCTGGGCGGTTGATGTGCCACTGGCCTGCCTGCGGTTTTTGTTTTTGCAGGCTGCGCATCGGCAGCATCAGAAAGTAGGTGGGGTAGGCAAACGCGTGGCGCTGCGGACGCAGCCGGGTGTGGCGCACCTGGCCGAAACCGATCAGTGGTACTGGGGGGCTCATGCGTCTGCCAACAACTTTGCCGCAGCAGCCAGTCCGGCTTTAAGGCCGTCTTCATGAAAGCCGTAGCCCATCCACGCGCCAGCAAAGTAGCGGCTGTTCTTGCCTTGCAGGGCAGGCATGCGCAATTGCGCTGCCACCGCGTTCAGATCAAGCACCGGGTGGGCGTAGTCGTATGCTCCAATGATCTGCTCCTGGGCGATGGGGCGCATTGGGTTCAACGACACCAACACGGGCTGCTCCCATGGCAGGGGCTGCAAGCGGTTGAGCAAGTAGTGCAGGCACACCCGCGCACCCTCGCGGCCGGGTGCGGCGGCGCGCTCATAGTTCCACGCTGCCCACGCCGCCGGTCGGGTCGGTAACACTGAGGCATCGGTGTGCAGCACGGCCGTGTTGGACTGGTATTGGATGGCGCCCAAGGTTTCACGCTCTTGTGTAGTGGGTTCGGCCAGCATCTGCAAGGCCTGGTCTGAATGGGTAGCAATGATGACCTTGTCGAATAGCTCCATGCCGGCGTTGGTGTGTATGCGCACACTGCCCTTTCCGTTGGACGCTTCTTGCAAATGCTCAATGCGATGCACCGGTGTGTTGAGGCGTTTGTCCGCAATGCCTGAGGTTATTTTTTCCACATAGTGTCTCGCGCCGCCCTGCACGGTCCACCACTGGGGGCGGTTGGTGATTTGGAGCAGGCCGTGGTTGTGACAAAACCGCACCATGGTGGAGAGCGGGAACTGCAGCATCTGCGCGGTGGGGCAGCTCCAGATGCACGCCATCATGGGCAGGAAATACCAGTCGCAAAACGCATCGCCAAAACCCTGCTCACGCAAAAACTCCCCCAGCGGCTGGCGCAGTTGCGCGTCGTTTCCACTTTGGGCCATGCGGGTGGTCAGGGAGTTAAAGCGAAGCAGGTCACGCAACATGCCCCAAAAACGCCGATTGCCAAGATTTTCCCGCTGCGCAAAGACAGTGTTCAGGCTGGAGCCGCTCCACTCCATGGCGCGGCCATTCGCGTAGTCCTGCGCCTGCACCGAAAACGACATGTCGGACTTGGCGGTGGCAACATCCAGATCAGCCAGAAGTGCAATGAGTTGGGGGTAAGTGCGCTCGTTGAGCACCAGAAAACCGGTGTCTACCCCGTGGGTAGCTTCGCCTTGGGGTGTGGGAAGCGTCACGTCGACGGTGTGGGTGTGACCGCCAAAGTAGTCACCGGCCTCCATCAACGTGATGTCTGCCGCGCCCCGCAACGCATGGGCCGCTGCAAGGCCTGAAATGCCCGAACCCACGATGGCAACTTTGATCGACACACGCACTCCTTTGAATTGATCGGGCCAATTCTATACCAATTAGTATTATTTAATACTGTTTGGTATTTAAATTTCCTACTCATTCTATTTCCGAACCCAAACGGATACAATTTGGGAATGACAAGCACTACTCCCATCAAGGTTTCTTTCAAAGCGCAAATGCTATTGGCGCGGGAAGACGCGATCATCCAGTCCGTGAATCGCTTGCTGGCTGAGAAAGGCTTTGAAGCCATGACGGTGGACGAAGTGGCTGCCGATGTGGGCATTGCCAAAGCCAGTCTGTACAAGCACTTCCCCAGCAAAGAAGACCTGGCTGCTGCTGCCATGGTGTCGGTGATGCGCCGGGCCCAAGCCTTTCTGGAGGCATTACCTGCAGCCGCAACTTCGATGGACAAGTTGCGCCAAGTCGTGCAATGGACCATGGGGTTGAAGCTTGCCGGGGAAATGCCATCACTGCCCAGCCAGAACTCCAGTCTGCGCACCACGCTGATCGGGAACAAGGACTATATGGACGGTCTGATGGAAGTCAGCGACCGCCTGGGGGCCTGGATTGAAGCGGCGCAGGAGCAAGGCGCGCTCAATCCCAAGCTTCCGCCCATCGCGGTGCTGTACACCTTGTACGCCCGCGCTTGTGACCCTGTGCTGGAATTCCTGAAAATGGGCGATCTCTACAGCGACGATGAGATCATTGCGCTGGTGCTCAGCACCTGCTTCGAAGGACTGGCAACCCGCTAATCGGCAGCGCATCAGCGTATGGGCACATTCATTGACCTGTATCAGTTGAATACGACTCAAATGCGGACTTGCAACTTTGCGTCGAACTCAACACACCTTGAAAAGCGCATGATGGTTCATCAAGCCATCGATGGTTTAAATGAAACGAGGTGCGTTTCTACGGGCTGTGTCGCATGACTTGCCGGAAGCAAGGAGCTCCATATGTCACACTACCATGCACTCGTCTGGCTCGATCACGCTGAGGCTCATGTGATGCACATCAGCCCTGATGACGTTGAAAAGTCTCTGGTCCAGCCCAACCGGCAGCACCACAAACTTCACTCGCGCGTTGGAACGTTAGGAGATGGCCGTGCCCCTGAAGATCAGGACTACTACCAGCGGGTCGCAGATGCACTGAAAGGCGCGTCTGAAATCGTAATCGTTGGCCCAGCACAGGCCAAGCTTCAACTGATCAAACACATTCATTCACATGCTCCCGATCTCGTGAGCAAGGTGGTGGGCGTGGAAACGGTGGATCATCCGACGGACGCTCAGCTGGTGGCCTATGCGCGAAGGTACTTTCTGTTGAAAGACAAGATGCTATAGCGGGCGATTTGACCGTGCCGGCGGGCACCGGCACCTGGATCGAATTGCCAAGCGGGAACCGCAAGACCAGTCAATGCCGGCAATGTTACCGCCCAAATTCCTTGAAAGACCGACGGTGCGACCGAGCGTGGCTGAAATTCAACTCCATGACTGTTGCGCAATATCGAGCGCTCGGAGTCGGTAATCCGGATCAAATACGTCGCAGACCAGGATGAACTCGTCGGCTTCTGTCATTTCCTGCAATTTGGCAAACGATTGAGCAACCGTCTGGGGTCCGCCGATCACCGCCATTCCGAGGAAGTCAGCGATCGCGCTACGCTCTGCGTTGCCAAGTGAGTGCGCGAAATCCCGGATGGGAGCCTGCAACTTCTTTCGGTCTCCCGTCAGAATGCCGAGCACACGCTGGTAAATGCTGCTGGCCAGGAACTGGGCTTCTTCATCCGTGGGCGCCGCAACCAAAGGAACACCAATGGCGACGTAGGGTTTTGCCAGTTCTTTTGATGGCCGGAAATTGTTCCTGTAAAGCCCAATGGCTTGCAGCATGAGTTTGGGGGCAAAGTGGGATGCAAAGGCGTAGGGCAATCCGCGCTCGGCGGCCAATTGCGCAGAAAACAGGCTCGAGCCCAGTAGCCAGATGGGCACATGGGTTCCCGCTCCCGGATTCGCCACCAATCGCTGGCCCGGACGCACCTCACCGAGCAACTCCTGAAGTTCAGAGACCTCGCGCGGGAAATCCTGCTCCGTCTCCACCCTATTGCGTCGCAGTGCACGCATCGTGAGCGCGTCAGTTCCTGGTGCACGTCCCAGTCCGAGGTCGATTCGGTTCGGATACAACTCTGTCAGCGTGCCAAACGCTTCAGCAACTACCAATGGGGCATGGTTGGGCAGCATTACACCACCCGAGCCCACGCGAATGGTCGTGGTTCCGGCAGCAATATAGCCAACCAGCACCGCCGTTGCGGAACTGGCGATGCTGAGCATGTTGTGGTGTTCCGCAAGCCAGTAGCGGGAGAACCCCAGCATTTCTGCATGTTGTGCGGTACGCAGTGCCAGAGCAAGCGCTTGGGCCACGGTGCCGCCCTCACGCACGGACACCAGGTCGAGCATGGAGAGCTTGGTTTTGATCGG
>CAIPGC010000176.1 GCA_903864505.1 uncultured beta proteobacterium | reverse complement strand
GCCAGCACTGCATCAGAGACGACATCCGACTTGACCGTCAGTGCGTGGGTGGTGACGCCTTTGCCTGAGGCCGTCTTTTTGACCGCATCAACGACCGCCTGGCCTTCATCAGACCACCGCTTCTCGACCCGTCCGACCTCATCGGCCTGAAGCGCGATTCCACCTTCAAAATAACTTTGCGGGTAACGTGGCACCACCTTCAATGCCACCAATTCAGCTTGGCACAGGGCTGCAAGCGTGATGGCGGATTTGACCGCCTTCTTGGATAGTGCTGAGCCGTCGGTCGCGACGAGAATGCGCATGTACATATACTTTCTCCTTGCAAGGGTTATGGTGTTCAGGTTACCGTAGGTGCATGGTGAGCCCTTGATCTGCATCAAGCAGTTGATGGTCCCGCCCCGGCACACTTGCCACCCACCACTATTCCCAAGCCCGTGACACAGCCCTTGCCACCTGTCCCCGATAAGCCAGTTCCGGTGGACTTTCAGCGCGACAGTGCAGTGCTGCGCCTGCTGGACGACCCGCATGAGTGGAGTGCCTTCAGTCGTGCACAGACCTCCGTTGCGGATCGTTGGGAATCCAACGTAGTGATTGAGGGGATGCACTGCGCTGCCTGCTCTTTGACTGTGGAGGCAGCATTGTTGCAAGTTCCGGGAGTGGTCAGCGCCCAGGTCGGGGCCGCCAGTCGTCGCGCGAAGGTGGTGTGGTCGTCTGCGCAGGTGCTTCCATCGGTGTGGATGAAGGCGGTGCAGGACAGCGGATACCAGGTCGTTCCAGCCAACGATATGTTCGCCAACGAGCGCCGCAAGCGCGAGACGCGCAAGGCGCTGTGGCAATGGCTGGTGGCAGGACTTTGCATGATGCAGGTCATGATGTACGCTTACCCGGCGTACGTGGCACACCCCGGTGACCTGACCGGGGAGATGGAACAGCTGCTCCGCTGGGCCTCGTGGGTTCTGACGCTGCCTGTAATGTTGTTCTCATGCGGGCCGTTCTTCAAGAACGCCCTGCGCGACGTGGTTCAGATGCGAATCAGCATGGACCTGCCGGTCGCATTGGGCATGCTCATCACATTTTGTGTAAGCACCGCAGGGACTTTTGACCCCCAGGGAATATTCGGCCGCGAGGTTTTTTTTGATTCACTGACCATGTTCGTGTTCTTTCTGCTCACGGGTCGCTGGCTGGAACTGCGACTGCGGGACCGTACGGCGGGTGCGCTGGAAGCCTTGATGAACCGGCTGCCCGACAGCGTGGAGCGTTTGCGTGGTGATGGCACGTTCGAGCGCGTCGCAGTGCGACGTTTGGAAGTTGGCGACGTTCTGCGGGTTCATCCGGGCGAAACGTTTGTCGCCGATGGCGTGGTCGAAGCCGGAGAGACTCGGGTCGATGAAGCGTTGCTCACGGGGGAATCACGTCCTCTGTCAAGGGGTCCGGGCTCCCAGGTCTTGTCTGGTAGCCACAACCTCAGTGGCACGGTGCAGATGCGGGTCCAGCGCTGGGGAGGAGACACCCGTTTTTCGCAGATAGTGGCGCTGATGGAGAGTGCTTCAGCAACCAAGCCGCACGGAGCTTTGTTGGCGGACAAATTGGCCAAACCTTTCTTATTGGCGGTGCTGCTGTCAGCCTTGGGCGCATGCGCCTGGTGGTGGAGCACGGATCCCGGGCATGCGCTCATGGTGGCTGTTGCGGTGCTGGTGGTGACGTGTCCGTGCGCGCTGTCGCTTGCTACACCTGCAGCCATGCTGGCAAGCGCGGGCAGTCTCGCGCGCGGTGGGGTGCTGGTGCGCAGGCTCCAGGCACTTGAGGCGCTGGCTGCAGTCGATACGCTGGTGTTTGACAAGACCGGTACCTTGACGCACGATTCCATGGCCTTGGCTACTGTCCAGACGCGATCGGACGTGACCCCAGCGCAGGCGTTGGCGCAGGCCGCAGCGATGGCGCAGCATTCACTGCACCCAGTGTCGCGGGCAGTGTGGACCGCAGCACAGACTCACAACACTACGGCACCGAACCAGCACTGGGTGTGTGATGGGGTGACGGAGTTTTCCGGGCAGGGGCTGGCCGGGCAAGTTGGCACCGGGAGGGGTCCAGACTCGGCAGTGCAGGAGATGCGCTTAGGATCCGCCGCGTTCTGTGACATCCAGATTTCAACGACAACACAAGGCTTGCGTTCGTTCTTGAGCGATTCTTCAGGTTGGGTTGCGACTTTCGAACTCAGCGAAGACCTGCGCACGGAAGTAGTAGCAGTGGTTGCGGCTTTGCGTAGCGACGGCGTAGAAGTTCAGATGTTGTCCGGAGACAGTCCGCAAGCGGTTGCGCGGGTTGCCCAGCAAGCCGGAATCGTGCTGGCAACGGGAGGCTGCACGCCACAGGATAAACTCAGTCGCCTGCGGAACCTGCAAGCGAAGGGCCGCACGGTTGCCATGGTGGGAGACGGGCTCAACGATGGCCCGGTGTTGGCGGGAGCAAACGTATCGTTTGCTTTTGGACAGGCGGTGCCGCTGGCCCAGGCCCAGGCGGATTTCGTGGTGTTGGGTGGTCAATTGACGGCAGTGGTGCAGGCCTTGCGTCTTTCGCGGCAAACCATGTCGGTGGTGCGACAAAACCTGTGGTGGGCCCTGGGCTACAACGCCGCTTGTGTGCCACTCGCGGTGGTGGGGTGGCTGCCTGCATGGGCGGCGGGGCTTGGCATGGCGACGAGTTCCCTTCTGGTGGTGGTCAATGCCCTGCGCCTGGCGCGCGGTTTTTCAAAGGAATAGTGCCAGATGGACATCCTGTATTTACTGATCCCGCTCTCAGTGGTATTGGTTTTTTTTATCTTGGGCGGTTTGTGGTGGGCCATAGATCGGGGGCAATTCGAGGATATCGAGGCCGAGGGTGAAAGGATTCTGAAAGATTCCTAAAAAATTATGGGTCTTTTGGTTGGCGTTTGATTTTGATCAAACGCGCACCGGCTTCAGCAATAGAGACTTGAAGCTGGGCAAATTTAGAAGAGGTAAAAATGGCATTTCCAAACCAAAGCGCGACTGTATACAACGACACCGTTGTTAGACAGTTCGCCATCATGACCGTCGTATGGGGCGTGGTGGGTATGCTGGTGGGCGTAATCATCGCCGCCCAGCTCGCCTGGCCAGAGCTCAATCTGGGTATCCCTTGGCTGACCTACGGTCGGTTGCGGCCATTGCACACCAACGCGGTGATTTTTGCGTTCGGCGGTTGTGCGCTGTTTGCAACGGTTTACTACGTGGTACAGCGTACCTGCCATGTCCGGCTGTTCAGCGACAAACTGGCTGCGTTCACATTCTGGGGCTGGCAACTGGTGATTTTGTCGGCGGCCATTACTTTGCCGCTGGGATACACCACAGGCAAGGAATACGCCGAGTTGGAGTGGCCCATTGACATCTTGATCACCCTGATATGGGTGGCGTACGCAGTGGTGTTCTTCGGTACCGTGGGTACGCGGAAAGTCAAACACATCTACGTCGCCAACTGGTTCTTCGGAGCGTTCATTCTCGCTGTGGCGATTTTGCATCTGGTAAATAGCGCGGAGATGCCCGCTGGACCGATGAAGTCCTATTCGGCTTACGCTGGTGTGCAGGATGCGATGGTGCAATGGTGGTACGGCCACAATGCGGTGGGGTTTTTCCTTACTGCAGCGTTCCTGGGCATGATGTACTACTTCATTCCCAAGCAAGCAGGTCGCCCTGTCTACAGCTACCGACTCTCAATTGTGCACTTCTGGGCCCTGATTTTTACTTACATGTGGGCGGGTCCCCACCACCTGCACTACACCGCGCTGCCTGACTGGACACAGTCCGTGGGTATGGTGTTCTCGCTCATTCTGCTGGCCCCAAGTTGGGGTGGCATGATAAATGGGGTAATGACGCTTTCGGGTGCATGGCACAAACTGCGGGACGATCCCATCCTGCGCTTCCTTATCGTGTCACTGTCCTTCTACGGCATGAGCACGTTTGAAGGTCCGATGATGTCCATCAAGACTGTAAACGCGCTGAGCCACTACACCGACTGGACAGTGGGCCACGTGCACTCCGGAGCCTTGGGTTGGGTTGGTCTGGTGTCGATGGGCTCCATGTACTATCTGATCCCGCGCTTGTTTGGTCAGAAGCAGATGTACAGCGTGAAGGCCATCGAAGTGCACTTCTGGACCGCAACGATTGGCATCGTGATCTATATCGCCGCAATGTGGATTGCCGGTGTGATGCAAGGCCTGATGTGGCGCGCCATCAATGCCGATGGAACCCTGACCTACACGTTTGTCGAGTCCGTCAAGGCGACCTACCCGTTCTACGTATTGCGTCTGCTCGGTGGACTTTTGTATCTCTCGGGCATGGTGATCATGCTGTGGAATACGCTGAAGACCGTGACCGCAGGTCGCGCAGTCAGTGTGAACGTTCCACCCGTTGCAGCGCACGCTTGAGAAGGACCTAACCATGTCAAATAACAACGCATCTACCGGTCTGTCTCACGAAAGTATCGAGACCAATAACTTTCTAATGATTGTTCTTATTTTGCTGGTCTTGCTGGTGGGCGGATTGGTGGAAATTGTTCCGCTGTTCTTCCAGAAGTCCACTACTGAGCCGATTAAGGGTGTTCAGCCCTACACAGCGCTGCAACTAGCTGGGCGAGACATCTATACCCGGGAAGGCTGCTATAACTGCCACTCCCAGATGATTCGCCCGTTCCGTGCCGAGACCCTGCGCTATGGCCACTACTCGGTTGCAGGCGAGTCGGTATATGACCACCCATTTCAGTGGGGTAGCAAACGCACCGGTCCTGATCTGGCGCGGGTTGGTGGCAAGTACAGCGACAACTGGCATGTCATTCACTTAACCAACCCGCGGGATGTTGTGCCCGAGTCCAACATGCCGGCCTATCCGTGGCTGGCTAAGACGATGGTTGATGCTTCGGTGATGCCTGCACACATGAGTGCATTGCGCAAGGTGGGCGTACCGTATACCGATGAGCAGATTGCTAAGTCGCCCGAGGATGTCAAGGGAAAGACCGAACTTGATGCGGTAATTGCGTACCTGCAGGCATTAGGCCTGGCATTGAAGTAAGAGTCGAGTACACCATGGATATCAATACGCTTCGGTCCGTGGCCACAGTGGCCAGTTTTGTGACCTTCATTGGCATCGTGTGGTGGGCTTGGTCCAAGCGGCGTTCCTCCGACTTTGCGGAAGCCGCCAACCTGCCATTTGAGCAGGACTGAACCTCCGAATAAGGAACTGAAATGAGTGACTTTACAAGCAACTTCTGGTCGATTTATGTCGGCGGCATCACCTTGGTGAGTATTCTTGCCTGTGCGATTCTGCTGTGGTTCAGTGGTAAAGCCAAAGCCATGACCGCGAGCGACAACACTACCGGGCACATTTGGGATGGTGATTTGCGTGAGATGAACAATCCATTGCCACGCTGGTGGGTGTGGTTGTTCATTATTACTATCCTATTTGGCCTTGTCTATTTGGTCATGTACCCTGGGTTGGGCAACTTCGGCGGCAAGTTGGGCTGGACCGAGGTGGGACAGTATCAGGCAGAAGTCGACAAGGGCAACGCCGAAGTGGCGCCGCTGTATGCCAAGTTTGCAGCGATGCCAGTCGAAGATGTTTCGCGTGACCCGCAAGCTCGTGCTATCGGTGAGCGTCTGTTCATGAACAATTGCTCGCAGTGTCACGGGTCAGATGCACGCGGTTCAAAAGGTTTCCCGAACCTTACGGACAACGACTGGCTGCACGGTGGTACGCCAGACAAAATCAAGGAGACTATCACCAAAGGGCGTATTGGCAACATGCCTCCCATGGCAGCGGCAGTGGGTACGGCTGACGACGTGAAAAATGTGGCCAACTATGTGCTTAGTTTGTCCAACAGCCCACACGACTCTGTACGTGCTCAGTTGGGTAAAGAAAAGTTTGCCGTCTGCGCGGCGTGCCATGGTCCGGATGCCAAAGGCATGGCGGCAGTGGGTTCGGCCAACCTGACCGACAATATCTGGTTGCATGGGTTCGGTGAGGCAGCGATTACGGCCATGATTAACAACGGTAAAGTGAACCAGATGCCGGCCCAGGGCGAAAAACTGACAGAAGGTCAGATTCACGTGCTGGCTTCTTACGTCTGGGGACTGTCAAATACCAAGTAAATGGCCGTCATGGTCAGTAACTGGCTTGGCTTAGGTGTACAGTGAGCGCGCCGCGCCTCTTCTTCAACCGAAGAAGGGGCGTTTTTGTTTCATGACTAGGATCATCTGTGAATGAAGTAGAGAATTCAGCAGCCCTCCCTTGGTGGAAATTCGGGCATGTTTGGCTGGTTGTGTCTGGCCCTGCAATAGTGGTTGTAGCGAGCTTTATTACGCTGTACCTGGCGGTGTCGGGGATGGATCCGGTGCTGGACGAGGACTACTACCGCAAGGCAGCAGAAGTCAACAAGACGCTGTCGGACAATCCGAGCAGCATCGCACCAGCAACGCAGGCGCGTAACCATGCCGCGACCGGTGTTCCGTCGGGAAAAAAGTCTCCGTAGCCCGTTTTGCTTGGCCGAGGTAGGTACCCACTACCTCGTGGCCACCATCAAGTTCGAACGTTAACTGCCAATTCTTGGATTGACGATATCTCTGAGTGCTTCGGTATTGAGAATCCTAACGTGGCGCTGTTTGACTTCCACGATGCCATCCTCCACAAACCTGGAAAAAGTTCTGCTGACCGTCTCCAGTTTGAGACCCAAATAGCTGCCAATTTCTTCGCGCGTCATTCGCAGTACCAGTTCGGACTGTGAGAATCCCCGCGCATGGAGACGTTGCACCAAATTCAGCAGAAAAGCCGCCAGTCGCTCTTCTGCGCGCATGCTCCCAAGCAGCAGCATCACACCGTTTTCGCGGACAATCTCGCGGCTCATTATCTTGTGGACGTGGCGCTGCAGCGAAATGATTTCTCGCGATAGCTCCTCGATGCGGTCAAAAGGCATGACACACACTTCCGCATCTTCGAGTGCCACCGCATCACAGGTATGGCTGTCGTTGACGATGCCATCCAGTCCAATCACTTCACCGGCCATCTGAAAGCCCGTAACTTGATCACGGCCATCTTCAGAAGCAACGCAGGTTTTGAAGAATCCTGTTCGAATCGCATACAGGTTGGTGAACTTCTCCCCGTTTCGAAACAAGGTGCTGCCGCGTTTGATCTTGCGGCGGCTGGCGACCACGTCATCGATGCGATCCAGTTCCGAGGCGCTTAGCCCCAAAGGCATACAAAGTTCCCGTAGATTGCAATTGGAGCATGCAACCTTTATGGTTTGTGCATTGATACTGACAACCTTGGAAGCACCTCTTCCCGGAGCAATGGCATGCGGGTCCGGGTTGACAGAAGGTTTTTCGTCGGGTTGAAACATGTAGTCCTCTGATTCAGGTCAACCGAGAGTTTACCCACCTTCGCAACACTTGATGCAAATCAAGTGAAATTTCCTTGGAATGCGGCACAGTTGGGCCGCTTAATTTGGAGTTCTCATGAATGCAGTTGTCGAGCCCGTATCCGACGAGTTGTTGCGTCGTTTTGATGTTTCGGGTCCTCGTTACACTTCCTACCCCACCGCAGACCGCTTTGTTGAGGCGTTTACCGCGGACGACTACGCCCAGGCATTGACCCAGAGACGCAGTGGTGCGGCTGCAATGGCTTTGCCGTTGTCCCTCTATATACATATCCCGTTTTGCGAGTCTTTGTGTTACTACTGCGCGTGTAACAAGATCATTACCAAGCACCACGACCGCGCAACCTCCTATCTGCGTTACCTCGCCCGCGAGGTGGACCTGCATACGCAGAGGATCGGGATGGGTCAGACGGTAAGTCAGTTGCATTTAGGAGGAGGTAGTCCGACCTTTCTGAATGACGATGAACTTTCCGAATTGATGGGCATGCTGCGACGCAGTTTTGTGTTTGCTCCTGGCGGCGAATACTCCATCGAAATTGATCCACGTACGGTGGATGCGTCACGGTTGGATGCTATCGCCAAGTTGGGTTTTAACCGCTTGAGTTTCGGGGTGCAGGACTTTGATCCTGCGGTTCAGAAGGCTGTGCATCGCATTCAACCGGCTGAGCAGGTGTTTGCGCTGGTGGCTGCCGCCCGAGCACGGGGCTTTGAATCGGTCAATGTGGACCTCATTTACGGGCTGCCCCAGCAGAGCCCCGAGTCCTTTGATCGCACTTTGGTTCAGGTCTGCGAGTTGCGGCCAGACCGGATCGCGCTGTATGCCTATGCCCACTTGCCGGAGCGGTTCAAGCCGCAGCGGCGTATCAATACAGTGGAATTGCCCAGTGGCGCGTCCAAGGTGTCCATGCTTTCAAGGTCTCTCAGTGCCTTCATGGGCGCAGGTTATGTGTATGTTGGCATGGACCACTTCGCACTACCGGATGACGCGCTGGCCGTGGCCAAGCGACAAGGTCGCCTGCACCGCAACTTTCAGGGCTATAGCACCCAACCGGACTGCGATTTGATTGCACTTGGAGTGTCATCCATTGGTCGCATCGGTGCAACGTACAGCCAGAACGCCAAGACGCTGGAAGAATACTACGACTATCTGGACCAAGGGCGATTTCCTGTGGTTAAGGGGCTGGCATTGACACACGATGATCTGGTTCGACGCGCCGTGATCATGGCGTTGATGTGCCAGGGGCGCCTCCAGTTTGAGTCAATTGACTTGGCGTTTCTCGTTGATTTCAAGTCCTATTTCGCGAAGGAATTGGAATCCTTGCAGTCATTGGCGGACCAGGGACTGGTCACCTTGGATGGAGCCGGCATTCAGGTGACCGCGCAGGGTTGGTTTTTTGTGCGTGCTGTGGCCATGGTTTTTGACCGACACCTGCAAACGGACCGAACGCGAGCGCGCTTTTCCAAGATCCTTTAGCATGGTCTGATGCAATTTCCGCTGCTTGTTACGGCGCTGCTGATGGGGTTGGTTGGTGGCCCACATTGCATCGCAATGTGCGGCGCTGCATGCGCCGGAATTGGGCAGGCGGCAGGCCCCCACAAGATTGCTGCACTGCTAACCTTTCAATTTGGCCGTATTTTGGGGTATTCCATGTTGGGTGGTCTGGCTGCAGCGTCGATTGAAGGATTGGGATGGCTTACCGTCCAGAGTGCAGCCTTGCGTCCAGTGTGGTCCTTGTTTCATGTGGCTGTGACGTTGCTGGGACTGGTTTTGCTGGTGCAAGCACGCCAACCTGTATGGCTTGAAGGCGCTGGCAGAATGGTCTGGACCTTTGCACGCACGGTAATCCCTGGCAAGGGAACCAGTGCCCCCTTAGCGCTAGGAATGATCTGGTCCCTGTTGCCATGCGGTCTCCTGTATTCCGCGCTACTGTTGGCCGCGCTGGGAGGGAACGTGGCTCGCGGAGCAATGGTGATGGGTTCGTTCGCGTTGGGAACCAGCGTCACCATGACTCTTGGCCCATGGTTGTGGCTGCGGCTGCGAAGTCAGAATCAATCTCCAGCGGACGCCAGTCGCGGTGATTGGGGTGTGCGCCTGGCAGGTGCAGCGTTAGCTGCAAGTTCGGGCTGGGCGCTCTGGATGGGCTTGATGCACAATGCCGCGCCGTGGTGCGTGGCTCCCTGAATGCTACGCTGTGACCCAAACATTAGTAGATCCGGAGTGGATCGAATCGACATAGAAATGGAAGCAATTGAAGACAAACGTTTGATCTGTAGCTGCCTGCTTTAGTGCTTTCATTTCCTCGAGTTTTTCTTGTTGCAAAAATCTCGGTACCAATAAGCGCTGTCCTTCAGTATGCGCTGCTGGCTTGGATAGTCAACGTGAACAATCCCAAAACGCTTGGTGTAACCGGAGGACCACTCGAAGTTGTCGAGTAGGCTCCAAATAAAGTAACCATCGACCCGCACGCCCTGATGCATAGCGTTGTTCAAGGCAATCAAGTGGGATGCTAAATATTCTTGGCGGCGACTGTCGTGCACGCTTCCTTCATTCACCTCGTCCTGAAAGGCAGCGCCATTTTCTGTAATGACGATGGGCGGCAGATCATAGTCATGATGGAGCCGCAGCAACAATTGACTGAGGCCTTGGGGGTAAATCTCCCACCCCATATCGGTGCAATTTTCCGGAGGCACGCGCTGTTTCCAGGTGGGGTCGGCACTTACTACAGTTCGCATGTAATAGTTAATTCCAAGAAAGTCCAGAGGGGCGCATATGCAATCCATGTCACCGGCGGCGACCGTTGGAACGTCTGTACTAAGGTGCTTCCATACATCGGAGGGGTAGTTGCCCAGCAGCAAGGGCTCCAAATACCAGCGCACATTGATTCCGAACTCCAGTTCTGCCATGGCAGTATCGGCTGCGTTAGGTTGTGCACCTTCGGAAGGCGACATGTTGAGCACAATGCCCAGTGAGGCTTTGCACCCTAGTTGGCGTAGCGCCGTGACAGTGAGGCCGTGGCTCAGTAGCAGGTTATGAGCAACTTGCATCGCTAATAAGCGGCTCGTGGCGCCTGGAGCGAAGCTCCCTGTCTGGTGTCCCAATACCGCTATGACCCAAGGCTCGTTATGGGTACAAATGGAAACCAGCCGATTGCCAAACCGGCTGTTGACTTCACATGCATAGTCGACAAACCGTTGCACCGTGTCGCGGTTGGACCAGCCACCGCTTGTCTGTAATCCCGAGGGTAGGTCCCAATGGTTCAAGGTGCAATACGGTTTTAGCCCGCGGGCGAGCATGCCATCGATGAGGCGGTCGTAGAACGCGAAGCCTGTTTCGTTGAATTTTCCAGAGCCCTTCGGTTGCACGCGAGGCCAGGAGATGGAGAACCGGTAGGCATCGACCCCCAAGCTTGACACCAGATCGAGGTCAGACTCCCATTTAGAGTAGTGGTCACAGGCTACGGTGCCGTTGCTTGAATCGGCTATCGCATTCGGTAAGCGACAAAAGTCGTCCCAAATGGAGGTGCCTTTGCCGTCTGCCTCGGATGCGCCCTCAATCTGAAACGCGCTGGTGGCGACACCCCAAACAAAGTCATTGGGGAAAGTGTCGCGGCGGATCGGCGTAGCGTGGGTCACAGTTTGATGTAGATACGCTTCTTGTCCATAACGTAGCCAACCGACCAGCAGACGAGCATGAATACCGACGCGAAGATCAACGAGCCGTTCTTGTCGCCGGCCCACCACTGGAACCCGTTCGCGTACAGCCAGTCGAAGAGCGCTTTGTCGCCCACCTGGGCAATCCAAAAAATGGACGACAAGACTTCGCTCAGCAGGTAAATGAACAGAGTGTTTTTGCCAAATACCTCAAAAAAGCCGGTCCACTTGCGTATCGAAGCGATGTCGATCACGTAGCAGAGGGTGGCCAGCACGCACAGGTCGATGCCGACGGTGCACACTACGTACGAACTGGACCACAGCTTCTTGTTGAATGGGAATATTGCACTCCAAACCAACGCCATGACGACTGCTACCGCGCCAGCCATCAGCAACTTGGCGACCACCTCGTAGCTGGGGCCCGTGGTGCGCAAAAAGCGACCGGCGAAGTATCCAGCCATGACATTGACCGTTGAGGGTAGTGTGCCAAGAATTCCTTCCGGATCGAAGGGAACACCTTCGCCCTTGTACATGTGGGATGCTCCCAATAAGGCCTTGTCGAGCTTTATGGCTGCATTGCCCTCAAGGCTGAAGTCCCCAAAGCTTGCCATGATCCACCAGTATCCCACCAGGGCGAACAGACTGTAGAGCGCTGCAGCCCGAGCTTTGCCAAAATGAATGACCAGTGACGCGATGCAGTAGCTCAGTGCGATGCGTTGGAGCACACCCAGTATGCGGGTGTTTTCTAGGGGGATCAGTCCCCAATGGCCAGCCTTGTCGGGTTGAAAAAATGGGAACCAGTAGAGCAAGTAGCCACACAAAAATATGAGCGCCGAACGCACGAAGACTTTTTTCAGTACTGCAGCATGGCCCATGCACTGGTACCTGTCCATTGCAAAGCTTAGGGATGTACCAACGACAAACAGAAAGGTCGGGAACACCAGGTCGGTCAGCGTCAACCCATGCCACACCGCGTGCAAAAGGGGAGCGTATGACTTCTCCTCGCTGATTGACATGTTGACGATGATCATCAACGTCAGCGTAATCCCACGCATGGTGTCAACCGATTTTGAGCGTGAAGTAGGGGGCCTCACGGGAAACTCACTTGAGATGAACGGTTGTAGCGATGGCCCTTTGCACTAGGCTCGCCATGACGATGTATCCCGCTTCATTGGGATGTACCCCATCTTCGGAATACTCCGTTTTGAGTCCCAAGTTTTCATCAGCCATGGGTGTGAAATAGTCCAGATAGACTGCGCCATAGTGTTTTGCCATGGCCTTGAGCCTCCGGTTCAGTTCGACGATTTTGTTGGCTGGGCGCGCCTCGGGGTTCCAGTAAAAAGCGGATGCAGGCAGTACCGAGGCAAGTACGACCTTAATGCGGTTGGCTTTGGCAAGCTCGACCATGGAGGCAATGTTGCCAGCGATCATGTCGATTGTGGCCGGTCCTGTGTTCCCCGCCACATCGTTGGTGCCCGCCAGGATAACCACCACCTGTGGCCGAAGATCGATGACATCCTGGCGAAAGCGCAGCACCATTTGGGGTGACGTTTGACCGCTGATGCCGCGATTGATATGGGTCGGGTTCCACTGGGTCTTGGACCAGAACTCGGTAATCGAGTCACCCATGAACACGACACGCTGCTCTCCCTTCTTGCGAGGCTGAACCTGGCCATTGGCCGCACGATATGCGTTGAGGTTGGGCCAGTCCAGGTTCGGTGCCTCCGCCTCTGCGCCAAACGACGGCTGCAGTGATGTGAATACGAGGGCAACAGTCAGAAATATTTTTGGAAACTTCATGGTGGGCTCGATGGATACGCAAGAATTCGGAGCATGGCGGCACAGACAACTTAGTGGGTTCGGGTAACTTTGGCTAGGTAGGGTGGGTGATCTGGATCCATCCCCCGTGCGCGCGCCAGAGCTTCCACCATCGGATAGAAACTCTGAATGGTGGAAATCGGATCGAGGTCTTCAGACCCTGTTTCCGTGATGAACAAATTGGCCCCTAGCGTGCCCCTGGGGGCTGCGAGCAGAACCCGTGCACCGCGATTGCGCATTTCATCCGCCAGTGCAAGCAGGCCCGCTTGCGCCGGTCCACGGGGCGCAAATATCATCAGCGGATACCTATCGTTAATGATGGCCATAGGCCCGTGCTTGACTTCAGCACCTGAAAAGGCTTCGGCTTGAATGCCGCAGGTCTCTTTGAACTTGAGAGCCGCCTCCAGGGCGACCGGCATACCGGTGCCTCGTCCGATGACGAATAGGCGGTCAACTCCTCGAAGTACCTCAAGCGCTTCAGACCAGTCTTGCTCAGCGGCATGGCTCAACGCAGTTGGCAACTCAGCAATGGCGGATAGGAACACAGGGTCTTGTTTCCAGGATGCAACCACACGGGCACCAGCGACCATTTGCGCAATGAAGCTCTTGGTGGCGGCAACACTTTTCTCGTCCCCTGCATGCAGCGGGAAAACCCATTTCGCCGCAAGACCCAAGGGTGAGTTGGCCTGGTTGACGAAGGCTGCGGTGCATGCGCCGCCTTTTGAAAAGAACTGGGTGGGTGCCACCAAGTCAGGACTTTGGCCGGATTGAGAGAACGCAAGGGAAACCAAACCGGAGCAATCGATCTTGGACTGGTACAGTGTCACTAAAGACATGGGTAGCGATGTGACCAGGTGGCCGAGTCGTGCCATGATGAGGTATGCCATGAAGTGCGCTGCATGGTCCGAGCTGCCCCTTGCGATGGTCAGGATGGAGTGCCGAACTTTCTCGCGCAGAAGGCTTCCAAAATCCCGGTATTCCTTTGCGTTGTGGGACAGCTGGCGCGCCACCGCATCGGGTGCTTCGAGAGCTTCGCATAGCATGTTAGTGGTCAATTGATTTTCCCTCGACATAGACATTCTTTAGTTTGAATTTCTGGTCCATCAATACGGCATCGCCCCAGGCACCTACGACAAGTCGACCCCGGTCTGTCGCGCCCAGATAGTCTGCAGCGTGCGTTGAGACCCGCTGGGAAGCTTCTGCAATGGTTAGCCCAATCTCCAGCACGAGGTTTCGAAACGCCTGGTCCATGGTGAGGGTCGACCCTGCAAGCGTTCCGTCGGCCAGCCGCACGCCGCCAAGGCATTTGGTGACGGTGTGCCTTCCCAATAGGTAGCTGCCGTCTGGCATTCCGGCGGCGGCAGTGGAGTCCGTAACGCAAAACAAACCAGGAATGGAACGAAGTGCAACCCGAATCGCACCAGGGTGAACGTGGGTTAGGTCGGGAATGATCTCTGCGTATTGCGCATGCGCCAGTGCCACGCCTACCATGCCTGGAGCACGGTGATGCAAACCGGTCATTGCGTTAAATAGATGGGTGAACCCACTGGCACCATGTTCGAGTGCGAGTACCCCCTGTTCATAGGTGCCCAGGGTATGACCAATCTGAACTCGAAAGCCCGCTCGACATAACGCATCGATGGCCTCCATGTTGCCCGGCACTTCCGGTGCCAGGGTAATCAAGCGAATTGGAAACCTTTCGTGTAGCTGCAGCAACTCCTTTTCCCGGACTGTGCGCGCGAAATCGGGTTGGGCACCCAGTTTCCCATGGTTGATATAGGGGCCTTCCAGGTGGACCCCAAGAACCCGCGCACATGGTGCACCGGCCTCAAACTGGGTCGCTTTCATTGCGGCGAACGCAAATTGCAAATCCTGCTCTGGCGCAGTCATGGTGGTAGCCAGTAGAGAGGTAGTACCGTGTTGGGCGTGAACATGCGTAACTTGACGCAGTGCATCGCCGCCTTCCATGATGTCCCGACCGCCGCCGCCGTGCACGTGCAGGTCCACAAACCCTGGAATGATGCAAGGCTTGTGTGAGTTCCGTACCGAGACTTCTTCAACGGGATTGCCGGAGATTTGGCTGATCCGACCGTCGCTTCCAAACGTGATTTCTCCATCGACGAAGCCCTGGGGCGTCAGAACGTTGCCGGTGAGTACGGTCATTCGTCACGCCTCATTTCAGCCACAAAGTCGTAGTAGTCACTGCGGCAATACGAGTGAGTTAACTCCACAGTCTGCCCCGATGCCTGGTAACCGATGCGCGTAATAAACAGTACTGCCTGGTGGTCGGGTATACACAGGCGCTCAGCCAACCGGGGTTCGGCATTAATGGCTCGTATGTGTTGTAAGGCCCGAACCGGACTTTGCTTGGATCGCGTCAGGTATTCATAGAGTGATCCCTCCACAAGGCGAGGCTCTGGCAAGACCGCTTGCGGTAGCGCGCTGATCTCGTAGGCCATGACCACATCGTCGGCCAGTCGCAGGCGTTCTAGTCGTGCCACCTTTGCGCCAGTCGAAAGCCCAAGCGATAGCTGCTCCTCAGTTTTTGCCACCACAATCTCGCGCTGAAGCCAGCGCGAGGAAGGCTTGTAGCCCCGTCTTGTTAGTTCCTCTGAAAAGCTCGTGAGATGGGCCAAAGGCTGCTCCAGGCGAGGTGCGATGTAATTGCCAGAGCCACGCTTTCGAATGATCAGCCCTTGCTCTACCAGTTGGTCAATGGCAGATCGTGCGGTCGCTCTTGATACTTCTAGTCTTTCAGAAAGTAATCTCTCGGAGGGTAGCGCTTCATCGGGCATGTACCGACCTTCTCGAACGCTTTGTCCCAGCTTGCGCGCGAGTTGCAAGTACATTGGAGAACTGTCCTGCGGATCAAGCTTGAAATCGAAAATTTCGCTGTGGCTCATTGTCGGTAATCGGTGCGTTTGGGAGGCATATGCGGATACTCAAAAGGGGCAGGCGAACACCTAGCGGTTGTCAATGCGGGAAGCGCGGCTCTGGCGGCCTGCGCCGTCGAATGCAGCTACTGAAATGATCGTCTTGTCGGCGATAGGTGCCCGCACCACTTGACTCTGCAACCCTGGTTCTTCACCACCTGTAGCGTAACGAAAGGTGACTCCAGGCGTCTGATGATTCACCCATACTTTGCCATCGACCAGTTTCAGCCCTGGCGGAGCGATGCGGTACTGAACACCGGGGATTTCCGCATTCAATCGGGGTAACACCTGCTTTCCAAGTTGGTTTGCAAATACCGACCAGGCCAGCGTGTGAAGGCTATCGGCCTTATTCTTGTCGGGTTCCTGTGCCCAGGCAGGATTCTGGGCCCATGCACGCTCTGCCAACGCCAGCAAGCGGGGCATAAGCAGGTAGTCCATGAGCGCTGGATCACGCACTGTCTCTGAAAACAAGGTCCCCTCCAGTCCGATCACATTCTTCTGTCCATAATCAGTCAATCCATCGCGTCCGAGTGTGTGCACAAAATCAAAGGGTACAAAGTCGAACACGTTTTCCAGATCGGTATATCCTGCCCAGTTGACACCAGGCTCGTCGGGGTTCTTGTTATAGGCCATGTCGAAATACAGATGGGTTGCGGGGGCAAGAATCGTGCGGTAGCCTGCGTTTGCCATTCGGTAGGCCAAGTCCTCGGCATCGTCTAGATCGTTCCAGACATAGAGCGTGAAACCCTTCTGTGTGAAGATCGGATTCGGGATCAGCTTGTCGGCCCCGCGGAGTTTCACCTTGCGTGCGCCAAGCTCCTCCCAGCCTGATGCCAATACCCCGCGCTTTCGAAGAATTTGATCCACACGGGTGTAGAAGATGTCCCATGCTTCAGTCGTGCTGACAAGTTTCTCGCGTTTCATCAAAGCCAGTGTTGCAGGTGATTTTTCCCAGGCACCACTGGGTAGTTCATCGGCCCCTACATGGAGGGTGCGAAGGGGGGCTCCAGCGGTCCGGTGCAGATGCACTACCTCTGCCACCACCTTATCGATAAATGCATACGTTGACGGCAGGCCGGGGTTCATGACATGGTCGGTATACAGTTGCGCTGACCGGTACACTGAAGCATCTTCTTGGTCACTGAGTAGAAAACGGCGCGACTGGGGGTGGTGTAATTTCTCGAGCGCGCGAAATCGGCTTTCCATGGCTTTGACGGCGGCACGGGCATGTCCCGGCATTTCAATTTCTGGAATAACCTCAATGTGACGCGCCTTCGCGTATTTCAGAATCTCGAGGTAATCGGTACGGGTGTAGAAGCCACTGCCGTATGCATCGTTCACATCCGGCCCAGAACCATATGCGGGTTGCAAGTGGTCCAAAGAGTCCAGCGTGTGACCACGGCGTGCTCCCACTCTCGTCAGCTCAGGCAAGCCAGGAATTTCCAGGCGCCAGCCTTCGTCGTCGGTAAGGTGAAAATGGAATTTGTTGAGTTTGTAACGCGCCATCAGGTCCAGAAGGCGAAATACGGCTTCTTTTGGTTGGAAGTTGCGCGCAACATCGAGTTGAAAACCCCGGTATTCAAAGCGGGGTGCATCGATGATGTGCATAGCCTGGAGCACAACCCCCTCACTTGCTGTTGTTGGTAATGGAAGAAGGTCGCGAAGCGACTGAAGTCCTCGCGCAATGGCCGCAAGTGAAGAGCCAGTTATTGTCACTCCCTTGAGAGGGTCCACGCGGAGTTCATACGCTTCTGCCGAGTCTTGGCCGTTGATCGGTGCGACGCGAAGTTCAATGCCCGGTGTTGCCTGTCGGCTAGCTTGGCTGCGAAAGTGGGGTTTGAGCAAGTTCTTGACCACTGCGGTTTCCTGGTGAAGTCGCGGATGGCTGGTAACCGAAGGCATGGTGTTCCAGGCCAAGGTCCCACGGAGTCGCTCCCATTTGATGGGTGTAGGGAACACCGGTGGAAGTGAGTCGGTGGACAATTCCAACGTTTTCGCATTTCGTTCATAGCTCAACTGTGGTGTGATGATGGGCTCGGGGTCCCGGGGGCCATGGTCCCATTGCTCCGCTCGTGTGAACGGGACGACAGCGTAATCCCTGATTGCGTGGCCAGCTTTGGGCTGTGCGTCAAACACGATGTAAGGCCCCACCGGTGCTTTGGCAGTTTTCACCATTACCTCCGGGTGGTATACCGTGAGCTGAGCGGACTGTTTACTGGCCAGTGCATTGGATGCTGCGTTAGGGCGGAACCGGTACCAGGTTCCGCTAAGGCGTTCGATGGTGAACGGACCACTGACGGGTGTAAGTTCAACGCCCGCAACACAATTAAAGTAAATGGCCCACCCTTGGGCGGGAAGCAACTGGGTTCCCTGGTTGGTCAGCGTCAAGGCAGCGATGGATCGTCCCCGTGGAAATTCCGGGGTAAACACGTTGCGTTGCACTTCCCATCGCAGTTGCAACTGTGGTGGAGGCACTGCATCGACTGCACCTGCACTGGTCGCCAAGCACAGGAACCAAAAAAATATTCCGCCCAGGGCGCGTAGTGGTCGAGCCAAACTTCTTAGCGGCATGTGATGCTTCCTATCATTTCAATGCAAATACTCTCAGACGGCTTGCGAACCACTACTGCTTTTTGAATTTAAACAAGATCGATTTGCCAGCGACCACGGTTCCACTGGCAACGTCAGTGATCTGCGTAAATTGTTCTGCGTTTGAAAGAACCACCGGGCTGAGAATGGATACAGCATTGGCATCCAAATACGCTAGGTCAAGTTCCAGTATCGGCTCGCCAGCCCTGACCCGGGTTCCTGACTGGGCCAGTCGCTTGAATCCTTGTCCTCGCAGCTTTACCGTCTCAACGCCAACATGGACAATAATCTCAGCGCCTGAGTCCGTAATCATGGCAAACGCATGGTTGGTCTTGAAAATATTGGCCAACTCTCCATCACACGGAGCTACCACCACATTACCGGTTGGCCGAATGGCAACACCTTCACCTACAGCACGGCTCGCAAATGCAGTATC
>CAIPGC010000175.1 GCA_903864505.1 uncultured beta proteobacterium | reverse complement strand
GTGCTCCGCCGCTCTTGCGCCGTGACGGGTCGATGCTGATGACTGCAATGCGCAGCTTGTCACCCTGGTCCAACCGCAGACGACGAATGAGTTCGTCGGTAAGCGACGACTTGCCTGCGCCGCCGGTGCCGGTAATGCCCAGCACCGGTATCTCTTTTGTAGCAGCCTGCGCACGTAGCACGGGGCTTAGCGGGTGTTTTTCCCCTAAAGATTCGAGCCCGGTCATGAGTTGGGCCAGAGCGCGCCAGGCTTCTGGCGTGTGGCCGCCAATGGCCCCGGCGCTGGTCGGGGCGAAGCTGCTGAGGTCCTTGTCGCAGCGCATCACCATTTCGCCAATCATGCCCTGCAGTCCCATGCGCTGCCCGTCTTCGGGGCAGTAGATGCGGGTGACGCCATAGGCCTGCAGTTCGGCAATCTCACTGGGGACGATGACGCCGCCGCCGCCGCCAAACACCTGGATGTGCGCGCCGCCGCGGCTCTTGAGCAAGTCCACCATGTACTTGAAGTACTCCACATGGCCGCCCTGGTAGGAACTCAAGGCAATGCCCTGTGCATCTTCCTGCAGCGCGGCGGTTACCACTTCTTCGACGCTGCGGTTGTGCCCCAGGTGAATCACCTCGGCGCCCATGCCCTGCAGGATGCGGCGCATGATATTGATAGCCGCGTCGTGGCCGTCAAACAGACTGGCGGCAGTCACGAAACGCACCTTGTGGGTGGGGCGGTAGTTGGCGAGGGCCTTGAATTCTGCGGAGAGGTCGGTCATGGGTGTCTTCCTTGGTCACCACGCTATTTCCGCATGGTTGACGTTTACGTAAACGTCAACTGTAAACCATAAATCCTGTAGCTACCCTGACATGTTTACAGCCAGCCGCGGGCTTTTACATCTTCCAGCGTGGCATCCAGGCATTTGCGGATCAGGGCAAACATGTCGTCAATCTGGGCGCGGGTGATTACGAACGGGGGCGCAATGATCATCCGGTCACCCACATGGCGCATGATCATGCCGTTGCCGAACATGTGGCCGCGGCACACCATGCCGATGCCTTTGTCCGAGCCGAAGCGTTGCAGCGTGGCCTTGTTCCTTACCAGCAGCAAACCGCCCATCAAGCCCTTGGCGTTTGCAATGCCTACCAGTGGATGGTCGGTCAATGCTTCAAATTTTTCCTTGAAGTAGGGTCCCACGTCGTCGCGGATGCGGGTCACCAGGTTCTCGCGCTTGAGGATGGCAATGTTTTCCAGCGCGACGGCACAGGCCGCCGGGTGGCCGGAGTAGGTGAAGCCGTGGTTGAAGTCGCCACCCTGTTCAATCAGCACCTGTGCCACGCGGTCGCCTACCAGCACGCCGCCCAGGGGCAGGTAGCCAGAGGACACACCTTTGGCAAAGGTGATCAGGTCGGGCTGGTAGCCAAACGTCTGGCAGCCAAACCACTGGCCGGTGCGACCAAAGCCGCAAATGACCTCGTCCGACGCAAGTAGCACGTCGTACTTCTTGCAGATGCGCTGGATTTCGGGCCAGTAGCTCATGGGCGGAATGATGACTCCCCCGGCGCCCTGCACCGGTTCACCGATGAAGGCGGCCACCTTGTCGGCACCAATGGCCAGAATCTTCTCCTCCAGCCAGCCGGCGGCCTTGATGCCGAACGCTTCTTCTGTCATGCCCTGACCATGTTCGAAGTAGTAGGGTTGCTCAATGTGTGCAATGCCGGGAATAGGCAAATCCCCCTGGGCGTGCATATACGTCATGCCGCCGAGCGACGCGCCGCATACGGTGGAGCCGTGGTAGGCGTTGTTGCGGGCGATCAGCGTTTTCTTCTGGGGCTGACCCTTCAGGTCCCAGTAGCGGCGCACCATCCGGAAGATGGTGTCGTTGCCTTCCGAGCCCGATCCCGTGAAGAACACATGGTGAAAGCCTTCCGGCGCAACACTGACAATCGCCTTGGCCAATTCGACAGCGGGCACATTGGTGGTGTTGAAAAAGCTGTTGTAGTAGGGCAGCACCGTCATTTGCTTGTAGGCGGCCTCCGCCAGCTCAGTGCGGCCATATCCCACATTCACGCACCACAGGCCGGACATGCCGTCCAGAATTTTCTTGCCCTCGGAGTCCCAGACAAAAATGCCCTCGCCCTTGACGATCACGCGAGCACCTTTGGACGCAAGCTCCTTGGTGTCGGTAAAGGGATGCATATAGTTGGCCGAGTCCATGGCCTGGATCGCGTGGGTATCTACTGCTGCCATTTCAGCGGGTGCGTTCATTGAGAGGTTTCCTTTTCCAAGATTCAGCCGGCCTGTGCGTGTGCAAACGCTGCACAACTGCGGCAACGTCTACCCTTGGAGGAAAGTCTAAGTGATGCCTGTCGCCCGGCAAGGGGCCACTTTGCTGAAATTGATGCGTTCCATTACAGCCGCGCTGACAACCACTCCAGCGTTCGCCCGCGCGCCAGCGCCGACATGCGCTGGTTGTACATGGGGCGACCCCAGCAATTGAATCCGTGGTCAACCCCTTCGTAGACGTGAAATTGCGCGTTGGGTTTTCCTGCAAAAGCGGCTTTGACCGCATCGACTGCACTGGCGGGGATGTGGGCATCGCGTTCGGCGTAATGGAACAGGATCGGGACCGTGATGGATGCAGCGATATCGAGGTGGTTTTGAATGCCACCACCGTAGTAGCACACGGCCGCATCGACTGCGCCGGCGGCCGCCAGATGGTAAGAAAGACGCCCGCCCATGCAGTAGCCGATAGAACCCACCTTGCCCACGACTTCCGGCAGGTTCTTGAGGGCATTGGCAGTAGAGACAAGATCGGCCACCGCATTCGGGCCATCCAGGTTCTGCATGAAGTGATAGGCCTGCTTCGTATCGGCCTCGTCGTATTTCAGGTTGACGTTGGCCTGCTGGCGCCAGAAGACATCGGGCGCAATCACGACGTAACCGTCTGACGCGTACTGGTCGGCGACCGCCTGGATATGGGCATTGACCCCCCATATCTCCTGAATGATGACCAGGCCGGGGCCACGCCCCGCTGGCGGCAACGAGAGGTAGCCGGCAAACTGTTTGCCGTCCTGGCTGGTGATCTGGATGGGGGTGCCGCTCATGGGAGATTCCTTTGCTGCAAGGGTCATGCGAAGGCGCATAGCTTAACCCCAGATCCCGGGGCATGCCGGACGTGGGCTGAGGCCTGTCACAACCCTGTCACAGCGCAGTTCTACGCTTGCGCGGGTACTTGACCCTTCACCTGTTCAAAGGCTTAGCAATGCAACACGACAACACCATCCCCTCGCGCACCATGGCGCGCCGCAACTTCATGGGCCTACTGGGCAGCGCTCCGTTTGTGCTTTCCGGTTCCTCCCTGCTTGGATTGACAGCCTGTGGTGGTAGCAGTGCTGCTACCACGGAGACGGTCGCGCCCAAAGTCAGCAAGGTGACATTCAATGGCATGGCCAATCCTGCCTCAGACGCCAACCGCGCTGCCGTATTTACCAATGCCACGATTGACATTACCTACGTTGATGGATCGGTCAAAGCGGCGCAGCCATTGACTTACATGACCCTCTACACCACGGGCACGACATTGACCGCTCCGGATGGCAGTTCCTCATTGGTGGGCGGCTATTTTTTGCCCGATGGTGTCACACCCATCAATGACACATCCACGGCCACGGCCGAACAGTTCTACTCCGACTGCGTAGACGGCAATTCCTTGCTCAAGCTGGATAACCCTACCGTGACCGGAATTGCCGGCAACACGGTGTTTGCGGTGACCCAGTTTGAATACAAGACCAGCAACAACGCTGGCGCCAGCATGTATGGAGCACTGCCCTCGCCGATCGCCGTGGCCACCTTGGACCAAGACAAGAGTACAGGCGCACTGACCGTCAAGAAGTACTACAACATCCCCACCGCAGCGGTGCATGGATTGTGGATTGCATGTGCTGGCAGCCTGTCGCCCTGGAACACGCATCTGTCCAGCGAGGAATACGAGCCAGATGCCTGGGTGGTTGAGAAGACGGGCGATTCCGGTGGGTACTTCAAGCAATTCAGTAGCAATACCTTTGGCAGCGCCACCGCAGCCAATCCGTACCACTACGGGCATGTGCCCGAGGTCACGGTTAAGCCTGATGGCACCGCCACGATCAAGAAGCACTACTGCATGGGCCGGATTTCGCGCGAACTGGTACAGGTCATGCCGGACAACCGGACGGTGCTGATGGGCGACGACTACACCAACGGTGGGGTCTTCATGTTCATCGCAGATGTTGCGAAGGTGCTCTCCTCCGGCACCTTGTATGTGGCCAAGATGATCCAGACCGGTGCGGCGCAGTCTGCCGACGGTGGTGCATTCACTATCAGTTGGATCAAGCTCGGCAGTGCCACCAGCGTGGAAATTGAGAACTTGGCCAATTCCCTGAAGGCCTCGCAAATCATTGACGTGCAAACGGCGGCTGCTGGTGGCTACACCGCCGTGAGCCTGGACGGCGCGGCAGTGCAATACGTGAAGGTACTGGCCGGGCAGGAGAAGGCAGCTGCCTTCTTGGAAACCCACCGCTACGCCGGCATCATGGGAGGCACCATGGAGTTCACCAAACTCGAGGGGGTGACGCTCAATGCCAAGGACAAGACAGCCTACTTTGCCATGTCGCGCCTGGAGAAGTGCATGTCGGATGCATCCGGTGTTAGCCAGGACATCAGTGTGAAGAAAATCTCTGCTGGTGCGATTTACGCGTTGCAATTGACCAGTGGCCAAAAGGACACCTCCGCCGCGACGATCAACAGCGACTGGGTGCCAGTCAGCATGGCAGTGCCTGTGGTGAGCGTGCCCTACAGCGGCAACCTGATTGGTGCCGACATTGCGGCCGATGCAGATGGCAACACGGCCAACGTGGACCGAATTGCCAACCCGGACAACGTGAAGTTCTCCGAAGCTATGCGTACGCTGTTTATCGGTGAAGACTCGGGGCAGCACCTGAACAACTATGTCTGGGCATACAACGTCGACACCAAATCGCTCAGCCGCATCCTGTCGGTGCCCGCGGGTGCCGAATGCACCGGGCTGCAGGCGGTGGACAATCTCAATGGCTTCACTTACGTGATGTCGGCTTTCCAGCACGCTGCGGACTGGACCTTTAAGACACCGGGCCAGGAGGCATTGAAGGCAGCGGTGCTCGCCAACTATGGCCCAGCCGTTCCTTCCGGCACGCGCAGTCTGGCTCGCAAGGCCGCACTGGGCTACATCAGCGGTCTGCCCGTCATTGGATAAACCCGGTAGATCCCCAGAAAAAGCCCCCGCGCTGCGGGGGTTCTTCCCGCAGGTTTGCCATCGCCCGAAGCAACGCCTTGGAGGTGATGTGGTACGCAGCCGGCGACTCTATGGACATAGTGTGACTCTTGTGTGACAAGACGATGAAATGTGCCTCTTGTCTATCAAGGCGTGCCCCACTGGGCCTGCAACCCATGGAGTTCTGGTGGGGGTGAATCAGCGCTGCGGCGGTGATGCTCGGCTAACACCGCGTTGACAGCGTCTTGGGCGCGGATTGCGAGTTCACGTCGTGTCGTTTCGGCGCAGGCAATCGTAGGCAAGTAGGTCAGGTGGACCGTCAGCGTGGGCAGGCACAAGATCTTCCACAGCGAGTGCAGGAACGTCATGTCGCCCACGAACGCCACTTCCATCGCCGGTCTTCCGGTGCCGTCATGGTAGTAAATCGCAAGTGGTTGCACGCCCGCCCGGGCATCGATGGCTCCCTGCAGCAGGGCCGAGTGGAAGCGAACGGGTGCGGCGCCGTCGCTTGATGTTCCTTGCGGAAAGAGTGCAACATCTTCGCCCTTGGCGATGAAGTTTGCGATGGCACGATGAACTCTGAACGCATCGCGCTTGTACTGCCTTCGAATAAAGAGCGTCCCTGACTGGCGCACCAGCCAACCCAAGAGCGGCCAGGCACCCACCTCCGACTTGGCGACAAAGCGCGACGGTGTACTGGCGTTGATCACAAAGATGTCCAGCCATGAGATGTGATTCGCGGCAAGCAAGCTGCCATGGGGGCGTGCCTTGAATCCGGTACCGACCGCTTGCGTTTTGACGTTGAGAATATCCAGCAGCTTCACCGACCAGTCCTGCATCACCCACTGCTGGCACCGCGTACCAAGTTTCGGAAAGACGCACGCAACAAGCAGCGCGTAAAGAATGTGGCCCGTCAGGCGCAGGCAACGTAGTCCGGTGACAAATAGGCGCATAGGTGGGCAATACGATGATTACGTCGAGCAGCAGTGGCTGCGCAGTGTCCGGCGAAACCTCAGGCTATCACCCAAGCGTGTCAGTCGCGTGACACTGTTAGT
>CAIPGC010000174.1 GCA_903864505.1 uncultured beta proteobacterium | reverse complement strand
TTGGCATCGCCCTCATTGCCGCTGGTGTAGTTGTCCTCAATACGCTCTCAAAATCGATAGCGCACTGACCAACTTCCAGGTGTCAAATCCTGATCGGGATCTACGACTGCCGGTCAGTTGCTCTCATCAGTTCCCCGCCACCTTCATCCGATTAACCAAAATCGAACCGACAGTTTTGGCACCATAGTTATAAGTGTCTGCTCCCACCGCCTCCATCCCCTTCAACATAGTCTTCATATTCCCCGCAATCGTGATTTCGTGCACCGGAAACGCAATGCGCCCCTTCTCTACCCAGAAGCCGCTCGCGCCCCGCGAATAGTCGCCCGTGACGTAATTCACACCCTGCCCCATCAATTCGGTTACAAAGAGTCCGGTCCCCAGCTTCGCCAGCATGGCATCCAGATCATCCGTGGGCTTGGTCAGACGTGAAGAAAAGATCAGGTTGTGCGATCCGCCAGAATTGCCGGTGGTCTGCATACCCAGCTTGCGAGCGGAATAGCTGCCCAGAAAATACCCCTGCAACTTGCCTGCATCGACCACCTTGCGTGCCTGCACCCTGACACCTTCGCTGTCAAACGGCGAACTCCCTTTGCCCCGCAGCACAAACGGGTCCTCGAACAGATCAATGTGCTTGGGCAATACCTGCTTGCCCAGGGAATCCAGCAGGAATGAGCTTTTGCGATAGAGCGCGCCGCCGCTGACGGCCTGCACAAAGGCCCCCAAAAGGCCTGCGGCAAGCGGAGATTCAAATAACACAGGGCACTCTTTGGTCGCAATCTTGCGTGCTTTCAGGCGACTTAACGCACGTTCAGCGGCGTAGCGCCCGATCGCCTGTGGCGATGCCAAGGCTTCAGGGTGACGCATCGAGCTGTACCACGCGTCACGCTGCATGTCATCGCCCTTCCCGGCAATGGGCGAGACCGAGAGCGAATGGCGCGAACTGGCGTAGCCCCCGCGAAATCCGCGCGTGTGGGCACTGAAAAAATGACTTTGCTGTGCCGACACACCTGCACCTTCACTGTTGGTGATGCGCTTGTCGGTGGACAGTGCGGCCGCTTCGCACTCCAGCGCAATGCGCGCAGCCTGTTCGCTGGTTATATCCCACGGGAAGAATAAATCCAGATCGCGCTCTCGCTGGTGTGCCGGTGCGATGTCTGCCGCATCTGGCAAGCTCGCAAACGGGTCGTCTGCGGTAAACCGCGCAATGTCGTACGCCGCCTGCACGGTCTGGTGGATCGCTGCGGTTGAAAAATCGGAGGTGCTGGCGTTGCCCCGGCGATGTCCAACGTACACCGTCACACCGAGCGACTTGTCGCGGTTGCGTTCCACGTTTTCGAGTTCGCCATTGCGCACTGAAACACTCAGCCCGCAACCCTCCGACACCTCGGCACCTGCATCGGTAGCCCCGAGCTTTTTGGCGTGCGCAAGTGCCGTATCAGCCAATGATTCAAAGAAGGCGCGGGTATAGGCAAAGCCGCTGTCTGCAGGTTTGGCTTTGGACAATGCGGGGGATGTGTGAGGTTTGAGCATAGCGGGGCTATGATACTGGGGCTTATGAGCAAACTAAAAAAAGGCTACTTCGTCAAAGGCAAATTTGTCGCCGAAGGCAGCGAACTCGACCTCGAACTCAAACGCGAGCTCAAGGGCACGGATACAAAGAGCCGCACCGACCTCAAGCGCGAAAGCAGCGAATTGCAGAAAGTCGGAGAGGACCTCTTGACATTGCGTGTCGAACTGATGACACGCCTGGCGCTGCCCGACAAACTGGTGGACGCGGTCGCTGAAGCCAGGCGCATTACCAATTTCGAAGGCCGCCGGCGATTGATGCAGTTTATCGGCAAGCAGATGCGGCTGCTTGGTCCTGAAACACTGGACGCTATCCGCAACGCGCTGGTCGAACAGCACACCCCTTCAGCCCAGGAAACGTTGGCACTTCATCAGGCCGAAGTCTGGCGTGACCGGTTGATAGCCGACGAAGATGCCATGGGCCCGTGGATCAACCTCCGTCCCGGCACCGATGCGCAGCAACTGCGCGCTCTGGTGCGCCAGGCGCGCAAGGACGCAAGACCCGAGAAACCCGGGGAAGCATTGCGCCACGGGCGAGCTTACCGCGACATTTTCCAGCTGGTGCGAGAAGCGCTACTTTCCGCCAATGACATCCCGGAGCACGACGATGCGAGAAGTGCCGCGCTCCACAACCCCGGAGCCGATACATGAGCGAAGTGCCCTCAACCTCCCTGGAAGCGGTGCGAATCGGCATCGTCTCGGTTAGCGACCGTGCCTCCAGCGGCGTGTACGAAGACAAGGGCTTACCCGCCTTGAAAGATTGGCTGGACCGCGCATTGCAGAACCCCATTACCTTTGAGGCGCGGCTGATCCCTGACGATCTGGTGACCATCAGCGCAACCCTGATCGAGTTGGTGGATGCAGGCTGCAGCCTGGTGCTCACCACTGGTGGCACCGGACCGGCCCCGCGCGATGTAACGCCAGAGGCGACGCTTGCGGTAGCGCACAAGGAGATGCCGGGGTTTGGCGAGCAGATGCGCCAGATCGGTCTCAAGTTTGTGGCCACTGCCATCCTGTCGCGACAGGTTGCGGTGATTCGCGACCAGAGCCTGATCATCAACCTGCCCGGTCAGCCCAAGTCGATCGCGGAAACACTGGAAGGATTGAAGGATGCAAATGGCACGCCACTGGTGCCCGGCATCTTCGCTGCTGTGCCCTACTGCATTGACCTGATTGGTGGGCCTTACCTGGAAGTGCGTGAAGAAGTGTGCAAGGTGTTTCGCCCCAAGAACGCCATCCGTACTATTTCCCCACCAGCTCGTTGAGCTTGTCGGTCTCGAAGCATTCACTCAAGGCCGCGTCCCCGGGCACGCAATCGGTGGCAGCACGGTCACTGGACAGCTTCTCGATGGCCTTCCACAGCAGCGCGATCTGATGCTCCTGTGAACCTGCCGAATTGATTAACCCGTGCAGTGCCTGGCTCACCGGGTCGTCGTCCAGCGTAATGCCGTAGGCGCTGAATTTGCGGTCGGTGGATGTAACGTCCGCACTCTCACCGGTCTTGCTGGGGATGATGCGCGCCGGAATGCCCACGGCGGTGGCCCCTGCGGGAACAGGCTTGATGACCACCGCGTTGGAGCCAATCTTGGCACCGTCGCCCACCAGAAAGCCGCCCAGAACCTTGGCCCCAGCGCTGACCACCACGTCCTTGCCCAACGTGGGGTGGCGTTTGGCTCCCTTGTACAGTGAGGTGCCACCCAATGTCACGCCCTGGTAAATGGTGCAGCCGTCGCCAATTTCGGCCGTCTCGCCCACCACCACGCCCATGGCATGGTCGAAAAATACCCGTTCGCCGATCACTGCGCCAGGGTGAATTTCGATTCCGGTCAGCCAGCGTGCACAATGCGAGATAAAACGCCCCGACCACTTGAAGCCGTGGCTCCAGCACCAGTGTGCTGGGCGGTGCAATAAAATCGCGTGCAGCCCCGGATAACAGGTGACGACCTCCCAAGTGCTGCGTGCCGCAGGGTCGCGGTCAAGAATGCACTGGATGTCGGATCGTAGGCGCGAAAACATATCGTAAGTCTATCCGTTCGTCTTGCCACCCGCAGCGTCGGCGGTCTTTGTTTCGGCCAACTGGGTGATGGCCTTGGCGATTCCACGCAGAATGTGGATCTCCTCTTGCGTCACCGATGCGCGGTTGACCATCTGGTTCAGACGCGGCATCAGTTTCTTGGGAGCGGCCGGGTCAAGAAAACCCAGCGCCACCAGTGAACGCTCCAGATGCTCCAACATCCCCGCCACCTGCTGTGCATCGGCGCACTGTCCCTGCGACGAAGAAGAATGCACCGCTGGAGCGAATCCTCCCAACGCCAGACGCCACTCATAGGCAATCACCTGCAACGCGGCACCGATATTGAGGGAGCCGAATTGTGGATTGCTGGGAATGCTCAAACACACATGGCAGCGGTACACGTCTTCGTTACGCATGCCAAAACGCTCCGAGCCAAACAGAAACCCCATACCGCCACTATTGGCATCCAGCGCCCGTGAATCCTGCACGAGCAGCTTCCCTTTTGATAGCACTTCAAAATGTGCACGGGGCGTGGAGGTGGGTGGACCAAAGTCCCGCGGGGTCATGGCCGTGGCGCACAAGTGGGTGATGCCGGTCAGCGCTTCGTCCAGCGTGTCGACAATGCGGCACTTCTCCAGTACATCCAGCGCCCCGCTGGCGCGCTGGATGGTCTCCTCGCGGAGCAGCACATTGGCCCAACGTGGTGCCACCAGCACTAGATCATCGAAACCCATGGTCTTCATGGCGCGCGCGGCAGCTCCGACATTGCCGGCGTGGCTGGTGTTGATGAGGATGAAACGGGTCTGCATGGTCTGAGGCATTAAAATCGCGCTATTGTCGCCGCCCGCATCGTCGGTCGGTCCCCTGGTCAGATGGGGACAGCGCTAAAGACCTGTCCCGCAATGTTTCAAACTTCCTATGTCGCCCAATCTGCATCCCATGATCAACGTGGCCGTCAAGGCCGCACGCGCCGCCGGTTCCATCATCAACCGCGCCGCGCTGGATATCGAGTCGGTGCGGGTGTCCCAAAAGAAGGCCAACGATTTCGTCACCGAAGTCGACCATGCGGCCGAGGCCGCCATTATTGAAACCCTGCTGACGGCCTACCCGGGGCACGGCATCTGGGCGGAAGAAACCGGGCGGGAACACGGAGCCAAGGACTCGGAGTTTGTCTGGATCATCGACCCCCTGGACGGCACCACCAATTTCATCCACGGCTTTCCGGTCTATTGCGTCAGCATTGCACTGGCGGCCAAGGGCAAGGTGGAACAGGCAGTGGTATACGACCCTACCCGCAACGATCTGTTCACCGCCACCAAGGGGCGAGGTGCCTACCTGAACGACCGTCGGCTGCGGGTGTCCAAACGCACCGAGCTCAAACAGGCGCTGGTGTCGACCGGCTTTCCGTACCGGGTTGACGACAACATCAACCACTACCTGACCTTGATGGGCGAGGTGATGCAGCGCTCGGCGGGATTGCGCCGCCCCGGCGCAGCGGCTCTGGATCTGGCCTATGTAGCTGCGGGCTACACCGATGGCTTCTTCGAACTCGGCCTGCAGCCCTGGGACGTGGCGGCGGGCTCGCTGCTGGTAACCGAAGCCGGTGGCCTGATCGGCAACTTCACTGGCGACGCCGACTTTCTGGAACAGGGCGAGTGCCTGGCAGGTAATCCACGGGTCTACGGTCAACTGGTGAGCATACTGGGCAAATACAGCAAGTTCGCCAGCGCAGCGGAAAAATCCACTCTGTAACTCAAGCCGAGGGCAACACCAGTTGCTCCAACGGCACCGGTCGACCAAACAAATAGCCCTGAAATGCCTTGCAGCCGCTGCGCAGCAAGAAGTCGTGCTGCCCTGCGGTCTCAACCCCCTCGGCGACCACGCCCAGATCCAGACTTTGCGCCAAGTTCAAAATCGTGCGGGCAATGACGGCATCGTTGGGATCATTGAGTACGTCGCGCACGAACGACTGATCAATCTTGAGTTGATCCAGCGGCAGCCGCTTCAGGTACGACAGTGAGGAGTACCCGGTGCCAAAATCGTCTAACGCAAAATTGACGCCAATGGAGCGCAGTTCACCCATCTTGAGGATGGCATCCTCCATATCGCTAAGCAACAGGCTCTCGGTAATCTCCAGCTTTAACCGGTACGGATTGGCACCACTGACCCGCAGCAATGCGAACAACTGGCTGGTAAATTCCGGGTGCCGGAACTGGCGTGCACTGACGTTGACGGCAATGGTGAGCGGCTGTGTTGCAGGAAGGCCGCTCCACGCCACCAGTTGCGCACACGCCACCTCGAGTACCCATTGCCCCAGCGGCAGAATCAGTCCGGTTTGCTCGGCTACAGGGATGAACTCAGCCGGCGACACCATGCCCCGGGCGGGATGTCGCCACCGCACCAACGCCTCCACTCCGGTGACACTGGAATGTTCATTGACCACGGGTTGATAGAACAGGACAAACTCATTGCGCGAAAGTCCCCGGCGCAGGTCGACCTCCATCTCCGCTCGCTCGGTGGCTGCGGCCTGCATGACCGGGTCAAAAAACCGCAACGTGTTGCGTCCAGCCGCCTTGGCCTGGTACATGGCCAGATCGGCACGTTTGAGCAGTTCGTCCACGCCCTGCTGCTGTTCGAAGAACAGTGTCACACCGATGCTGGGTGAACTGTGATGGTGTTGCCCGCCCAGAGAAAATTCCTGGTTCAAAGTCGCCAAGACTTTCTTTCCCACAAACTCCACCTGTGTGCCGGCCTCCCGGATGTCAGAACTGAGCTCTTCGAGCATGACCACAAATTCATCACCACCCAGTCGAGCAACGGTATCGATGCCCCGCACACAATCTGAAAGACGGGTCGCCACCTGCTTGAGCAATTCGTCTCCCATATGATGACCCAAGGTGTCGTTCAGGATCTTGAAGTTATCCAGATCGATGAACAGCAAGGCACCATGGGTACTGCGGCGCGCGCTGAAGTTCAATGCTTTTTGCAAACGGTCTAACAACAGACGGCGATTGGGCAAACCGGTCAATGAGTCAAAAAAGGCCAGCCGCTCAATATCGGCTTCTGCCTTCTTGCGCGCAGTGATGTCGGTCCCGGTACCCCGGTAGCCGGTGAACTGCCCCTCGGAATCAAAAATAGGGGCGCCGCTGATGGATGCCCAGAGCAGGGTTCCATCACGCTTGCGCCGCCGCATTTCGAAATTGCGGAACACTTGATGTGCCTCCAACGCTGCACGGTGCGCCGCCCATTGCTCGGGGCTTACCCCCTCCACGTCCGAATTCCATCGGGTCTTACCAACATAGCTTGTGCTGGGGCCCACCTGGCTGGCCTCCAGATTGCCATCCACCCGGACAAACCGGAACTGTGCGTCCTGCTCCCAGTACCAGTCCGACGACAACTCGGTCAGGCTGCGAAAACGCGACTCGCTCGCCTGCAGCGCAGCAACGGTCTCCTTTTGGGACGTGATGTCGATCACCGAACCACACCACAGCACCGATCCGTCCTCCTGTTGTTGTGGCATGGCGCTTCCCAATAACCACCGCACACCACCATCGTTGGAGCGGGTACGAAACTCGCATTGCCACAGCGACATGTCACGCATGGAAACCCGGGTCGCATGGTCCATGGCATGCCAGTCTTCCTTGAAGATCCTGAGAAAGAATTGGTTCGCATCCTCTTGCACCTTCGCCGCGCTGACCCCGACCAATGCCTCTACTGCCGCACTCACAAACGGAAATTGGCGCCGACCATCGGGCCAGATCTTTAGTTCGTACAGCATGCCCGGCGCACGGCTGGTAATTTTCTGAATAAACGTCAATTGATCTTGCACGGCCTGCAATGCCTCTCGTTCGGCGCTGATTTCCTGCACGATGCCAAAGTCGGCTTTCACTACCCCGTGCTCCACCAGACGCTGCATGCGCGACCGGATCCAGATCGGATTGCCGTTGGGAAGACGCCAGCCATACTCGACCAACGATCCGTCCATGTTCTTGAGCGCCTGACGAAACGTGTCACGGTCTTCATCCATCACTTGTTGCAAATGGGCCCCATACGGAATGGACCGAGCTGCGCCCATATGGGCAATTTCTGCGTACCCATGAGAAACATGCACCGCAGATTCGCCGGGATACACCACCCAATGCCCGACCTTGGCGACCGATTCGGTCAACTGGTACACCTTGACCTGTTCGTGGAGCTTGTCGTTGAGTTGCTCCAACGCCCTTTCACCCGCTCGCAATGCCTCCTGGGACAACAATTCCGCCGTCACATCGCGGAGGTAGGAGAGAATGTAGGGGTCGGACTGATATTCGATAACGGCGCAGTTCAGTCTCACCATGCGGGGCATGCCGTCACGCATTAGCAAGGTCACATCTACGTCACTGAGTCGACCCAGGGTTTTGAGGGGTAACAGAGTCTGCGCGCGCAACGCTTCGTCGGGCCAGTGCCCGATCTCGACCACGGTCCTGCCTAGAACTTCCTCACGCGAGAACCCGGTCAGCTTTGTCCACTCGCGGTTCACGTCAACAATTACACCGTCTTGCGCACGGGACATCACCATTGCCTCGGGGCTTTGGTCAAAAATCAGTCGATAGATAGGGGCACCGCTGCTTGCGGCTTCGGGTCCATGCATAGCTACAGCGTAGCACCAATTGAACCGGCGGCTTGATCGGGCAAGGCAGGCCGCAATCGGCATAAAATCCGCAACACTTCCCGCGCGCACCTGACGCGGGTCTTCTTCAGGTAACCACCATGAGCCAACTCAAACTCACCTATTTTGATTTCCACGGCGGCCGCGCTGAACCAGCGCGCCTGGCGATGCACATTGGCAATATTGCCTTTGAGGATTACCGCTTTACCTATGCCGATATTGCGGAGGTACGCAAATCGACACCCTTTGGTCAGGTTCCCACTTTGCACGTCGATGGCGTGCTGATAACCCAAAGCGCCGCGATCACGCGCTATGTGGGCAAGCTCGCCGGCTTGTACCCCACCGATGCCTACCAAGCATTGCTGTGCGACGAGGTGATGGACGTGGTGGAGGACGCCAACATCAAAATGGGGCCAACCTTCGGCATGACCGGTGACGCGTTGAAGGAAGCGCGAACTGCACTGGTCAAAGGACCACTGAAGATGTACCTGAGCTGGTTGCAGAGTCAGTTGCTGGCGCATGGCGGAATGTACTTTGCCGACAACCGCCTGACCATCGCAGACTTGAAAGTTTTTGCCTACATCCGGGGCCTAAATTCCGGTCGTCTGGATCATGTTCCGACTGACCTGGTGGAAACGGTTGCCCCCGGCCTCAACGCCCACATGCAACGCATTGCACAGACACCGGCTGTCGCGCAGTACTACGCCAGTTTCGGTGCATAACCCGCAAGACTTATTCTTTAAATTCATGCCCTCGGTCCCCCTCTGGCCCCCGTCTAGCATGTGGGCAAATGATGGCACATGGCACCACTTGCATTCGCCTGAAGTCAATTGCTGCAACCTGTGGGTCAGCGGCGTTACAGATGCTTAGAGTGCAAATCACGCATCTGGAAAAGCAGTTTTCAGAAACTGCATGAATGCTTTGACCTTCGCGCTCGCAAAGCGCCTTGACGTGTGCAGCGCCCATATCTCAGCGGGCTCACCGGACACTGCCCCCCAACTCACGAGGCGACCATCGGCCAAGTCCTTTGCCACGAGCATGCGGGGAAGCTTGGCAGCACCAATCCCGGTGAGCACTGCATCACGAATCATGGTGAAAGCCGGAAGCTCAAGGACAGGCTTGGTGTCGATTTCACGGCCGGGCGTTCCGGCGATATGCCAGGAGGTGTTTCGGGCGGCATTTCTGACTACCACCGGAACCGGCGGCTGTCGGACTAACGATGGTGCCGCGACGACCAACAGTTGTTCCCTCAAAAAGCAGGAGCCTACAAGTTCCGAGTCCGGCTTGGGGTTGGCTCGAATGACAAGGTCATACCCCTCGCTCACCAGATCTACTTCGCGATCTTCCATGGTGACTTCAAGCGCGACCTCCGGGCAAGCCAGTTTGAATTCGGCGGCGATTCTACCCATCAGCATCAGCCCAAATAGTGAGGGCACGTTGACACGCAAGCGCCCCTGAGGGTGCGCGCGGCCGTCACGCAGCATATCTACAGCCTCGGCGATTTCATTAAGTGGACCGGTGGTGCTCTTGAAGAGTGCCTCCCCCTCTTCCGTCAATTGAATTGACCGGGCGCCTCGATCAAACAGTCGCACGCCCAAACTTGACTCCAGATCCATCACCTTGCGCGACAGGCTGGCCTTGGGCCGCCCGCTCGTGCGACTGGCTTGGGCGAAGCCTCCGTTGGCGGCGACAAGAACAAAGTCTGACAAGTCATCAAGATTCATATGGGTTCGATTTATGAGACGATATGTCTCAATTTATCGCATTTCACTCTCCAATTCAAGCTCTAAACTCATCAGGACAAGTATTTAGGCCCACAACCGCCAACTCTTGACAAGGAAACTGAAATGACAACTCAGTTGGCAGCGCCAACCGCCACACCGAACAAAAAGGACATCACCATGCAGCAGCCTCCCATCACGCCCACCGCCTCGCAGAACATCCCTTTCCAGCACAAGCCAAAAATTCTTGTGGTGGGCGCCACCGGTTTTCTCGGTAGCAAAATCCAACGTCAACTGGAGCAGGATGCAACGATTGACTTGCGAGCCATGTCCAGGCGAGGGGCACCTGCGGGTTCCACCGCCTCGGTGGAATGGGTGCAGGGGGATTTAATGGACCCGGCATCGCTGGATGCAGCGCTCAAGGGCGTGGATGTTGTTGTCAGCTCGGCAAACGGCTACATGAAGGAAACTATTGATGCAGACTTCCAAGGCAACAAGAACCTGATCGAGGCTGCCGCACGGGCATGCGTGAAACGCTTTGTTTTCCTCAGTATCGTGGCCTGTGATGCTGCTCCTGAGGTGCCGCACTTCCATGCCAAGAAGGTTGCCGAGGATTTGATCAAGAGTTCAGGACTGCCCTATGTATTTGTCCGCGCGCCAGCGTTCCTCGACCAGAGCGCGGACTATGTTGCAGATGGGGTTAAGGCGGGGCGGTTCTATGCAGTTGGAGACAAAACTACCAAATGGTCCTATGTGCTGACGGATGATCTGGCAGCCGCCATTTCTAAGGCCTCCACCTATCCCGGCGAAGACATCACTAATCAGACCATAGACATTGGATGGCGGGACGGCGCGAAAAACCAAAGCGAGATTGCAGAATTGATCACACAGATCACGGGAAAACCGCTCTCATGGTGGGTGGTGCCGTGGATGGTATTTAGCGTCATGGTGCGATTAATCAAGCCATTTTCAGAACTGGGCTATGACCTGATCCGGATGTTCCTATTCTTCAGAACCGGCAGGTTCGTGTCTGATACGACCAAGCAGGAACACTTTTTTGGTCCTGCTCCTACAGCGCGTGAAACCATCACCAAATGGGCGACAACCAACAAGCTGACACCCTAAAACGCAAACACCAGCAAAGCAGGGGGACCAGTTTGCCGCCCTACACTGAACCGAGCACATTGGGTTCCCCAATGGTCCCCATTTTGCTTCCTCAGCGGGGGCGATGCTACCCTGGCACCTCAATGCCGGACAATAGATGAATTGACCAACACGTTGTTTTAGATAGGTTTTCTTCGACGACAGAGCTTTTGTCGCTCACGGTATGGGTATAACTCCACCTATCGAACTATCGGACGTGCGATTTCTTTCATGGTAGCTAACTCTTTGATTTCAAAAGACAAATCCCCATCGCCCCTTGACGTTGCTGCATTGGCTGCCCACACGCCGATGATGCAGCAGTATCTGGAGCTTAAGAAGGCGTTTCCAGAAACCCTGCTGTTTTATCGCATGGGTGATTTCTACGAGATGTTCTATGGCGATGCAGAGAAGGCGGCAAGGTTGCTCGACATCACTCTCACCACCCGTGGC
>CAIPGC010000173.1 GCA_903864505.1 uncultured beta proteobacterium | reverse complement strand
TGAAGGGATCCATGAAATGATGCTTCTTAAGCAATACAAACACATCGCCGCACTGTTCGCACTGCTGGCGTTGGCGGGCGGTGCCTACGCGGCAGGCGCCGATCTGGGGCAGGCTCAGAAACAGGCTACCAACTGGGTGGCGATTGGCATGTTCGGAACCTTCGTTGCGCTGACCCTTTGGATCACCAAATGGGCTGCGGCCAAGACCAAGAGTGCGGCGGATTTCTACACTGCAGGTGGTGGCATCACGGGTTTCCAGAATGGCCTGGCAATTGCGGGCGACTATATGTCGGCCGCTTCGTTCCTGGGCATTTCCGGCCTGGTGTTTGCCAATGGCTTTGACGGCCTGATCTACTCGATCGGCTGGCTGGTCGGCTGGCCCATCATCACTTTCCTGATGGCCGAGCGTCTGCGTAACCTGGGTAAATTTACCTTTGCCGATGTGGCCGGATACCGCTTCGCGCAAACACCGATACGCGTGTTTGCCGCCAGCGGATCTCTGGTGGTGGTGGCGTTCTACATGACCGCCCAGATGGTCGGTGCCGGTCAGTTGATCAAACTGCTGTTTGGCCTTGAATACCTGTACGCTGAAATTCTGGTGGGCACCATCATGATGATCTACGTGCTGTTCGGCGGCATGACGGCAACCACCTGGGTGCAGATCATCAAGGCGTGCATGCTGCTCGGCGGCGCATCCTTCATGGCTTTCTCGGTGCTGCTGCAGTTTGGCTTTTCGCCCGAAGCCATGTTTGTCAAAGCGATTGAAGTGCACTCCAAGAAGGAAGCCATCATGGGCCCCGGCGCGTTGATCAAGGATCCGATCTCGGCGATTTCGGTCGGCATGGCTCTGATGTTTGGTACCGCGGGCTTGCCCCACATTCTGATGCGCTTCTTTACCGTGCCAAGTGCCAAGGAAGCTCGTAAATCAGTCGGCTGGGCTACCACCTGGATTGGCTACTTCTACATCCTGACCTTCATCATCGGTTTTGGCGCTATCACCAACCTGATCCCCAACCCGGCAGACTACTTTGTTGGCGGCGAAATTGCCAAGGGCCTGCAAGGCGGTGGCAACATGGCTGCGGTGCACCTGTCCAAAGCGGTGGGGGGCAATATCTTCATGGGCTTTATCTCTGCCGTGGCATTCGCGACCATTCTGGCCGTGGTGGCGGGCTTGACCCTGTCGGGCGCTTCTGCTGTGTCACACGACCTGTACGCTTCCGTATGGCGCCATGGCCGCGTCGACCAGGCCGATGAACTGCGCGTTTCGAAGATCACAACAGTGTGCTTGGGTGTCATTGCCGTATTCCTGGGCATCGGGTTCGAGAAAGAAAACGTCGCCTTCATGGTGATGCTGGCTTTCGTGATCGCCGCCTCGGCCAATTTCCCCGTGCTGTTCATGTCGGTGCTGTGGAAAGACTGCACCACCAAGGGCGCAGTGACCGGCGGCTTTGTCGGCCTCATCCTGGCTGTGGTCCTGACGGTTGGCTCCAACGCCGTGTGGGTGCTGGCTCTGAAGAACCCCGCCGGCTCGGCCTGGTTCCCGTATGACTCCGCAGCCATCTTCTCGATTCCCACTGCGTTCTTTGTCATCTGGCTGGCATCCATCTTGGACCGCAGCCCCCGTGCAGCGGAAGACCGCGCCGGCTATGCGGCGCAGGAAGTGCGTTCTGAAACCGGTATTGGTGCAGCCACCTCCGGCGGCCACTAAGACGAGTGCACAGGCACGGCGGACTCTCCCGCCGCGCCCTGTTCCCAACAAGACTGCCGGCGCAAGCCCGCAGTCTTTTTTTTAGCGTAGTTGCTGCAGCTTCAGGAACGCCAGCGCAGCCATGATCGCGTCATTCAAGGCATCGTGCGCAGGCCACAAGGGCAGACCCAGGTCACGCATCAGATTGTCGAACCTCAGGTCGATCGACCGGGTGTCACGTGCGTGCGAAGGCAACTGCTTGTATTTGTAGTCGTAGTACAGGCCAGACACTTCGATTTTTTGCTGGGGCAGTCCCATCCCCAGCATCGGAAACAGAACCCGGTTGATCATGGCCACATCGAATTCAAGGTAATAGCCTACCAAGGGGCGGCTCCCGATAAAGCGCATCAGTTGCATCATGGCGTCGTCGGCTGTCAGCCCGTGCGCCACGTCCTGCTCACGCAGACGGTGCACCTTCACGCTTTCCGCCGTCAGCTTGCGTTTCTCGGGTCGCACCAGCAACTCAAGTCGCTCACTGGTCATCACCCTATTGTTCCGAATACGCACTGCACCAATTGAAATGATGTCATCGGTTTTGACGTCCAGCCCTGTGGTTTCGCAGTCGAGGGCCACCCATTCGTTATCGGGTGGCGCATCCCACATGAAACGGAACCGCGGGTCGCCCAGGTGGTAGAGGTACCACTCCCGCTTCAGCGCTGAGAGCCAACCCACTCGCATCACAGGGTTTCCAGACGAAAGCGTTGATTAAGCAACACCTTGAATTGCTTGACCACATCGAGCGTGTCGTTGAGCAGGTCGCGGTCCAGACTGCTGAGCTTCTCCATCCGAATTCCACCGGAAATCATTTGCTTCAAGTCCAGGTCCTGCAACCCCACCTTGAGCTTGAGTCCCATGAAGAAGTGCAGGCTGTCGACCAGATCGGCGGCAAGCTTCTCGGGCAACTTGCCAGTGGCAAGTAGAGCCTCAATACGCTCGGTGGTAGACACTACCTTCAGGTGATTC
>CAIPGC010000172.1 GCA_903864505.1 uncultured beta proteobacterium | reverse complement strand
TCCTGCAACCCCACCTTGAGCTTGAGTCCCATGAAGAAGTGCAGGCTGTCGACCAGATCGGCGGCAAGCTTCTCGGGCAACTTGCCAGTGGCAAGTAGAGCCTCAATACGCTCGGTGGTAGACACTACCTTCAGGTGATTCGCCAGCGCCAGACTGCGAATTCCATGGACCAATGGGAATGTCCCGACCTTTTTCAGATCCAGTTGATCGCCATCTTTCTCACCGCGCGAAAGCAATCGGTTCCACCAGCCGTTGCTGCTGCCAAAGAAGTTGATGGCAGCAGCAAAGCGGGCCAGCATGGCATCGTTGTCCGCCGTCAAGGCAAACACGGAAACACGGACTTGCTCCAGCAAGCTGGAGTCGCCACAGACCGCGTGCGCATCGAGAAAAATCGCCAGTTCCATCAAGCTGTCGGGACTGGCGGTGACCGACCACATGCTCACCATCTGGCTGAAGTCGGATACGCATTGACGCCAATGCGGGTTGCTGACCATGATGTTGCCTGGGCAAACGGGATAGCCAAAGTCCGCCAAGGCCTGGGAAAACTCCTGACACACCCCGGCGACGTCAACCGAGCAAACATAGCCATCGCGCAGCACCAGTCCGTTGTCCTGATCGGTCTTTAGCAACTGCTCACCGCGGCCTTCGCTGCCCATCACAAACAGGCAACTGTTGGCCACCAGATCCTTGGGCGCAATCAGCTGCCAGGCGCGCTCGAACAGACGCAAGTTAAGTTCCTGCACCAGCCTCGCAATCATGTTGACCTTGGTGCCGTTACGATGGAGCAGTGAAATGAGCCGCGTGATCTGCGCCGCCGATGCCTTGAGGGTCTCCACATCCTGCGCCGCAAGAATCTGCTCGTTGATCTGGTACGACTGGTTGGACAGGAAGCCAAACAGGTCCAGCGCTTCGAGCACGCCAATAATCTGCTCACCCTCGGCCACCACGACCCGGTGCACCTTGTGCTTGATCAGGACTGCCAGCGCGTCCCCAATCAGGTCCCCGGGGCGCACTTTGATCAGCGAAAAGTTGGCCAGCGTGGACACCGACAACTGGTCCAGAGGAGTGCCGTGCAGGATGGCGCGCTGCAGACCGGTGGCGGTAAAAATGCCCAGCGCAGGCGGGCTGACGCTGGTGTCTCGTACCAGCACCGTTCCGATGTGCAAGGACTGGAACAGTCGGGCCACTTCCAGAATACTGGTATCTGCATCGACAAAATGGGGCGGATGCATATAGGCCGCATCCACCCGCGCCATCGTCAGGGACTGCAGCTCGTGCCGGCTTTCCCGCTCGGACAGGGCATGGAGTTTGTTCGACAGATCCGAAAACAGCAGGGCGCCAAAAGTCACATTGGCTGCAATCAAATCACTCACCGCCTGCTTGGCGAGTTGGTAGGCCACCACTTCTTCCACGGCCACAAACCGGCTGCTGACCTTGCCCGCCACCAGGCCGCGCCCGTCAAAGCAATCGTCCGGACCATAGGTGGTAACGACCTCATTGCCATCGAATTGCTGTACAAAGCCCTTGATGATGACAAACAGATGGGTCGGTTGGTCGCCCACGGCGAGCACCGTTTCCCCCTTGGGAAAGTAGGCAATGTCGACACTGTCGCGCACCAGGCGCTGCTCATCGAGCGTCAGACAGTCAAACGGCGACGCTGAAAAATTAAATCCACTGGGCATTCACAACTTTCTTCAACGAGACGGTCCGGCAACAGCCGTGCCAGAACGGTTAACGCGATGCCAGCCCCGAAGGTACCAGGGCGGCCGCGTCCCAAGCCGGACCATCAAACCATGGATTGCCTTCAAGATACTGACGCAGCATCGGCAGGGAGTCCAGTCCCCAGAACACTTTACCATCCACTGCAAAGGCAGGAACACCAAACACACCCGCTGCAATGGCTTCGTCCGTGTGTGCCTTGAGCTGCGCCTTGACGCTGTCATCGCCCACGCCCCGGGCCGGCGAAAGCTCCTGCGTGAGCGAATGCAATCGACTGGCATCGGTGGCTTCGGCCCCACCCACCCACACATGCCGCAGCAGGGTTTCGCACACAAAGCGGTTGGGATGGCCCTGCGGATCGGTGGCAACCGCCAGGCGCAACAACCCCAGCGGGTTGAATGGATGGGTTGCCGGCATATCCATCGGCAGTCCGCGGCGCTGCGCCTCCCACAGCACATGGCGATACGTCCAGTCCCGCTTGAAGGGTATCTCGGCCGGACCCTGGTGACCGTGGTGCTTAAGCATGGCAGCAAACAGCACCGGTTTGTAGGTCACGCCATAGCTGAACCCCATCAGTGCCCTGGGCAACTCCTCAAACGCCAGATAGGCATAGGGTGAAATGAAATCGAGGTAAAAAGTGATTTGTTTCATGCGATTCTGATTGTCAAGATTTTTCCACCGCGGGGAGTCCTATGTGCAATTACGTCCAACTTGAATGAACATCAAACAGATCTCGGCTGGGCCGCCGCTCAGGTTTAACACGATAGCACTGCTATCGATGGAGGAAAACCCGCACAGACTGCGGCGGTAGTCGCATTTCTGCCGTGCCAGCATCGCTTACGGCCAATCGAAATGGGTCTGCCGGAAAGACCTGATCCCAGGCACCCTCGGTCTCCAGACGCTCCACCAAGATCCCTGCTTCGGACGACCCGAAATTGATCAACACCAGAGTTTTCTCGCTTAGCAACTTGCGCTGATAACCCATGCACTGCCCTTGTGTGAACGCATGTTCATAGCTGCCCATCGCAAGCGAAGGCAACGCGTTGCGCAACTTCAGCATGTCCGTATAAAACGCCAATATTGAATTGGGATCCGATCTTTGAGATGCCACGCTGTTGGTTGAAACGTTTGGAGATACCGGGCGAAACGGCTTTCCACTGGTAAATCCACCCGTCGTTTTTTCGCCAGTCCAACTCATCGGTGAGCGCAACTGCGCGTCCCCCAGAAGCGTGCTCACACCGCCCATGCCAATCTCCTCACCGTAGTAGATAAATGGGGTTCCGGGTTGTAGTAAATAGGTGGCTGCAGCCAACTTCTGCTCTGCTGCGTTGCCAACTACTTGATCCGACAATCTTTCGCCTGCAAAAATATCGTGGTTGGAAACCATAGTGGCCATCGTCGATGGGGCCATCGTGAAATAGTTTGCGACCGCTCTTATTGCATCGGGTTGGCCCTTCGCGGCGTTCACGATATTGCGCGCATGCCCAAAGGCAAAGGCACTGCCGCAAACCTCGGGATCTGCATAAACCTGTGGATTGGCCGTCGCCTCACACACCACGTGCCTGTTCGCGTAGCCATTGATAATTCCGCGCAGTTGGTTAGTCAGTTGGCGACTCTCCGGCTGATCGTTCCACGCTTGCGCGTCGTTTTCTATCAGGTGTGTCATTGCATCAAGCCGAAATCCGTCGAGTCCACGGTTCAACCAAAAGCGCAAATTGTCTTCGTGGAATGCAACCACCTCCTGGTTTCTGAGATTGAAGTCGGGCATGTGCAGGCCAAAGGTGGCGAAGTAACTGCCGTGCTGAGTGTGGTGCCATGGATTTTTGCCCCAAATGTCCCAATCCAGTGGAGCCGGATCTTGCCAGACATACCAGTCCCGAAAACGGGCGTTGACTCCGCTGCGCGAGGAGACAAACAGCGGATGCGTGGCGGCGCTGTGGTTGACGACATAGTCCATGATGACCCCGATGCCGTGTGCATGCGCTTGCGCTATGAATTCATCAAAATCTGACAGGGTTCCATAGTCCGGCTCAATGCTGCGAAAGTCAGTGGTGGCATAGCCGTGATCCCGGTCCGCACTGCGTGTGATCGGCATCAGCCAAATGCCCCGGACACCCAAATCCTTCAGATAACCCAGACTCTGTGTCAGACCCTGCAAGTCACCCACACCATCACCGTCACTGTCCTTGAAGCCCCGCACGAAAATTTCGATAAATGCGCCCTGCTGCCAGCCCATTTTCAAGGTCGACCCAGGATCGGACTTTGGCACTTTACGGGTGTCCGCTGCGGATGCCTGCCAGGACTGCTCCGGGCCGACAGCAGCACCGCTCACAGTGCATCCTGCAACGGTCAAACCGAAAACAAGCGCAAGACAACAAACTACTGCGTAAAAGACGAGCGGACGCAGCCAGGAGCGGGGAAGTTCAGCGTTGAGCACATGCATGCTCCCAATATACTGGCAACGCGTACCGACTCCAGAACTGGCACCATGCACTATCGATTCAAATCAGCCCTGCTTCTATTGACTGCATTTCGCGCAGGTGTTGGAATCTTTCTTCTTGCACCGTTCTGCACTTTGGTAAGCGCTGAAGGTGCTTCGACCCTGCAACTGGATGATTGCAATGCTCCCGAATTTCAGACCGTCCTGCGAAATTCGCCCTCCACCGCCCAAGAAGCAAACGCGTATTGGCTAAACCGGCAACTAATAAAGTGGCCAAACGCCGCGATGGTCGGCATCTACAAGCTGTATTACTCTTCACAAGGGCAACTTCATGCCCCCCATGGTTCGGCAGTGACAGGTGCTGATGGCGCACTTCAACTGGACCTCGTCACACATGAACTGCCTGCTGCGACGGCGACACGGTTCAAGTACGTGGCCGATGGCGCCCTGTTGTCGCTGCGCGCGTCAGATCTGGTTCGACTGCCACCGCTGCTCACCGGTCAACTACTACTGGTTCAGGAGAACGAACGCGGGGAAGTAGGCAATTCAACTGCTTTGCAGGTCGCCGGCGCACTTGATGATCTCTACGTTAGGGCAGAAGCAACTAGCGACCTGGGGGTCAGGATCCTGACCCATCACACCCAGTTCAAACTGTGGGCTCCTACTGCACAGCAGGTTTCGGTATGCCTCCACCGAAAGGGCTCAGGGCCGGTTCTTACAGCGCACTCCTTGCGTCGCGATGACGCGACTGGGGCATGGTCGGTACGGGTCCCTCGAGACCTATCAGGCCACTACTACACCTATATGGTGGATGTGTTTGTAGCCGGGGTTGGCATGGTGCGCAACCGCGTTACTGACCCCTATTCGATCAGCCTGACCACCGACTCCGCGCGAAGCTACATTGCCGATCTGAACGCACCGTCGCTCAAACCCTATGGGTGGTCCAAAACGCCAGTTCCTGTCAAAGTCAGACACCCAACTGAGATGGTCGTATATGAATTGCACGTACGGGATTTTTCGGCAAACGATGCATCCGTGAATGCCAGGCATCGCGGTAAGTACCTTGCGTTCACCGACACGAGATCCTATGGAATGCGGCATTTGCAAGCCTTGGCCAACGCAGGGCTAACCGATATCCATCTTTTGCCTGTGTTCGACATTGCAACCGTCCCCGAGGACGGTTGCGTCGCTCCAGTCATTCACGGACAAGCCCCTGACAGTGAGGGACAACAGGCGCAAGTCATGCAATTTGCTGCAAAAGACTGCTTTAACTGGGGGTATGACCCCTTTCACTTCAGCGCGCCAGAGGGAAGTTTTGCAACGGACGCATCCGATGGTGCAACCCGAATCCGCGAGTTCCGGGCAATGGTATTAGCGCTGCACCGAGCGGGTCTACGCGTCGGCATGGACGTGGTCTACAACCACACCGCCGCATCAGGGCAGAGCGAGAAATCGGTGTTGGACCGGATCGTGCCCGGCTACTATCACCGCCTGGATGCTGCCGGAAAAGTCGAGCGATCCACCTGCTGTGACAACACGGCAACCGAGAACATGATGATGGGAAAGCTCATGATCGATTCCACCGTGCTCTGGGCCACACAGTACCACGTCGACTCATTCCGGTTCGATTTGATGGCACACCAACCCCGATCGGTGATGGAATCTCTGCAAATTGCCGTTGACACTGCGACGGGGAAGCACATCAATCTGATTGGAGAAGGTTGGAATTTCGGTGAAGTAGCGAACGGTGCTCGCTTTGTTCAGGCTTCGCAGCTCTCGCTGAATAACTCTGGCATCGGCACCTTCAGCGACCGCGGTCGGGATGCCATTCGCGGCGGCGGTGCCGGCGATGATGGGGCCGCGCTGGTAGCAAACCAGGGCTATATCAATGGATTTGTGTACGACCCCAACGATGTGGCGCCAAAAGGGACGACGGCATCAAATCTCAGGCAACTTGCCGATCACGTTCGCGTCGGTTTGGCCGGTTCCATACGCGACTTTTCGTTGATTACCCACGAGGATATCCGCAAGGCGCTGCGGGAAATCGACTATGGCGGCCAGCCCGCCGGTTACGCCAGTGAACCCTCAGAAGTTGTCAATTATGTGGAGAATCATGACAACCAGACCCTGTTTGACATCAACGCATACAAGTTGCCTTTGGGCACCGCCTCTGAAGACCGGATGCGTGTGCAAATGCTGGGGGTGGCGATCAATGCGTTCAGCCAGGGCATCGCCTATTTTCATGCTGGAATTGATACCTTGAGGTCCAAATCAATGGACGCCAACAGCTACGATTCTGGCGATTGGTTCAACCGAATCGACTGGACCTACACCGACAACTACTTCGGTACCGGCGCGCCACCCAAGAGCGACAATGGCAGGAATTACGCCTGGATCAAACCACGCCTCGCGAATCCTTCTATCAGGCCCCGTCCACTTGAAATCGCGGCCGCACGGGATATGTTTCGCACGCTGATTCAGATTCGATCCAGCACCACGCTGTTTCGCCTGCGTTCGGCAACCGATATAAAGAAACGGCTGCAGTTCTATAACACCGGAGCCAACCAGAATCCGGTCGTCCTCATAGGGCACGTCGATGGGGAGGGCTACCCGGGTGCGGTATTCGGCGAGTTAATCTACCTGATCAACGTCGCCCCTACTGCGCAACAGATCGTGCTTGATGAAATGCGCAACAAGAAGCTGGTTCTGCACCCCGCTCTCCAAGCCGCTGCAATTAGAGATGCGCGAATCAGCGCTGCCGACTACGAAAACCAGACGGGTCAGTTCACCATCCCCGGCCGAACAGCACTGGTCTACGTGAGACCCCTGGGCAGGTTAAAGGGAAGCAGGTAGGCTAACTGCTGTACGAAGTAAGGTGTGCAAGCGTGCCAGCAACGCTCACACCTAGACCGCCCGATAGTGGTCTGGGAACAGAGTAATGCGGTTTTGCCTCGTCCAATGTCTGGGTCGCAGCACTACATTGCGCCTTCTGAACAGCGCCCCTTTGAAGCGCCACGCCAACCACCAGGATATCAATCATTGCCAAGTGCAGGATGCGACTGATCATGGGAACCTGCGTGGCGATATCTTCAACGTGATCCACAATGAGCGCCAGATCTGCCTTGCGAGCGAGCGGCGATTGACTCTGTGTAATTGCAACCAGCGTGGCACCACGCTCCTTGGCCTTCTCGGCTACATCCAGCAGTTCTGCAATGCGGCCACTGCCGCTGACAACGAGGACTACGGTCTGTGGATTCAACAAATCCGCCGACAGCGCCTGTAGCCTTGTGTCCGTGTAGGCTACTGCCGGCACACCCACCCGCAGAAATTTGAACTGGGCGTCGGTTGCCACTGAACCATAGTGCCCAACACCGTAAATATCCAGCCTCGGCGCGTCAGCAATTAGCCGCGTGGCGCGATCCATAGTCTCCCGATTGAGATGATCGCGTGCTTGCAGAATCGCCGCCGCAGTATTCCCCAGCACCTTGGCACCTAGCTCCAACATCGAGTCATCCCCAGTAACGCGCGTGTGCGTAATGGGCATGGTCCCCGTCAAGCCCGATGCGAGACGGAGCTTGAAGTCGGACAAACCCTCACATCCGAGAGACCGGCAAAACCGTATAACGGTCGGCTGGCTGACGTCCGCCGCCTCCGCAATCTGTCCAATGGGAGCATTCAATGCCAATCGGGAATGTGCCAGTATGTGCTTGGCGACCTTTTGTTCAGCACGCGACAGACTGGGCAAGCCCCGTCGAATCTGCGCCAGAATCGCTGAGCCGTCGGAAGCGTCCAATGCGTGAAGCTGATCGGCCAGTAGTGCCGACGCTCCGATCAAAGTCGCATCGGGTGCTGTGATCACAAAGGTCGGAATGCTTTCCATGTAGCCTGCGAAGCGTCCCTTGTCTTCGAATCGACGGCGAAAAGGTGACTGGTCAAAATACTGTCCGAGCCTCGGAACGATACCTCCTCCAATGTAAATGCCACCGAAGGCCCCTTGCGTTACCGCCAGATTGGCGGCAGCAGTCCCCAGCATGGCGCAAAACACCTCGAGAGTTTCGGTGCAAATTTCATCGCCACGGTCCAATGCCAGTCGCGTTATTTGCGGGGCTTTGAGTTCCCTGGGTGCATTCCCTGCGCGCTCTGACAATGCGCAAAAAATGAGTTCAATACCGGGCCCCGACAACAGGCGTTCGAATGAGACATGGTCGAAATAGCGCCAAGCGTAGCGAAGAATTGCTACTTCACGCTCATCATGGGGCGAGAAGGTGGTGTGCCCACCCTCAGTCCCCAAAGCAATCCACCCGTCCTGCGCCGGAATCAGACCGGACACACCAAGTCCGCTACCAGGACCGATGAGTCCGATGACGCTTCGGGGAACCACCGTGCCACCTCCAACTTGACGTCGCTGCGCAGCGGGGAGCCTCGGCACAGCCGTTGCCAGCGCGGTAAAGTCATTGACCACCACCAAGTTGTCCAGCGCCAGTCGCTGGCGCAGCTCTTCGATTGAGAATGTCCAGTGGTAATTGGTCATGCGAACCAGGTCGCCGGCCACTGGATTCGCAATCGCAACCGCTGCGTGTTTGATTTCTCCTTTGAGCGTTCCCATCACACCCGACAGGTAGGACGTTACGGCAGAGTAGAAATCCGCATGATCGGCACAGGTCAGTGACGCTGCATGTGAAAAATTGTTTGGGGCAACCTCCACACAGAATCGTGCATAGGTACCCCCAATATCTGCCAACAATCGCGGGTTATTGAAAAGCGAAGAATTCACCAATTACCCCACACTCACTCATCCGCGAATACCAAATCGACCCTGCGGCCTGCGCAAGAAGTTGAACACTTCCGCACCCATTCCAAGCCCATGGCTCTCGCCCAACGCAACGAGGCCCTCCTATGGATGATTGAGTGGCAAGGCATTGTGAAAAAATCACCCGCCCTGCCACCTTTCATGTCCGAAAACCCTGAGGTTCTCCAATCAATACTTGTAATTCAAACCCAGCATGTAGTTCTTGCCATACTGCGACGACGACGTGATTTCCTGCGATCCATCTGCATTCACACGATACTTTTGGAACACCGCATCATTGACGTTGTTCGCCTGGAATACCACGGACAGTCCCTTCGCCGTTCCACTCTTGAATTCATAGCCGATCTGAACATCGACAATCTTTTCACCCTTGATATAGGTTAGCTTGCGTTCATACTCATTACTCGTGAATTCACCAATGAAGTCTGATCGAGTGCGCTGACCCACGCGCGCCGAAAATCCATCCTTCTCGTAGTAAGCGCTGAGGTTCAGCACCTGCTTGGATAGGCCAGGGAGTTCCATTTTGGTCGCAGAGCCACCGATGCTGTTGGGAATATTGACCGAGCTGTGCGTATCCGAGTAGTTGACGTATGCGCCAAAACCTGAAAGGGCAGGTGTTAGCATGTCAAACGGCGCACTGGCAGAGAGTTCGTAGCCCCAGATCTGGCCACCTTCCCCGTTCATTGGGCCGGTATAGTCCAATGTGGGGTAGCCAGTCAGCCCGTACTTGTCCGCAAGGACATTCGACTTAAAGCTCTGCTGATAAATGAAAGTATCCAGGTTCTTATAGAACCCCGCGGCAGCCACATACGCACGCTTGCCAAAGTACTTCTCATAGGCAAGATCAAATGTCGTTGCGCGGAATGGATCGAGCAGAGGATTTCCACCACTACCGCTGTGATTGCCGTTACAGCTGGTTGGACTGTAGCTTCCGTCAGAAGGTGACCAGCATTCAAGTACCGCGTTGGCTCGCAAGTCGCGCATAGTCGGACGGGCCAGCATTTTCCCAACGCCAAGGCGAACCGCCTGGTTGCTGTCGACGTCAAACACCAGATTCAAACTCGGCAGCACGTCGGTGTAGGACTTCCCACCACTCTGGTTCCCTTGTTCGTTAATTACGTAACGGTTCCCCTCTGGGTTCCCCCAAGTTGCGACAGTTGTGGAGGTCAACCCTACGGAGCTCTGGTCGGTCTTGACAATTTGAACGCCTGCATTACCACGCACGGGAATACCACCGATACTGGTTTCAATGTCCAGTTTTGCAAAAGTTGTCAACACCTTCTCGGCAACAGACCAGTTCTTCATCCGCGCCCAAGACTGGTCACCCATGTCGGTATATTTGTAAACTGAGTCGATCAATGCGATCGGATCCCAGCCCAAGATGCTGATGTTGGAAATGCCGGCGTTGATGGCGGAAGAAGTCGGTAGCGCTGCGGTGCTTGCTCCGCTCTTAAAGTCGACAGACCCTTCCGTCATCCCGAGAACCTTGGTACGGTCTGAATAGTTCAATCCAAAATCAACTGCAGAGAAATATGCGTTCTCGAGGTTGCGCTTGAACTCGACACGCAGTGAATTCAACGTGTCGTCGATCGTTGGCTTCTTCAGCCAACCCTTGCCCCAAGGCGTGTCGCCAAGCAGCAGTTTTGAAGGATCGGCAAGATTGTCGCCGGTAAACCCGAACGTCGGAATACTGGTTCTACTGTCAAACGTCAACGTTCCCTTGTTGCCAGTGACTGCATTCGAGTCCAGGTCGGTTTCAGCTCGCTTAGAGGTGGAGCGCGACAAATCGACAACACCAGACCAGTTGGCATCAATCTTGAACTTGTTATTCCAGCCGATTGCGAGATTGTCATCATTTTGCTGCTGTCCGATAGTCTGGACAATTCCTTGAACACCAGACACCGTTCCTGCAAGAGCAACACCATCCACAATGGTTGCGCCGCTCAACGTGCCTCCGTTGAAATTGGGGAATGCTACCTGGTGGCCCAACGATCTGCGGTCAGTCTTGGATGAGAACAGGTCGAGCGTCGACGAGTAATTCTTGCTGGGCTTGAATTCAAGTACCGCCATCACGCCGTCACGTGTAAACGTGGACTGTTGCGTTGCCTCAGTAACGCTCTTTTGCAGAGCAATCTTTGTACCATCAGCAAAAGTTCCCGAGTCATCGAAACTATTGACTGCTCGACCGGTTGAGTCGCCCTTCTGACGCGCAACCCCGATAGCAAAGCCCAGCGTCTTTTCCTTGTTCTGGTCGATATAGGAAAAACTAAAGTTGTTTCCAGCGCCCGTTGGTCCCAAACCAATGCTGTTTTGCTGCGCATTCAGCCCAAACGAGATTTTTTGCCCGTTGACATTGAGAGGACGCACGGTTTGCAAGTCGATAGTTCCGGAAATCCCCTGCCCCATCAGCGCAGCATCTGGTGTCTTGAACAGCACGACACCGTTGATCAACTCTGTCGGATATGCATCAAACTCTGCCCCTCGCCCATCATTGGGGTTAACGACCTCGCGACCGTTCAGCAAAGTTGTCGAGAAATCCGGCGGCATACCGCGGACACTGACCTGACTTGCACGACCCTCCCAGTTGCGCTGGGCCGCAACGCCCGGCAGTCGAGCAATGGAGTCGGCGATGCTGGTGTCTGGCAGTTTGCCCAAATCTTCGGCAGAAATCGCCTCAACGATAGCATCTGAACCTTTCTTCACAGATATCGCGCTCTCGATCGCCGCGCGAATGCCCGTTACTGTAACGACGCCAAGTGAGGTGTCGGCTTGCTGCGCGTAGGCGCTCGCGGTAACCAGCAATAGGGCGGCGCAGCCAACGGCGACCGGGGCTAACTTAAACGCAGAGCGACGCGAAAGCGCTTTGTCGGGACGCTGAACAAGGGAATTCATGACAATCAGTCTCCTAAGGCATGTGACGGGTACAGTATTCTTCGAGCGATGGCTCAAAGGACGTGGAAAAGGGCAGTTGGTACTGCCTACAGAACAGTACGTTTGTACCAAAACAAGATATTTTCTTGTATTAGGGTAAACACCGTTTTCGTTGTTTTTCACCGGTTAAAGGCGCTATTTAGCGACACTCGTTGGCCCAGCTCAACGAGAACTCCGCCTTATAACTGGATCTTGCTGCAATCCAAACAGAGAATGTAGGCAAACTACACCATGCAGCAACCGGCCGTGACAAGTCATTGACTAAGCAAAATAATTCCGCTCAGGGCTGGAATGTCCACGGTGAGTTTCCCGTCCCTTGCATCTGTGATAGCACCGGTCCAAGCATCCGTAAGCGACACGTTGCTCGTCCATTCTGGCAGTTGGATCGAGACCCGACGGTGCTCTAAGGCGTTATTGAATGCGGTTATCGCCTGCACACCACTGAGCTGGCGAGACAGCACGATGACGTGATCATCGATGTACAGCGGCGCGCCCATGGAGCCACGTCGCAATACGGGGTTATCGTGGCGCAGTCTTATCAGGCGCCTGACTTCAGCATGCAAATCATGGTCAGGGGCACCTCCCTGATCAGCCCAAGGGTACGGCGCACGGTTGTACGGGTCATCGCCACCGGTAACTCCCACCTCGTCGCCGTAATACACAGCTGGTGCGCCTGGAAAAGTCATTTGAAAAAGCATCGCCAGCTTCAGGCGACTCTTCGCTAGCGCAACCCGTTCTGCGTCATTAGAAATTGCGTTCCAGCCCAGTACGTGCAGCGCACGCGCCTGATCGTGACTGGAAAGCAAATTCATTAACGCATAAAACGCCTGCGGCGGGTAAGCCTCACGCATCTGTTCGATGTTCGAATATAAAGAGGAGGCTTTGCCGCCGGCCGCATATTCCAGCACGGTGCTGCGGAAGATGTAGTTCATGGTTGAATCGAACATGTCCCCCAGAAAGTATTTGGATGCATCAAACCAAGTCTCAGCCACCGTCAATGCATCCGGAGCATGCTGTTTGATGGCTTTGCGCCATTCGCGCCAGAAATCGTCCGGAACCCACGGCGCTACGTCCATCCGCCAACCTGCAGCACCCCGATCCAGCCACCGCTTCATGACCGAATCGTCGGCTCCGTAGGCGAACTTGCGGAATGCCGGCGATGCCTTATTGAGTTCAGGCAAATCGGTAACGCCCGTCCACCCCTTGTACTGCTTGTCAGGATCCGTCTGGGACGGGTCAAAGGTGTACCAATCGGAGAAGGGAGAATCTGCGCGAATCTTTCCTCCCGCGAACGCACCACCTGACCGGTAATTTCCAAAGCGGTCAAAGTAGATTGAATCGGCTCCGGTGTGATTCAAACTCGTATCCACAATGATCCGAATACCGCGCCGTGCCGCTTCGCGTGCAAGACGGACAAAATCATCATTCGTACCAAAGGCGGGGTCGATATTTCTGTAGTCGGCGGTATCGTACTTGTGGTTACTTGCACCCTGGAATACAGGTGTCATGTAGATGGTGTTGGCACCCAGTTCTTTGATGTAGTCCAGTTTCTCAATGATGCCGGCCAGGTCGCCGCCAAAGAAATCGTTGTTGTACACGTCATCCGAGCCATCACCGCTGCCAGGCAGAAACGGCAATTCATTCCAGTTCTTGTGCATTTCCACCGTGCTGTTGTGGTACCTGCTGAGGCCGGGCGCTGGGTCGTTGCCTCTATCCCCATTACGAAAGCGGTCCGGAAAGATGTAGTAGAAAACAATGTCAGGAGCCCACTCAGGTACCTTGAAATCAGCGGTGTAGACAGTTTGGCGGAAACGCCGAATATTCTTCGTTGTCGCAGCACTGTCATCGACCCGGCCGAGCCCGCCAGAACCTTTTTCACGCGTCCAGAAGATGGGATCAAGGTTGTTCTGGTAAACGAACTTGCGCCCCCCGATCTCTGCATCAAACCAATAACCATAGACGGATACATCCCCAAACAGGTAACTAGCCTCCCAGCGCTCAAGCCTTCCCTGTTCGCTTCGTACCATGGGAATACGCGCCACTTCGGTGTACTCCAGAATCTCCTGATTGCCTTCAAGCCGACGCCGCTCCACTACCAGTGTCACTTTGTCAATACCCTTACGCGCGGCCATTCCAAACCGGACCGTTGTTCCGGCAACAACGGCCCCAAAAGGTGACTTGTTGTCACGCGCGCGTGAATCGAAATGCATGCTCAAAGCGACGGGGTCGGCGACACCAATCGAAATCGGGTCGGCAAAGGTCTTGGGGCCGACGGCAAGCTTGGGCTTCCCATGATCGAACGTCAGCTTTACGGTCTGTTCTCCGCCGAAGGGATGCGACAGGTTACCCGTGCCACCGACCACCAGCGTCCCCTCCGGTGAACGCCCGAAAGTTGTGAGTTCGTTCATGGCTGCGTCGGCAATCTTGAACTCGTGCGGTGTCGACAAGTTGACGTTCAAATAGTAGCCGTCGCAACTGTACTGAAAGGCGAACAGATCAAGCGCCGCCCAGTTGTTCATCGTCCCGCGAAGGTACAGGGTGGTCTTTCCGAAGGGAGCAGGCAAAGGACAATTCTCAATCTGCAATGTGTGTGGCTCCTTATCCGGGTCCATGGCAAAGGTCACGCGGTGCGTTCCGGTAAAACGGTGTTGAATTTCGACGCCCCGGCGGACCAACTCTGGCGTCTTGTCGCGAGCTCCGAAATCTGCATCTGCCGACCAGGACTCATCGCCGACCTTAAACCTGTGGTCTCCCTCCAGAACAGTGACAAGTTGATACTGACTGCAGGCCCAGATGAACTTCTGGCTCTCCACGGCATTCCAGCTGTTGAACGTACCGCGCAAGTAGAGTGTGCGCCTGTCGAACGGGTCCTTCCTGCAAGATGCTTCGTCAATTTGGAGTGCTGTCGAGGCAACCAATGGTGTTGAAACTAGCCAAATCCAGACGAGCACAACCAGTCGGATCACCCTTTTACACCCCCAGCGGTCAAGCCCGACACAATCCATCGCTGCGCAGCAAGAAAGACGAGCGTAATTGGCAATCCTGACAGCACTGCCGCTGCGGCAAAGTCGCCCCACAGATATTTCTGCTCGTAAAGGTAATACTTGGATCCCACTGCAAGCGTCAGATTCGGCTCCTCTCGAAGCAGCACAGAGGCCACCGGATATTCGATGACAGTGCCGATAAAGGCCAGCACAAAAACAACCATCAAGATCGGCACCGACATCGGCAGCAGTACGAATCGAAAGGCCTGCCACTGGGTGGCCCCGTCGACTCTGGCGCATTCCTCTATCTCCACTGGTATTGTTTCAAAGTACCCTTTGATAGTCCATATGTGCATCGCTACGCCCCCCATATAGGCAACGATTAGCCCTGCATGTGTTTCAATCCCGATCCAGGGAATGTAGGATCCCAATCCATCGAAAATGGCATAGATGGCGACCAGAGCCACCGCAACCGGAAACATCTGGAGCAGCAACAAGCTGTTGAGAATGGCGCTCTTGAATAGAAAGCGCATGCGTGCAAATGCGTAGGCTGCCGTGGTCGAAATTGCCACGATCAAAAATGCAGAAATAGTCGCAATCTTGATGGAGTTCCAAAGCCACAACAGGACAGGAAACGGCGGCGTGACGACCGATCCGTCCGGCAAGACATAGCTCATGCCGAGGGCGAGTTTCCAATGCTCCAAACTGATCTGCGTAGGGATGAGTGATCCGGTAGAGAAATTGCCGGGTCGAAGCGAAATTGAAACTACTGCGAGCAGCGGAAACAAAGTAACCGCAATCAACGCCCACAGCCCCGCATGCGCAGCAACAACGCGCCAACGCTGACTACTTCCGGTCACGATGGCCATAGGTTCAGTTCCTGTCTTGTTCGTTTACTTTCGCCATCCTCAGATTGGCGAGCGACATCAACGCTACCATGCAAAATATCACAGTCGAAATTGCAGCTGCCAGTCCAAAATTGGCGCCCGCATCGGTGAAGGCTATTCGGTAGGTGTACGACACCAGAATATCTGTCGTGCCTGCAGGCAGCTTGGTGTTGAGATAGTCGGGACGACCATCCGTCAGCAGGGAAATCAGAACAAAATTGTTGAAGTTAAAGGCAAATGCCGAGATAAGAAGCGGCGTCATAGGCCTAACGATGAGCGGAACCGTGATCTTGAAGAAATTGGTCAACGGCTTGGCCCCTGCGATGGCCGATGCTTCGTAGAGATCAGCCGGTATTGCCTTGATAAGTCCTGTGCACAACACCATGATGTACGGGTAGCCCAACCAGGTATTGACCACCAGCAGCATGACCTTGGCCAGCGTCGGATCGGCAAACCACGCCGGGCGGACACCGAAAAGAGCACTCAAAATAGCATTGATCTCGCCAAAATTCTGGTTGAACAGCCCCTTGAACACCAGAATTGAAATAAATCCGGGCACCGCGTACGGCAAGAAGAGAAGCGTCCGGTACAGCGTCCGGTAGCGCAGCGCCTCCCAGTTCAGCACCACGGCCAGTGTCATTCCTAGGGCGGTAGAGAACACTACGGTCAGCCCGGCAAAAATGACCGTCCAGAGAAAGATGGAAAAGAAAGGTCCGCGCATATCAGCGTCAAACATGATGCGACGGTAGTTTGTCCAGCCAATTCCGACCTTGAAACCTGGTTGTAATCGTTCCCCCTGGGCAGTTTCGAAGAATCCAGTTTCATGGTTGGGCGTATAGACCGTACCGGTGCCTTCTTGCATCAATGCCCCGTTGCCATCGTCCTTCCAGAGTCGCTCGACCGTGCCGAACTCGCGCACCCCGGTGTAACTCAAGACCTTCCTATCTGGCAACTCCAACTTCAATGCGGCCAGACTGTCCCGCAATGCGATCACATCCCGCAGCGGCAGTGCTGGCGCACGATTGGCCACTTCCGGTGTGTACGGCTGCATGCGCACAGGACTGGTCTGCCCCGGCATGTCCAGAGACAGTGGCGGTGAAACGTAGGACGGCTGCCCCCCGTCCACCGGAGGAGTCAACACCAGTCGAATGTCCCCGCCTTCAGGATGAAGCGTAAAGATCAAGGACTGATCTGCATCAACAGTTGACTGCTCCAGCAAATAGGCACGCGCTCGATCGAGACTCAACAAGTTGCTAGCTGAATGATTCGTGAAACCAATTTGGATGGTGTACAAAAGCGGCAGCGCTACGAACACCAGCATGCCCGCCACTCCCGGGAACAAATAGCGCCAGGTCATGGCCCTTTCCGATCCGTAGATGTAGAGCGTGGCGGCGCCAAAAAATAGTACGCCCACGGCCCAAAGCGGTTGTCCCGCCGCATAGAACCCAGACACCATCCATAGCAATGCCAGTGCAAGCAGCAGTCCCAACACGATTTTCACCCAGGAGGTTCCGATCATGTCATTTCACCCGCATGCGTGCTGCAGCGCCGTCAAGCGCATCTTTCGGCGACTGACGACCGTTGGTTATTGCCTCTAAGGCTGCGTCCATAGCAGGGAAGAAACGCCCGGTCTCTGGTATGTTGGGTATGGGCTCACCCGCCAGCGCATTGGTCATCGTGGCGCGGATATTCGGGTCTGCAGACAGTTCTCGAAAATACGCCTTGTTGGCAGGTGTCCCAAGTGACACATCTGCAGAAACCGTCCTGAGCCCTTCGACGCGAAGCAGATGGTTTTCAAGGAACTCACGGGCAAGGTCCTTCACCTTGCTGGGAGCTGCAACCATGCATCCCAACACACCAACAAAGGGTTTGGAAGGGTAGCCGGCAACGCTTGGGATGGGAGCCACACCAAAACTAATATTGCTTTTGCGTATGTTGTCCCACGACCAGGGTCCACTGATCATCATGGCAATTTGTCCACGGCTGAACCCTCCTTCCATTTCGGCATAGCGCGCACCCTGTGGCATATGCCCATCGCGGATCAAACGCTGCAGCATTTCAGCGCCCTTCACTGCGCCTGACGCATTCACACCGAGCGTTTTCGGATCGAGCTCCCCTTGTGCCGACCGGGCAAATATGAACCCGCCTGGGCCTGCCAGCATTGGCCAGGTAAAGAAGGCCTTGTTGTAATCCCACAAAACAGCCCTCTTCCCCTGAAGCGCCAAGGACTTGTCCAGCACGATGAGTTCCTCAAAACTTTTCGGTGGAATTTTCACCAAGGCAGTGTTGTAGATCAGTCCGATCGCCTCGATCGCCAACGGATAACCCCAGATCTTCCCCTTATAGGAAAAAGCCTCCCACGCAGAGTCTTCAATCTCGTCGCGAATCCGCGCAGACGGTTTGACCGGGACGATCAGCCCGGACTTGGCCCACTCGCCGGCACGATCATGTGCCCAGCAAAAGATGTCGGGGCCTTTTCCAGCTCCCGCTGCCGCCTGGAACTTGTCGGGAGCTCCTTCAGGATGCTGAACCACCACTCCCACACCCGACACCGCGGAAAAGGCATCACCCACCTTCTGCAATCCGTTATAGCCCTTGTCGCCATTTATCCACACCAACAGACGTGGGGGGGTCTTGGCGTAGGCCGACACCGGCACAGCAAACGCGAGGGCCAAAGCTATGGCAGCAAGTTCACCCCACGCGCGCAGCAGATCAGTCAGCACCGCGTGGTCCCAGACGAGAGGTTCGATGCAACGCCTTCCCGTTGACGTCAAAAAGATAGGCGCGTTCAGGTGGCACACCAAGCGCGAGTGCGTCACCGCTGCGCACTCTGGTCTGCCCGTCCACCGCCGCGGTAAGCACTTCCGCGCAGCCAGAGTTGCGGCAGTAGGCGTACGTGATACTGCCCAACGACTCAACGAAAGTAACCTCGGTGTGCAGCGCGTTCTCGGCCACACCCGGGCGAAGATGCTCGGGGCGCACACCCAACTTGACCCTATCACCAATCGCGGCGCGCGAGGCATCAACACAGCAGAGAATGGACTCGCCTGCGCTCAAACGAACGGTGGCACTGTCCGCGCTGCATTCCACTATGACTCCCTCCAGCAGGTTCATACCAGGCGAGCCGATGAATCCGCCAACGAACAGGTTGTCTGGGTGTTCATAGAGAGTCAACGGTGAGCCCACCTGCTCAATACGACCGCTAGACAACACAACAATACGGTCTGCCAGTGTCATCGCCTCCACCTGATCGTGGGTGACATACACCATGGTGGTCTTGAACTCCTCATGCAACTTGGCAAACTCGTAACGCATTCGTACACGCAGCGCGGTATCCAAGTTAGACAGAGGCTCATCAAACAGGAACACCTCGGGCTTGCGCACAATAGCCCGGCCAATCGCCACCCGCTGACGCTGCCCACCCGACAGATCTTTGGGTTTGCGTAGGAGGAGATGGTCGATATTCAGAATTTTTGCCGCCTGATGTACCGCACGGTCAATTTCATCTTTGGGCACTTTGGACAACTTAAGGCCGAACGCCATGTTGTCATACAGATTCATGTGTGGATACAGTGCATAGGACTGAAACACCATGGCAATGCCGCGCTGGGCAGGCGGCACGTCGTTCACTCGCTTGCCGCCAATGGTCAACTCACCCGCGCTGATGTCTTCCAAACCTGCTATCACTCTCAGCAAGGTCGATTTGCCGCACCCTGACGGTCCGACAAAAACCATGAACTCGCCATCGACTATATCGAGATCGATCTCGTGCAGGATCTGCGCGTCGCCAAAGGACTTGCAAACACCGGTCAGACTTACATCCGCCACGTCATACCTCCGCGCCGTGCCCGATTGGAACCGACTTGTCTCGCATTGGGAATCGCAGCAACGCTTGTCGCCACGTCACGTCAATCCGCTGGACTGACCTCTATATTTCGGCCGAGTATACCGTTTCAAACTGTAGTCATACGACATGGCGAATCCGCTTTGCGAGAACCAATGTGCACAATCATTAACTGGTAATATTCACTAGAGCGGCCCGCTCTGTAGCAAAACTACGCAAATCCTCAGCTCGCTGGAAACCGGCTCAGATCGGAAATGTGGGCCAGTTCAATGGCGCGGCTTTGCTCGATGGAGTCACAACAGGTTTCCCCATGAAGTCTCCTGAATTTAACTATTCGATATGCCCAGTCGGCACTATGGCCACAGGAATCCTGCACCACCTCCGAGTGCACACAAACTCATGACTCCACCCCAACAGCGCAGCGCCGGCGTGCTGGCGCATATCACCTCACTGCCGGGGCCGCATGGCATCGGCGACTTTGGTCCTGACGCCTATCGCTTTGTTGACTGGCTTGCATCCGCGGGTCAAAGGGTCTGGCAACTGCTGCCGATTGCCCCCATTGGGCCGGGGGACTCACCCTATCAGAGCGTCTCAGCATTTGCAGGGAGCCCCCTGATGGTGGCCCTGGAGCCGTTGCAACAAAAGGGCTGGCTGGCCTCGATTGAGTTGCCTGAAGACAAGTTCGATGACTCTCGGGTTGATTTTGCACGGGTCGCCCCCTGGCGACTGTCACAACTTCGACGTGCCTTTACCGGCTTCACATCCCATGCAACTCGCTCTGACCGCGATGACTTTGCCCATTGGCTGGAAAAGCAGTTTTACTGGCTCCAAGAATACGCCCTCTTTATGGCACTCGAAAATGCGAATCCGGGCCGGCCTTGGTGGCATTGGACTCCCGCACTGGCGCAGCGCAATATCGGCGCCGTCTCCAGCGCTCGCCAACAACATGCCGCGGAAATCACCTTCTGGCAATTCGTGCAGTGGTGTTTTGATCAGCAGTCGCAAGCCCTCAAGCAATACGCCAATGAACGGGGAATTTCGATCATGGGTGATTTGCCGATTTTCATTGCGCACCACAGCGCCGACTGTTGGGCTCGCCCTGACCTTTATGACCTTGACTCGAACTATCAGCCGATCGTTGTGGCAGGTGTGCCTCCAGACGATCTCGGCCCGCTGGGGCAACGCTGGGGAAATCCGCTGTACCGCTGGGACTGCATGGCGACAGAGGGATATGCCTGGTGGACCGCACGTGTTCGGCGTGCACTGGAACATGCGGATGTGATTCGCATCGACCATTTTCGTGGCTTTGCCGGATACTGGGAAATTCCGGCGGAGCATCCCACCGCCGAAGTAGGCCGATGGGTGCCCGGACCCGGCAAGGCTTTGTTCGACGCCATCGAACACGCGCTGGGGAAATTGCCCATCATTGCCGAAGACCTGGGCCTGATCACACCCGACGTGATAGAGCTTCGCGATAGCTGCGGTTTCCCCGGCATGAAGATTCTTCAGTTCGCCTTTGGGGGTGACGGCTCACATGAATTCCTGCCTCACAATTACGCGCCAAACTGCGTGGTCTATACGGGAACCCACGACAACGACACGGTGCAGGGTTGGTGGCACTGTGCGCCACAGCACGAACAGGAGTATTCCTGCAACTACCTGGCAGCCGGCCCCACAGACATACATTGGGCCATGATTCGTGCTGCCTGCAACTCGGTTGCCAGCATGGCGGTTTTTCCATTGCAAGACGTGTTGGGACTCGATGGCAAGCACCGAATGAATTTTCCTGGCACGATCGGCGGCACCAACTGGACCTGGCGTTTTGATTGGTTGGATGTCGACGGTGAAACGGCGCGCATTCTGGGGCTCATTACCGCCGCAAGCGGGCGCGGACCCCGCGCACTCGGGCACATGTCTTCAAATCACGGATGACACTGCCCGCCCGTTGCTTGGCTTGATATCGGGCTATGCAAAGAGGCGGCGCGCTGCTCCAAAAGCGACCAGATCTGTTTCTTGGCGGAATCCGGCAACACCGACCATGCCGCAATCTCCTCCACGGTGCGCAGACAGCCGTCGCAGTATTCGGTGGCAGCGTTCATGGTGCACACCGAAACGCAAGGCGAGGGGACGTTTTCAGTCAAATCCCGCACAGAATGTGCGCGGGACACTATCAATTTTGCAGCATTCATGAACCACCCTAGCCCAGACGCTTGGTGAGCAGCGCATTGGCTGCGCGGGAGTGGGGTTTACGGCCCAGGAAATCGCTGATGAACTTGCCGGCATCGATCAGCAGGTCCAGGTCAATCCCGGTTTCAATGCCCATACCATGCAGCAGATAGACCACGTCTTCAGTGGCCACGTTGCCGGTCGCGCCCTTGGCATACGGGCACCCCCCCAGCCCCGCCACCGAGGTGTCAAACTGCCAGACGCCCAACTCCAGGCTGGCCAGCGTATTGGCCAGCGCCATGCCGTAGGTGTCATGAAAATGACCGGAAACCTGCTCCAGCGAATAGACCCTGAGCGCAGCCTCCAGCGCACGCTGCACCTTGCGCGGCGTGCCTATGCCAATGGTGTCGGCCACGCCCACATGCTGCACACCAATGCCATGCATCAGACGCGCCACCTGCTCTACCCGCTCGGGCGCAATCTCGCCTTCATAGGGGCAACCGACGGAGCATGAAATGGCACCCCGCACCGCCTTGCCGGCGGCCACGGCGGCCTGCACCACCGGATGGAAGCGCGCAATACTTTCTTCGATGGAGCAATTGATGTTCTTCTGGCTGAACGCCTCGCTGGCCGCACCGAACACCACAATTTCATCGGGCTGGGCGCGCAGTGCAGCCTCGAACCCTTGCAGGTTGGGTGTCAGCACTGAATAACGCACCCCGGGTTTACGCTGAATGGCGGCCATCACCTCGGCGTTGTCAGCCATTTGCGGCACCCATTTCGGACTGACGAAACTGGTGACCTCGATTTCCGTCAGACCTGCACTTTGCAGCCGGTGCACCAGTTCCACCTTGACGGCAGCAGGTACCGGTGCTTTTTCGTTTTGCAAGCCGTCGCGGGGGCCGACTTCCACCAGTTTGACGCGGGCAGGCAGTTGCATAGGGACTTATGTTGGGTTCAGAAAAAGGGGCTCAGTATCCGCGATTCGGGTCCACCGTGCCGGCCACCGCATCTCCACGCTCGATGGCGGCAATCTTGCCAACGATCTGGGCAATGCTTTCGCTGCGCAGCGTACGCGCGGATGTGTGGGGAGTCAGGGTGATCTTCGGGTGTTGCCAGAACGGATGACCCTTGGGCAGCGGCTCGACCCGAAACACATCCAGAGCAGCCCCAGCCAGATGGCCGCTGTCAAGACAAGTCAGCAAGTCGGCATCGACGATATGCGCACCGCGCGCCACATTGATGACATAGCCGCCAGGGCGGATACGCGCGAGACGTTGCGCGTTAAGCAGATTTTCAGTCTCTGGTGTCAGCGGCAAAAGGCACACCACGATGCGACTGGCGGCCAAAAAATCATCGAGCTGCGCGTCCCCCACAAAGCACTGCACACCGGGCAATGCTTTGCTTGTGCGGGTCCAGCCATTTACCGGAAAATCAAACTGCGCCACCGCCTTCGCCACCCGCTCGCCCAGCACCCCCAGACCCAGCACCCCCACCGGAAAATCGAGTCTGCTGCGTGGCTTGCGAAATGACCACTTGCCCATTTCCATGTCCGATTCATAGTCCGCGAACTCGCGGAAATGACGCACCACCGCATGGCACACAAACTCCGCCATCTGCACCGACATTCCCGCATCGTCCAGACGGATCACCGGCACACCGTCGGGCAGGCGCAACTTCAGCAGGGCGTCGACCCCGGCGCCGGTATTGAAGAGGGCTTTCAGTTGGGTTTGTTCGTCGAACAGTTGCTGCGGCGGCTTCCAGACTACCGCGTAATCGGCGGCGCGTGCACCGCGCTCCCAAAGGCTGATCTGCGCCCCAGGCAACGCCGCCTGCAAGCCAGGAATCCAGGCAGCCCCATCCTGATCAGCACTGAAATATATGACGCGCATACCCCGATTCTTACCGCAATTTCAAGCGGCAGATTCCATCCGCAATAACTCTGCACCCTCGGTGACCTGATCTCCAGGAGCAAAAAGCAGTTCGGCGACGACACCGTCGACCGGCGCAGCAATGGTGTGCTCCATCTTCATGGCATCCATAACAGCGAGGGGTTGCCCCTTCTTGACGGCATCGCCAGCCTTGACCGCAAAAGACACTACCTTGCCCGGCATGGGCGCGGTCAATCGTCCGACCTCGGCATGTGACTCACCGGCATGTGCCAGCGCATCAATCGCTATGATTTGAGTAGCGCCCTGCGCAGTGAATACGTGGGCCAGATCGCCTTTCTTGTATAAATTCACGCTCGCATTCAGATCGCCGTAACGCACATCCAGCGCCCCGTTGGCCAAGGGTGCATAACGCAACGCTGCTGCGTCACCATCCACCCTGAGTTGCAATCCACCATCGTGCAATCGGGTGAACTCCAGGGTGTGCGGTTCGCCGTGAAACTCCAGCTTGAACTCGCGCGTAAATCCGCCATGCGAACGCCAACCATCGCGCTGCGCCCAGGGGTCGATCCAGCCGCTGGCGTCCGAGCGCTGCGCCAATGCCTGCTCTGACGCGAGCAGATGCGCCACCAGACTGGCGGCGGCCAGCGGCAATCCCACTTTCTCCTGTTTGAACAACACCGCTGACTCGCGCGGGATCAAGCCGGTGTCGAGTTGCGCCTGCGAAAATGACGCACTGGTCACCACATGGCGCAGGAACTGCACATTGGTGGTCAGCCCCACGATGTGCGTTTGCGCCAGCGCCGCGTCCATGCGCGCCAATGCCTCTTCACGCGTGGCACCATGCACGATCAGCTTGGCCACCATGGAGTCGTAGAACGGGCTGATGGTGTCGCCCTCGCGCACACCCGAGTCCACCCGAACACCCCGGTCCGCACGCTCGAAGGTGGTGCAGCGCGGCAACCGGTAGACGTTGAGCGTACCGGTAGCAGGCAGGAAGTTGTTGTCCGGGTTTTCCGAACAGATGCGCGCCTCAATGGCGTGGCCATGAATCCTGAGTTGGTCTTGCCGCAGCGGCAGGGGTTCACCCGATGCCACGCGCAACTGCCACTCCACCAGGTCCAACCCGGTAATTGCCTCCGTGACAGGATGCTCCACCTGCAACCGCGTATTCATTTCCATAAAGAAGAAACTCATGTGGCCGTCAGCACTCTGCTCCACGATAAATTCCACGGTACCTGCGCCAACATAATTTACGGCCCGCGCCGCAGCCACGGCGGCCGTACCCATCTGCTCGCGCATGGCCTGCGTCATGCCGGGTGCGGGCGCTTCTTCCAGCACCTTCTGGTGGCGCCGCTGCACCGAGCAGTCGCGCTCGAACAGATAAACGTAGTTGCCCAGCGTGTCACCAAACACCTGGATCTCGATATGGCGCGGGCGCTGCACATATTTTTCAATCAGCACCGCATCGTCACCAAAGCTGTTGCTGGCCTCGCGCTTGCAACTCGCCAGCGCAGCGGCAAAGTCGTCGCTCTTGTCCACAGCGCGCATGCCCTTGCCTCCGCCGCCAGCGCTGGCCTTGATCAGCACCGGATAGCCGATGCGGTCGGCCTCACGCTGCAACAGCGCTGCGTCCTGGTCGGCACCGTGGTAACCGGGCACCAGCGGCACACCGGCCTTCTCCATTAACTGCTTGGACTCAGCCTTCAGGCCCATGGCCTGGATGGCCGACGCAGGGGGGCCGATAAACACGAGTCCGGCATCCGCACAGGCCGTTGCAAACTCTTCGTTCTCACTCAGGAAACCGTAGCCAGGGTGAATCGCCTGCGCGCCGGTGACCTTGGCCGCTGCGATGATCTTCTCCCAGCGCAGGTAGCTGTCCTTGGGAGAACTGCCACCGATATGCACTGCTTCGTCGCATGCTGCCACATGCTTGGCGTTGGCATCGGCATCGGAGTAGACGGCTACGGATTTGATGGCCAGGCGTGCGGCGGTGGCCGCGACTCGGCAGGCGATCTCGCCACGGTTGGCAATGAGAATTTTGGTAAACATGGTGGTAGTCCTCATTACATCCGGAACACGCCGAACTTAACATCGGCAATGGGCGCGTTAAGCGATGCGGAAAGTCCCAGCGCCAGCACGCGTCGCGTATCGGCGGGGTCGATGATGCCGTCATCCCAGAGTCGAGCGGTGGCGAAGTAGGGGTGGCCCTGTACTTCGTACTGATTGCGGATCGGGGCTTTGAAGGCTTCCTCTTCTTCCATGCTCCACTGCCCTCCTTTGCCTTCGATGCCGTCGCGGCGCACGGTCGCCAGCACACTGGCGGCCTGCTCGCCACCCATCACCGAAATGCGCGCGTTGGGCCACATCCACAGGAAGCGCGGGCTGTAGGCTCGGCCACACATACCGTAGTTGCCGGCACCAAAACTGCCGCCGATGATGACGGTGAACTTGGGCACATTGGCCGTGGCCACCGCCGTCACCATCTTGGCGCCATTGCGTGCAATGCCCTCGTTCTCGTACTTGCGCCCGACCATAAAGCCGGTGATGTTCTGCAGGAAGATCAGCGGGATCTTGCGCTGGCAGCACAGTTCGATGAAATGCGCGCCTTTCAAGGCTGACTCAGAAAACAGAATCCCGTTGTTGGCGATGATGCCCACCGGCATGCCCTCGATGTGCGCAAAGCCACAGACAAGGGTGGTCCCGTAGCGCGGCTTGAACTCGTGCAACTCCGAGCCGTCGACGATGCGGGCAATGATCTCGCGCACATCAAAAGGCTTTCGGGTATCGGTAGGAATCACGCCGTAGAGCTCTTCCGCTGCAAATTTAGGAGCTGCCGGCGCAAGCAGCGCGGGGGATAGAGACTTTTTTCTGTTCAAATGGGCGACCGCCGAACGAGCCAGCGAGAGCGCATGCAAGTCGTTTTGCGCCAGATGGTCGGCGACGCCCGAGAGGCGCGTATGCACGTCGCCACCGCCCAGGTCCTCGGCGCTCACCACCTCACCCGTAGCGGCCTTTACCAGTGGCGGCCCGCCCAGGAAGATGGTGCCCTGGTTCTTGACAATGATGGTCTCGTCGCTCATGGCGGGCACGTAGGCGCCACCCGCCGTGCACGAACCCATCACCACGGCAATCTGGGCAATGCCTTCGGCGCTCATGTTGGCCTGGTTGAAAAAGATGCGGCCAAAGTGGTCCCGATCGGGAAACACCTCGTCCTGGTTGGGCAAGTTGGCCCCGCCCGAGTCCACCAGATAAATGCAGGGCAGGTGATTTTGCGCGGCCACTTCCTGCGCACGCAAATGCTTCTTCACCGTCAGCGGGTAGTAGGTTCCGCCCTTCACGGTGGCATCGTTGCAGACGATCATGCAGTCCACGCCACAGACGCGGCCAATACCGGCAATTACACCGGCACAGGGTGCGCTGTCGGTGCCATCGCGGTCCGGGTACATGCCCAGTGCCGCCAGGGGCGAAAGCTCAAGAAATGGGGTGCCGGGGTCGAGCAGCATGTGTACCCGGTCACGCGGCAGCAATTTGCCACGGGCCGTGTGCTTGGCACGGGCCGCGTCGCCGCCGCCAAGGGCCGCTTTGTCGATCTGCACATTAAGGTCCACCACCAGCGTGCGCATGGCTATGGCGTTGGCGGTGAAATCGGCAGAGCGCGGATTGAGTTTGGACTCCAGAATGGGCATGGCAGGGTTCCGGTAGAAGTTGCAGTGCAGACCGCATTTTGAACGGAATGGCCCCCCAGCGGGACGTCACCAAGGTTGCAAATCGCGCCACACTAGCAAAACTTTGGTACCCTCACGGTCATGGCGTCTTACTCCCCCATTGCGGCAACCCCCATGGCCTTTGTAACAGCCATTGTGGCGGCGTACCAGCGGTATGGCAAAGATCCGGGGCAGGCACTGCGCCAGGCACAGATTGCGCCAGAGCAATTGGACAGGCCCGATGCGCGAATCACCGCCTGGCAAATGGAGACGCTGTCAGGCACCGCCATGCAGGAGTTGGACGACGAAGCCTTGGGCTGGTTCAGCCGGCGCCTGCCGTGGGGTAGCTACGGCATGCTGGCACGCGCTTCCATTAGCGCCCCGACCTTGCAACTGGCGCTGGCGCGCTGGTGTCGCCACCACGGTCTGATCGCGCGCGACATCCGCCTGCAACTGCACGTAGTGGGCGACGTGGCGACTATCCGCATCACTGAGCAAACCACTGTCGCAGCCTGGGCAGCAGGGGGCTCTGCGCGGGTAAAGGAGGAGTCCGCAACGCGGGCGGGGGACACGAAGCAGAGTCCCCTGCTGCCCAGGCTGCCAGAACCCATGCGAGAGTTTTGCCTGGTCTCGGTGCTGCGCAACATCCACGGCCTGGCCTGCTGGCTGGTCGACTCGCGCATACCGCTGCTGGGTGCGAGTTTCCCGTTTGCAGCACCACCGCACCAAAACGCCTATGCCGTACTCTTTTCCGGGCTCACGACGTTTGCGTGCGAAGCCGCCAGCATCCGCTTTGATGCGCAGTACCTGGCCTTGCCCCTGCGCCGCGACGAAAAAGCGCTGCAGCACATGCTGCAAAACGCGCTGCCGTTGACCGTGCTGCAATACCGGCGTGACCGCTTGCTGGTGCAGCGCGTGCGTCAGGCACTGTCCACCCATGCGCAACAAACCCACAGTGCCGAGGCGCTGGCCGCATGGCTGCATGTATCGCCACGCACTCTGCACCGCCAACTGAAAGAAGAAGGTGCTTCCTTGCAGGGCCTCAAAGACGAAGTGCGCCAGAGCCGCGCCATCGATCTGCTGCACCGCACCAATCGACCCATCAAACAGGTAGCCGAGGCCGCCGGCTTTCGCAATGAGAAAAGTTTTATCCGCGCGTTCAAGGGCTGGACCGGTCAATCGCCGGCGGAATTTCGCAGGCGGGCATCTGAAGCAAAATCGGGTTAATCCTGTAAATACCAGCCTTGCTGCACATCGAGGACTCTGAACCATGCCAAAAATCAATCAGCGCAAGTTGGACCGGTACCCGCTGGAGCGCCAGCCAAACGCACGAGTTGCGCTGCGGGCAGACACCGTGCGCTACCGCATCGACCAGATACGCGACATATCGGATTCGGGAATTAGTTTTTACCTCGAGCACCCTGTCGCGGAGTCCGTGTCAGTGGCCATCGAATATGCCGATCCGAAGCTCAAGATTGAGGTCTATGGCCGTGTCGCGTGGTGTTTGCAACGACAAGATGCCGGGCCCGATGCCGCCGCAAGTTTCGTGATCGGGGTTGAATTGCTTTCGCCCATGATGCTGTTTGCCGTGTTGCAAAAGCATTGAAAATCAAACGGAGCGGCAAATGACAATTGCCGCACCAGCCTCATTGCTGAGGTAAATCACCGTCCACGTAGTACCAACGCCCATCCTCGCGCACAAAGTGGCTGTGCTCATGCAGTCGAACGGCACGTCCACCGGGCTCGCGCTGGCGGGCGACAAACTCCACATCGGCATGGTCTGCGTCCAGCACACGGTGCCGACGCACCTGCAGCCCCAACCACTTCACCCTGGTAACAAACGTAATTTCCGCCGGGCGCGTACTGGCGTGCCAGGTACGCAGCAGATAGGATGTTCGCTCCAAGCAATAGGCGCTGTAACGCGAGCGCATGAGGGCGTGGGCATCGGGTGCAGGCAAGCCTTCCTCGAGCCACTGCCCGCAGCACTGCCCGTAGTGCAACGCTTTGGACTTGGCATTCACGCGCCCGCAAGGGCAAACGCTGTCAGGCGTGCAGGCAATCAAGCCAGCACCGGCATGGCACGCGCGATGATGCCCGCACAATCGACCCCGCGTGGCAGGTTGCCAAAGGTCAGTCCACTGTGGTTGCCTACCAGACGCGAGGCGCAGAAGGCATCGGCCACGGCCGGGTTGCCGTGGCGCACAAGCAGAGAGCCTTGCAGCGCCAGCGCCATGCGCTCCACCACGCCACGGGCACGGTATTCGATGTCGGTGAGGTCGGCCAGTTCGCGATCGAGTTGCGTCACATAGTGGTCGAGCTGGTGGTCTGCGCCCAGCCCCGCTTTCACCTCAGCCAAATAGGTTTCCATGGAACCAGGGTTGCGGTGCATTGCGCGCAGCATGTCCAGGCACTGCACATTGCCACTCCCTTCCCATATCGAATTCACCGGCGATTCACGGAACAGGCGCGGCATGATGCAGTCTTCCATGACACCACTACCGCCAATGCATTCCATGGCTTCGACTGCATGGGCGGGGCTGCGCTTGCAGATCCAGTACTTGCCCACGGCTGTGCCCATTCGGACCAGCAGTTTTTCGGGCTCCGTGCTGTGGTCCAGCGCGCGTCCGATGCGCATGGTCAGCGCCAACGCCGCTTCACTTTCAATAACCAGATCGGCCAGCACGTTTTGCATGAGTGGCTGCTCCACCAATCGCTTGCCAAACGCAGAACGGTGGTTGCAATGGTGCAGCGCCTGCACTGCGGCCTGGCGCATGCCAGAGCTCGAACCAATCATGCAGTCAAAGCGGGTCATGCTGACCATTTTGAGAATGGTGGCCACGCCACGCCCCTCCCCGCCAACCATCTCGGCATAGGCGCCGCGCAGTTCGGTTTCGCAGGAGGCGTTGGCGACGTTGCCCATCTTGTTTTTCAGGCGCTGGATTTGCAACGGGTTTTTGCTGCCATCAGACTTCCAGCGCGGCAACAGAAAGCACGACAGGCCGCCGGGCGCCTGCGCCAGCACCAGAAACGCATCGCACATCGGCGCAGAAACAAAGTACTTGTGGCCGACGAGTTCGTACGCCTGGCCGGGTCCGCCAGCGCCCAGCGGATAGGCACGCAAGGTATTGGCACGCACATCGGAGCCGCCCTGCTTCTCGGACATGGCCATGCCAATGGTGACCGCTTTCTTCTGCTCAAACGGGACATTGCGATGGTCATACGCGCAAGCCATGATTTTTTCGGTCCAGCGTGCGGCCACATCGGGCTGCTCCAGCAGGGACGGGATGACGGCCGAGGTCATCGTGACCGGGCAACCGTGCGCCGCATCGACCTGGCTTTGCAGGTAGAACTTGGCAGCGCGCGCCACCTGCGCTCCCGGCCCCGGACGCGTCCAGTGCGACGAGTGCAGGCCGTTCTCCAAAGAGATCTGCATCAGCCGGTGGTAGGCCGGATGAAAGCGCACTTCGTCGATGCGGTGGCCGTAGTTGTCGTGCGTGTAGAGCACCGGCTTGTTTTCGTTGGCCTGAAAGCCCAGTTCAATCACTTCGCGCGAACCGGTCAGTGCCCCAAACGCCTGCAAGTCTGCTTCGGCCCACGCAGCGCCTTCACGGGCAACGGCTTCGCCCAGCGCCACGTCCTGCGCGTAGACGTTGTAGTCCTGCAGCGCCGGTGGCTGGTTTTGTACTTCGTGCGTTTCCGCCATGAAGTCGTGTTTGACAGACATGTCCATGGTGTCTTGTCTCCTTTTGTTGTGAGTCCACCTCAGCCCTGCAACAGCGGCTTGGTGCCTTTAACCCTTGGCCGGACGCCGAGCCTTTTGCTGTTCCAGTGTTTCCGTTGGCGCACCCAACTTGACCCATTCGGCCCAGCCACCGTCGATATGCGCCACGTTGGTCATGCCCATCTCCTGCAAGGCTTTGGCCGCCAGCGCACTGCGCCAGCCCGCGCCACAGAACAGAATGAACTCTTTGGACGCATCGGCAAAGATCTTCTTGTGGTAGGGCGACGCCGGATCCACCCAGAACTCCAGCATGCCGCGTGGTGCGTGGAAAGCACCCAACACCGTGCCCTCGTTCAACTCACGAATGTCACGGATATCGACCACCTGCACAGCGGGGTCGCTCAAGCGCGCCTGCACCTGCACCACGGTGTAGGTGGTGACCTGCGCCATGGCCTCATCTACGAGGGCGCGAAATCCTTTGGTAATGGGCATGAATGTCTCCTCATCTGTTGTCGTTGTTGAATCCAAGCCGCATTGTCGCAAAGTGCGAGCAACTGGCAACTCAGGCGTTGTGGACCACGCTGCCGCGCAGTGTTGCAGCGCCAGAGCGGACCAGGTCACCTACCAGCTGCGTGACCGTCTGCGTCAGGTCCTGGTTCGAAAATCCGTTCGCAAAAGTCGATGCGAAATAGGACGTGCCCTGGGTCCAGGCCAGCAGTTCGCACATTTCGAGCTGCTGGGCTTCGAGCAACTTGAATTTGAGCAGCACCTTGGCAGCGTATTGCAGGTGCTTTTGTGGATGCGCCACAAAGTTCTCCAACCGCTGTCGTGCCACCAACAACGCCTGCTCCACACCATTGAATGCCGCTCCGTGACCCGGAATCACGGTGACGGGCTGCAGTTGTTCGATGATGTCCAGGGTACTGGCCACCTCGTCAAATGCGCCTTCCCCGTCGAGCTCAGGGAATACCACACCGAACCCGCGCTCCCACAGCGCATCGGCCGACATCAGTACCCTGCTTGCCGGCTCAAACAGTATCACCGAATGGGTGTCGTGCCCCGGTGCCGCATGTACCTGCCACTGACGGTCGCCCAACTGGACTTCCGTGCCGGGCTCCAGCGTGAAATCAAAGCGGAACTGCGGGCAACTCTGGCCGGTGGGGGTATAGGTCAGTGCAACCGGGTCCCACGCCTTGACGTACTGCGCCTGGCCCGGAGGGATCAAGGTCTGCAGCGCAGGGTAAGTGGCCTGCAGTGCTGCGTTACCGCCACAATGGTCGCTGTGCAAATGCGTATTGAGCAGCAGGTCCAGCGGTCGCCCCTGGAGCGCAGAAGCCACCAGGGCCAGCGTTTGCGCTGCGTGGGTGCAGTAGCCACTGTCGATCAGGGCGCAACCGTCACGCCCCTGAATCAGCACATTGTTGCTCGAAAGCCACCCCCGCTCAAAGACCTGGACGCCCTCGGGCAGCATCAATGCGTCCATGGAATCAGCCCAAGGCGCGCTGGATGATGATCTTCTGCACGTCGGAGGTGCCTTCGTAGATCTGGCACACGCGCACATCGCGGTAAATGCGCTCGACCGGAAAGTCACTCACATAGCCGTAGCCGCCCAGGGTCTGGATCGCAGTGCTGCACACCTTTTCGGCCATTTCGCTGGCAAAGAGCTTGGCCATGGCAGCCTCTTTCAGGCACGGGCGACCTGCATCGCGCAGGGATGCCGCGTGCCAGATCAGCTGTCGAGCCGCTTCCAAATTGGTAGCGCACTCCGCAAGCCGGAAGCCCACCGCCTGATGGTTGAATATCGAAGTGCCGAAACTCTGGCGGTCTTTTGCGTAGGCAATAGCAAACTCCAGCGCGCTGCGCGCCATGCCGACACTTTGCGCCGCAATGCCGATGCGACCACCTTCAAGCCCCCCCAGCGCGATGCCGTAGCCCTCGCCCTCGCGACCAATCAGGTTTTCAGCCGGAATGCGACAGTCGTCGAAGTTGATCTGCGCCGTGTCGCTCGAATGCTGACCCAACTTGTCTTCCAGGCGCGCCACGACGTAGCCAGGCGCATTGGTCGGCACCAGAAATGCGCTCATGCCTTTCTTGCCCGCACCCTTGTCCGTCACGGCGATGACGACCGCTACATCGCCATACTTGCCGCTGGTGATGAACTGCTTGACCCCATTGATGATGTAACTGTCGCCCTCCCTGACTGCCGTGGTGCGCAGCGACGACGCGTCACTGCCCACATGCGGCTCGGTCAGGCAAAACGCGCCCAGCATCTTGCCCTGCGCCAGCGGCACCAACCACTTCTGCTTTTGCGCTTCGCTCGCATAGCGCATCAAAATGGCATTGACCGGGCAATTGGTGACGCTGATCACCGTGCTGGTACCACCATCGCCCGCCGCAATCTCTTCAAGCACCAGCGCCAGGGTCAAATAGTCCAGGTTCGCACCGCCATAGGCCTCCGGCACACAAATCCCGTAAGCCCCCAGAGCAGCCAGCCCTTGGTGCGCTTCTTTGGGAAAGGTGTGCTCCTTGTCCCACTTCGCCGCGTTGGGCCACAACTCCTGTTGTGCAAAGTCGCGCACCGCATCGCGCACCATTTCCTGGTCTTGGGTGAGGATCATCGTTTTGTTTCCTTTGATTTCTTGACTTTTTTATCTCGCATGCGCGCCACTCTCAACTCGCTGGGGTGGCGTGTTCCGGGGGCCGATTTGTGCGCATTTGGCACCATGAGGCGCCCCGGACTACGCCACTCCGGCAGGCTCGGTTGCAGGAATGAAAACACCTTTCAATCACCCGTACTCATTGCGTAGACAGCTACGAAACTTATAGCATTTCCAACGCTACAGCAGTTGCCTCACCCCCACCAATACACAGTGTGGCCAGGCCCTTCCTGAGCCCGCGTGCCTGCAATGCGTACATCAGCGTCACCATGATGCGCGCGCCGGACGCGCCAATCGGATGGCCCAGTGCGCAGGCGCCGCCATTGACATTGACCTTGTCGTGCGGCACGCCCAGCTCTTTCATCAGCGCCATCGGCACCACGGCAAAGGCTTCGTTCACCTCCCAAAGGTCCACATCACCGACTGCCCATCCGGCCTTGGCCAGCGCCTTCTGGGTTGCGCCCACCGGGGCCGTGGCAAACCACTCGGGCTCCTGCGCGTGCGTGGCATGCGCCACGATCCGGGCCATCGGCTTGCAGCCGAGTTTGGCAGCGGTGGAGGCCTTCATCAGCACCAGTGCCGCAGCACCATCATTGATGGAAGAACTCGAGGCCGCCGTGATGGTGCCGTCTTTCTTGAACGCAGGTTTGAGCGTGGAAATCTTGTCAAGCTTGACCTTGCCCGGACCCTCGTCCATGGAAACGGTTACCTCGCCGCCGCGTCCCTTCACGGTGACGGGTGTGATTTCCGCTGCAAACGCTCCTGATTTAATAGCTGCCTGCGCACGCTGGACACTGGCTGTAGCGAAATTGTCCTGTTGTTCGCGGGTAAAGCTGTACTTGGCAGCGCAATCTTCACCAAAGGTTCCCATGGAGCGTCCGGGCTCGTACGCGTCTTCCAGCCCATCGAGCATCATGTGGTCAAAGATGCGGTCGTGCCCGATGCGGTAGCCACCGCGTGCCTTGGGGAGAAGATACGGTGCGTTGGTCATGCTCTCCATCCCGCCAGCGACCAGCACCTCGTGGCTTCCGGCCAGCAGCATATCGTGGGCGAACATGGCCGCGCGCATGGCCGAACCGCACATCTTGGACAGCGTCACGGCACCAGCGCTGTTGGGCAAGCCCCCCTTGAACGCGGCCTGACGCGCGGGTGCCTGGCCCTGTCCGGCCATCAGGCAATTGCCAAACAAGACTTCGGTCACCAGCTCAGGGGAAATGCCGGCGCGCTGCACGGCGGCCTTGATGGCAGCGCCTCCGAGGTCATGCGCTGCCAGACTGGAAAAGTCGCCCTGGAATGCGCCCATGGGCGTGCGGGCTGCACCTACGATAACGATGGAATCTGTCATTAACTTCTCCTTAGGTAAAAAATATTGGGTAGGTGAAGCGCGCGTCGGCCTGGTAACCAAACCGCCTGGCGCAGTTTGGGCTTATTCCGGTGTCTTTTGACCGCGCGGGTAACGTTTCAAAGCGGATCGAAAAACATTGACCACTTCGTCGGAACCCTCCATCGTCACGCCAAGGTCCTTGAGCAAACCATCCTTGAGCCCGTAGCACCATCCGTGCACGCTGACACGCTGGCCCCTGCTCCAGGCGTCCTGCAGGACGTTGGACATAGCGACGTTCCCCACCTGCTCGATGACATTCATCTCGCACAGCACGTCTTCCTGCTCCGAAGTACACAAATGCTCGATCCGCCGGCGATGGCGCAACTTCACATCGTGCACGTGCCGCAACCAGTTGTCGGCCAGCCCCACGCGAGTTCCACGCAAGGCCGCCAACACCCCACCACACCCGTAGTGGCCCACCACCATGATGTGCTCTACCTTGAGATGGTCTACCGCAAACTGTATGACCGACAGCGCATTGAGATCGGAGTGCACTACCACATTGGCCACGTTGCGGTGCACAAATATCTCGCCCGGGTCCAGACCGGTAATTTCATTGGCCGGAACACGGCTGTCGGAACAGCCGATCCAGAGGTATTTTGGTGTCTGCTGCTGGGCCAGAAGACTGAAAAAGCCGGGGCGCTGCTGCTCCATGCGCTGCGCCCAGACGCGGTTGTTGTCGATCAATGATTGGAGTGGACTAGTCATCGTGGTCCGTGTCTCTGTGCACCCCAGGTGTAACTGCCCAAGAGATCACATCGTCTCCCCAAACAGTTCGCGACCGATCAGCATGCGACGAATCTCGCTGGTTCCGGCTCCGATCTCGTACAACTTGGCATCACGCCACAGGCGACCCAGGGGATATTCGTTGATGTAGCCGTTTCCACCAAAAATCTGCACCCCTTCGCCTGCCATCCAGGTCGCCTTTTCAGCGGTCCACAAAATGACCGAGGCACAGTCCTTGCGCACCTGGCGCACGTGCTCTGCACCCAGCAGGTCGAGGTTCTTGGCCACGGTATAGGCAAATGACCGGCCCGCCTGCAGCACGGTGTACATGTCGGCAACCTTGCCCTGGATCAACTGGAATTCACCAATACTCTGGCCAAACTGCTTGCGGTCGTGAATATACGGAATGACGTTGTCCATGACCGACTGCATGATCCCAAGCGGCCCCCCGGTGAGCACGGCACGCTCATAGTCCAGACCGCTCATGAGTACCTTGGCACCGCCATTGAGGTTGCCAAGGATGTTGGCCAATGGCACTTCAACGTTGTTGAACACCAGTTCACCCGTATGGCTGCCGCGCATGCCCAGTTTGTCGAGCTTTTGTGCAATGCTGAAACCCTTCATTCCTTTTTCGATCAGAAATGCGGTGACACCGCGTGCGCCCAATTCAGGCTCGCTCTTGGCGTAGACGACCAGCGTGTCGGCATCAGGCCCGTTCGTGATCCACATCTTGCTGCCGTTGAGCAGGTAATAGCCGCCCTTGTCTTCGGCCTTGAGCTTCATGGACAGCACGTCGCTTCCGGCACCGGTCTCGCTCATGGCCAGCGCGCCCACATGCTCGCCACTGATGAGTTTTGGCAGGTACCTGGCGCGCTGCGCATCGGTCCCGTTGCGCTTGATCTGGTTGACGCACAGGTTGCTGTGGGCGCCATACGAAAGACCCACGGACGCACTGGCACGCGATATTTCTTCCATCGCAATCATGTGCGCCAGGTAGCCCATGTCGGCTCCGCCATACTCCTCGCCCACGGTAATTCCAAGCACGCCAAGATCGCCCATCTTGCGCCACAGGTCCATCGGAAACTGGTCGCTGCGGTCGATCTCGGCGGCACGCGGTGCGATCTCGGCCTGGGCAAATTCGCGCACTGCGTCCCGCAGCGCGTCAATGTCTTCGCCGAGTTGAAAGTTGAGTCCGGGCAGGTTCATTTAGGTCTCCTTGAGAGTGTTGTATGCCGTTGTTCAAAGCAGCTGCTCAGGCCGGTGCCGTCTGCTTTTTCTGTTTGGCAAGCAGCGCGCGCGCTTCACGCTGTTGCACCTTGAGTTCGTCCAGATTGGCTTGCAAGTCGGCCATCTGTTCTTCAATCTGCGTGCGGTGGGCGGCCAGGACGTCCAGGAATTTTTGCAATTGAGCGCCGGTATCACGGGGACTGTCGTACGTGTCGATGATGTCCTTGGCCTCGGTCAGGGAAAGCCCCAGACGCTTGGCGCGCAAAGTCAACTTCAGCCGCGTGCGGTCGCGCCCGCTGTAGACCCGGTTGCGCCCGCCCGGGCCGCTGCGTCCTGGTTGCAGCAGGCCCAAGTCTTCATAAAAACGGATCGCGCGGGTCGTCAGGTCGAACTCGCGCGCCAGGTCACCAATGCTGTAGGTAATGCTCATAGCCCCTAGAATGCCCTATCCATTGACGTTTACGTAAACGTCAATTATGGAGCATACAAGAAGTACCCCATGAACGACCTCGAACGCGAACTGCACTACCCACTGGGAGAAACGCTTGCCCCGCCCGGCGGTGCGCTGGAAGTGGTGTGCGGTGAAGCCACAGGATTGACACCTGCCGTCAAGTGGGTGCGCATGCCGCTTCCGTTTGCCCTGAACCACATCAATCTTTGGCTGCTTCGCGATGCGGTAGACGACCCACAAGGATCGGGTGCAATGCTGCAGGGCTGGAGCGTTGTGGACTGCTGCATCTTTGGTGACAAACCCAAGGCGCACTGGGAATGCATCTTCGCCAACGACCTTGAAGGCCTGCCGATCCTGCGCGTCATTGTGACCCACATGCACCCGGACCACATTGGTTTGGCGCACTGGTTGTGCCAGCGCTGGAATGTGCCACTGTGGATCAGCGCCACCGATTACCAGGTTGCACGCATGGGCTGCATGGGCCCGACCGGATTTGGCGGTGAACGCGCTTCCGAGTTTTTTGCTTCGCATGGTTTGAACAGCCCGCAGGCTGTGCAACAAATCCAAGCCCGCACTGGCTACTTTCCGGCTTTGGTGCCGTCGGTCCCGTTGCAGTACCGCCGACTGATGGATGGCATGGCCCTCACCATTGGCGGGCGCACTTGGCGCTGCATCAGCGGCTACGGCCACGCACCGGAGCACATTGCGTTGTACTGTGAGAGCCTGAACGTCCTGCTTGGCGGCGACATGATGCTGCCACGCATCTCAACCAACGTGAGCGTCTACGAGGCCGAACCTGAGTCCAACGCTCTGGCCTTGTTTCTGGAGTCGATCGACAAGTTTCGCAGCCTGCCAGACGACACGCTTGTACTGCCTTCACACGGCAAGCCCTTCACCGGACTTCACACCCGCATTGACCAATTGCATGCCCACCACCGTGACCGCCTGACCGATGTGCTACAAGCCTGCATGGCGAAGCCCTGTAGTGCCGCTGACATCCTGCCGGTGCTGTTCGAGCGCAACATGGATCTGCACCAAACCACGTTTGCCATGGGCGAGTCGATCGCCCACCTGCACGCCCTGTGGTTTGAGGGAAAACTGCAGCGCACCCTCGATGCAGATGGGATTTATCGATTCGCCTCCCCATAGTGTGCAAACCTGGAGACCTTTGATTTTGCCGTAGGGCCGTCCCAAGACGAAATGCGCCCCCTCGGGGGGCAGCGACCCGCGTCGCGGTGGAGCCCCGGCTTGAGCGACAGAGAAAGACGCAAGGGGGCCACGTTTCACCACTTGGGGATGGCATCGTCCTTGAGTTGCCTGCGCAGAACCGCATAGTCGGGCACCACGGTGCGCACGGTGTCCCAGAATTGGGCGCTGTGATCCATCACCCGAAGGTGGCTGAGTTCGTGCGCGACCACATAGTCAATGACAGACTGCTTGAAATGGATCAAGCGCCAGTTCAGGCGAATCGAGCCGTCCAGGCGAGCACTGCCCCAGCGCGTTCCAGCGCTGCTCAAAGTCAGCTTGCGCCACTGCACTTGCAGCAAGGGCGCGAAGTGGTCGAGTCGCTGCGAGAAGTTGATGCGCGCCTGCGACATTAGCCACGCCTGCACGGCATCGCGAATCTGCTCGGGGGTGACAGACCGTGGCAACGCGACCCGTAACATCTGAGGACCAATTCGACCCGGGGCAGGCGGATCCAACTGTGCACCTACCGCCGAAAAGGCATGGCCCCCGTCGAGCAGCAACTGCGCCGATTCACCCAGGAAAGGCAGCACCGCGCCATCGCGCCATTCGATGCGTGTACTGTCTTGACGTGCCTGGCGCTCGCGCGTCTCATCCAGCTTTCGGATGATCCAGACCGCCTTCTCCTGCAGCGCCGCCTCCACCTCGTAAAGGGGCGTCCAGCGCGGTGCCCGCACCAGCAGACCATCGGGACCCACCATAAATCCGATGGTCCGACGCCGGGCGCGCTGGAAGTGGTACTCCACCATTGCATGGCCCAGGCGCACCTGCCGGTTTCCTCGGGGATGAGAAAACGCCGGAACCGCTATCTTTTGAGGAGCGTCCTGCGCAGCCTGTACGGGGGCTACAGACTCAAAAAGATCCAAGGTGTACTGCAGCAAGCCAGGCATAGGGTTTAGTGATACGCCTCGGGGTCCAGACGACGCATTTCTGCCTCTATCCAGTCTTCCACTTCCTGCATCAGTTCCTTGTGGTGACGACCTATGCTTGGAATCGGCTTACCAACCGAGACTTCGACCACGCCCGGTGTCTTGAGAAACGCGCGCCGCGGCCAGCACTTGCCCGACGTGACCGCAATCGGAATGACCGGCGCTCCTGTCTGCACGGCCAGGCGAGTCCCACTGGTCTCGTAGACACCCTTTTGCCCACGCTCGATGCGTGTGCCTTCCGGGAACATGATGATCCAGACCCCTTGGGCCAAACGCTCCTTACCCTGCGCCACCACCCTTTTGAAGGCCTGCGTGCGCAGACTGCGATCGATGTGGATCATGTCAAGTCGACCGATCGACCAGCCAAAAAAAGGAACGTACAGTAATTCTTTCTTGAACACGTAGGCCAGCGGGTGCGGCATGATGGCCGGCATCAAAAAGGTTTCGAAGGTGGACTGGTGTTTGACCAGCAACACTGCTGGACTCTTTGCACCCAACGGGAGGTTGTCCATGCCGGAGACGTGGGTGTGGATACCGAGAATAACGCGCGCCCCACTGACACTCAGGCTCAACCAGGCAGCGGCAATGCGGTACACGATGGACTGCCGCAGGCCCAGCGCAGATGCCAGCAAAATGGCCAGCGTGTAGGGAATCACGGTAACTGCCATCCAGAGCAGGTGCGTGACTGAACGGACGGCCGACACCAGCATCGTCAACAGTGTCCTTTCCCCCTTGTGGTGGTTCTCCATCTCTTGGGTGCGATTATGGGTTTGTACCCGCTGGACGGGGCAACGCGTCGCGAAGAGTCAGGAACTCGGCGAACGCGGCCAGGTCCTCGTGCACCCTGGTGTGGGCCGGAAAGCTCTCCGGCAGGGCTATCCCACGGTATGCTGCCCCCTTGCCGGTCAGCACCAGATGCGGCTCGCAGCCCGCCGCCACGGCAGCGGTCACGTCGCGAGCCGAGTCGCCCACCGCCGGCAAACCATCAAGCTCGATCCCATAGCGCTCCCCAATTTGCTCAAAGAGCCCCGGCTCGGGCTTGCGGCAGTGGCAATTCTCTTCGGGGGCATGCGGGCAATAAAAGACCGCGTCTACCCGAGCGCCGACCGCTGCCAGCATGGTGTGCATCTTGGCATGCATGGCGTTCAATGTCGCCACATCAAACAAACCCCTGCCAAGTCCGGACTGATTGCTCGCAACCACCACATGCCAACCTGCGTGGTTTAAACGGGCGATGGCCTCCAGCGCGCCGGGTAAGGGCTGCCACTCAGCCGGCGACTTGATGTAGTCCGCACTGTCCTCGTTGATGGTGCCGTCGCGATCGAGAATGACAATTTTCATGGATGAACCTTAGCTGACGAGCCGGGACAGTTCGGCGACCCGGTTCATAGTGGTATGCAGGGCTTTGAGCAGGCCTTGCCGGTTTAACCGCAGATCCAGCGCCTGCGCATTCACCATCACACCATCGAAAAATGCATCCACCGGCGCGCGCAAGGCGGCCAGCGTTTGTAACGAAGCTGTGTAGTCACCTGCCTCGAATTGGGCATTCGCCCGCGGTGCCAGGTCTTTCATGGCCGCATACAGCGCAATCTCTGCAGGTTCCTGCAGCAGGATCTCGCTCACATGCGGATCGGCCTCTGCCGCTTTCTTCAGAATGTTGCCGATGCGCTTGTTGGCGGCGGCCAGCGCAGCAGCCTCGGGCAAGGCCGCAAAGGCGCGCACGGCCGCCAGTCGACGGGTGACGTCGCCCAGACGCTGCGGGCGCAAGGCCAAAACCGCATCGATCTCCTGCGCACTGTAGCCCTGCTCCCGCAATGAGCCCGCAAGACGGTCAAAAATAAAGTCCGAGAGCGCCACGCTAACGTTGGAAATCTTGTCCCCAAACGCCGACGCGGCATCCCCAATGACCTTGTTCACATCCAGCGCCAAGTCCTTTTCGATCAGCATGCGGATCACCCCCAGCGCATGGCGGCGCAAGGCAAACGGATCCTTGTCGCCACTGGGCAGATTGCCAATACCAAACATGCCAACCAGGGTTTCGAGTTTGTCAGCCAGTGCGACTACCACACCGACTTCGTTGCGCGGCAGGACATCGCCGGCAAACCGGGGCTTGTAATGGTCTTCTATGGCGAATGCGACATCTTGGGACTCGCCGTCATGGCGTGCGTAATAACCGCCCATAATGCCCTGCAGTTCCGGGAACTCGCCCACCATATCGGTCAGCAGATCGGCCTTTGCCAGTTGGGCCGCAACGTCTGCAGCGTCGGCCAAGGTATCACCGCCGAGTTGCCAGCCCAGTGCCCTGGCAATCGCGCGCACACGCAGAACCCGCTCGCCTTGGGTTCCCAACTTGTTGTGGTAAACCACTTTCGACAGTCCCTCGACACGGGAAGACAGGGTCTTCTTGCGGTCCTGGTCGTAGAAAAACTTCGCGTCCGCCAGACGCGGCCGCACCACGCGCTCGTTGCCTCCTACTACGGCACTGGCATCGTCCGGTCGGATGTTGCTCACCACCAGAAACTGATGCGTTAACCGGCCTTGCGCATCCAGCAGTGGAAAGTACTTCTGGTTGGCCTTCATGGTCAGAATCAAGCATTCCTGCGGCACGTCCAAAAACTGCTTCTCGAATTCACACACCAGCACGTTCGGGCGCTCCACCAAGGCCGTCACCTCGTCCAGTAGCGCATCGTCTTCAATGGGTAGAACGCCGTTACCCAGTCTCTGCGCCGCCACCGCGAGCTGGCGAACAATCTCGGCCCGGCGCAGGGGGAAAGATGCAATCACCGCACCATCTCTGGCCAGGGTGTCGGCGTAGCGATCGGCGTTGTCAATGACCACCGGCGAAACCGCCGCCTCGAACCGATGGCCTTGCGTCGTATTTCCGGCACGCAGCCCCAGCGCCTTCACTGGAACCACTGTGCTGCCATGCAGTGCGATCAGGGAGTGCGCTGGACGCACGAAATTGACGCTGGTCCAACCCGGCAATGCACAGTCAGATTCCAACTGGTAGCTCATCACTTTTGGGATGGGCAACTTGGCAAGCGCCTCTTCCAATGCCCTTTGCAAACCCGTATCGAGCGTGGCTCCTGTGACCAAACTATCGTAAAAAAGGGCTTCCGCCTTACCGTCCGGTGCGCGCTTGAGCGACGCTACGGCGGCAACCGGATCCGACACATCGGCACCGATAGCCTGCAGCTTTTTCAACAATGCGGTCGTTGCCTTACCCGAACCGTCAAGGCCGACCGAGACAGGCATGAGCTTTTGCTGCACTGCCTTGTCGGCCGCCTTGATCCAGACATGGGTAACATGGGCCGCCAGGCGACGCGGAGAGGCGTAGGCAGTCGCCACAGAGTCGGCATCGGCCAGCCCCATGATTCGGAGTTGCTCTGCCAGTTGTGTGGCAAATGCATCCCCGAGTTTCTGCAATGCCTTGGGGGGCAACTCTTCCACAAACAGTTCTACCAACAGGTTTTGGGTGGTCATGGTGTTACGCCGCCTTCTTGTCCATTTGTTCCACCCACTCCCGCGGTGCCAAGGGGAAGCCAAGGCGCTCCCTGCTTTCAAAATAGCTTTGCGCCACGCTACGCGCCAGGTTGCGGATGCGCCCGATGTACGCAGCGCGCTCGGTGACACTGATCGATCCGCGTGCATCGAGCAAGTTGAAACTGTGGGCCGCCTTCAAAACCTGCTCGTAGGCGGGCAAGGCCAGTTGCTGTTCCATCAAATACTTTGCCTGCTTCTCGTGGGCACCAAAGGCCGTAAACAGGAATTCGGAATCGCTGTGTTCAAAGTTATAGGTGGACTGCTCCACTTCGTTTTGCTTGTAGACATCGCCATAGGTGAGCCTGGAGCCGTCGCCCCGCTCCGTCCAGGTCAGGTTGTAGACGTTGTCCACGCCCTGAAGGTACATCGCCAGACGCTCCAGGCCGTATGTTATTTCCCCAGTGATCGGACGGCAATCGACGCCGCCGACCTGCTGGAAGTAGGTGAACTGTGTCACCTCCATGCCATTGAGCCAAACCTCCCAGCCCAACCCCCAAGCGCCCAGCGTCGGATTTTCCCAATCGTCCTCAACAAAGCGGATATCGTTCTTCTTCAAATCAAAGCCCAGTGCTTCGAGCGAACCCAGATAGAGCTCCAGAATGTTGCTGGGTGCGGGCTTCAGTACCACCTGGTACTGGTAGTAGTGCTGAAGTCGGTTGGGGTTCTCGCCATATCGCCCATCCTTCGGGCGGCGACTGGGCTGCACATAAGCGGCTTTCCAGGGTTCAGGTCCAAGCGCTCTCAAGAACGTAGCGGTGTGCGATGTCCCCGCTCCGACTTCCATGTCGTAGGGCTGCAATAGGGCGCAGCCCTGCCGATCCCAGTAGTCCTGCAGCCGAAGTATGATTTGCTGAAATGTAAGCATTATTTTGGCTTCAATCGCGCACTGTGGAGCACGCAAGAAAATTGGTTTTGCGAAAAGTCTGACCACGGGTCAGCGCGGCTGGCTCTCTTGCACAGCGTTCATTTTACGGTTCGCGCGCGCATGTCGTTTTTCGTCCTGCCCCGACCACCATCGCCAACGCGAGCAACCACAGCGGCCAAAGGCCAAACCGAGACACCCACCAGGCGTAGGGCGTAATACCATTGCGCCCATGAACCTCACCGCTGAGCACGCCACGCGTGTAACGTGGCAAGCTAGCTGTGATGTTGGCATGGTGGTCCATGATCACAGTGGCGCCGGTATTGGTCGCCCGTACAAAGGGTCGCTCGAACTCGAGCGCACGCATCCGCGAAATCTGCAGATGCTGGTCAATCGCCACGGTGTCACCAAACCAGCCTATATTGCTGACGTTGACAAACACTGTGGGAGCCAATGCCGGATCGATGAACCGTGCGCCCAACTCTTCGCCGAACAGGTCTTCGTAACAGATGTTCGGGGCCAGACGCTGTCCGGCCCAAACAAACGACGCTTGCCCTAGAGCGCCCCGGTTGAAATCACCGAGCGGAATATGCATAAGAGCGGTAAACCACTTGAACAAGGGCGGAATGAATTCGCCAAACGGTACGAGATGATGTTTGTCGTAGCGCCACACTTCCCCGGGCTCAGGTAGAAACCCCACCACCGCATTGGTATAGCCCTGTGCGTAATTGCCCCACGGAACTCCCACCAATGCCGCCTGTTTTCCTTCCATATAGGGGCGTCGAATTTCGTCCCAATACCCAACCGGGAGTTCCTGTGGCAGTTGTGGAATTGCGGTCTCCGGAGCCACCACCAAGGAACTTTTGCTTGCTCCCAATTGCTCCCGGTACCAGTCCAGCGCCAGCGGCACCCCTGTACCCGATTCAAACTTCTCATCCTGCGGAATGTTGCCTTGCAGAAGGGTGACCGACAGTGCCCCTGCGTCGGTAGACCAATGTGCTTTGAAGATGGGCAGAGCGGTTCCGATCACCAGTAGCAGCACAAGCATCAGTCGTTGACCTAGCCCGCTCTGGGAAACTAGTGCAATGGATGCTGCAAGCCAGGCAGCCAGCGCACCGACACCATAGCCCCCAAGCCACGGCGCAAGGCCTGCCAGCGGCCCGTCTACATGTGCATAGGCAATGGCACCCCAACCGAATCCTGTGAACCAAGTTCCCCGTGCCAGTTCCGCGAGGGTCCAGGCCGCTGCAAATGTCAGGCTCGCAATGAGGGGTCGGCTTAGGGACAAGCGCCACCACAAGGCACATGCCCCGGCGTAATAAATACCCAAGGCAGCAGCCAAGAGTGCTACCGCACCGGCTGCCACCAACGCATGCAGGCCAGCGTAAGTATGCATAGATACATACAACCACCAGAATGTGCCTGTTTGCCAAACCGTAGCAAACAGCAGACCCCAGCCAAAGGCCTGCCTCCAATGGGTGCTGTCCCATAGCATTCGCACCAGCGCGGCCAAACCCGCGCTCTGGAGCCACCAGACCGGTTGGCCGTGCGCGAGTGCGAAGTCAAAAGGCCATGCAACGCCCGCGGACTGAGCGCATGCCGCTACGAAAATAATAGCGAACCTCAGAAACCAGGAATTCAGATGACGGCGCGATGAGACCTGAAGGTGCATCAGCGTTAGGGGGTCTTATCGCTTGCCGGAGACACCCGAAACCAACGCACCGCCCCACCCTTGGTATGCATGACCACAAAGTCCAGCCCTGACTGGGTGTACCGCTCGCCACGCTTGGGGACATGTCCCATTTCATGCGCCACCAGGCCGCCAATGGTGTCAAAGTGGTCACCTGCATCTGATCCTGCCAAGTTGACTGAAAAAGCATCATTGACACGCTCTAATGGTGTATCACCGCTGACCCGGTAAGTACGGTCTGCCAGGCCAAAAATATCCCCTTCGTCCTCGGCAATGTCGAACTCGTCCTCAATCTCCCCGACGATTTGTTCCAATACGTCCTCAATCGTAATCAAGCCTGCCACACGGCCAAACTCATCAATCACGATGGCCAAGTGGTTTCGATTTCCTCTGAACTCGCGCAACAGATCGTTAAGACCCTTGGTCTCAGGAACAAACACTGCCGGGCGTAGCAGTGCACGAATGTTGAGTTCAGGCGCACGCTGCAACTTAAGCAGATCCTTGGCCATCAAGATTCCAATGACATTTTCCCGCTCCCCTTCATAAATTGGGAAGCGTGAGTGCCCCGTATCAATCACCGTGTGCAGCAGATCGTCGAGCGGCCCCTGCAAATTAAGCATGTCCATGCGTGTCGCTGGAACCATGACATCGCCTGCAGTCATGTCGGCCATCCGTATGACCCCCTCGAGCATGGCGCGTGATTCCGCCCCAATGATCTTGTTATCTTCAGCTTCGGCCAGTGTTTCAATCAGTTCGGCGGTCGAATCTGGCCCTGGATGAATGAACTCAGCGAGTTTTTGCAGGAAAGTGCGCTTATCTTCCCTGTCAATAAACCGCGCGGGATGGGGGTCTGACACTGGCGTATGGGCAATCGTGCCGTAATTTTGGAACCCCGAGGATAGCGGATTTAGACCCTCTGGCGGATTTTCTGCAAATTAGCCAGGAACTCCCACAACTGCTTGGCTTGCCACTTGATCCGATAGTCCGTCTGAGCAACTTGCTCCTCCACCATCTCGGTCGCGCGACTGTCCAAAGTGGGCTTGGGCAGCTTCAAGAATGCCTCGGATTCCTGACCATCGCGTTGGACAAGTGCACCCGCGTTGCGAGCAATTTGCAGCATGGCGGAGTTTTCACTCAGCGCGTGAATGAACATCACACCGACACCATCATTGCCCGCGTGCAGGGCGGCTCTCTCAAAAAGGCGCGCGCCATACCCTCTGCCGCGCGCGCTTGCCAAAACGGATACACCAAATTCAGCGCCAGCCTCGTTGTGAGCATTCTCGCTGTAGGCCAAGTGAGCCACCGCTAGCAACACCAACTTTCGGTTGTAAATTCCGAAGATCTCGTCTCGCTCAAAGTTGAGCCCGGCGACATAGCGTTGAATATGGACGTCCTGCGCCGTATAGCCAAATCGAAGGTGCCGGTCTTGAGGCGACAATGACAGGAGGTGTTGCTCGATACGAGCCCGGTGATTTTCCCCGAGAGAGCGGATTGGGACTTGAATTGTGGACACACCCGCCAAGTGGGAGTCCGTACCCTCGAATCCGGGCGGACGAAGAAAATTCACCGCTATTCGCATTGATGCAGACAAAAGATCTTTCATTTGATACATGCACACAATATAAGGGTAAACCCTAGTGTAACCACTCCAATATGCTGGAAACACGAATATTTTCGGCAAATATGCCACTTCAGCGAGGCTATCTGACGTGTAGACTTTCCGCCATATGAACTCGGCTGAAAGAATTCGCGAGGCGGTCGCAAGGGTGGTGTCGCTGCGCAACGAGGCGCAGTGCTGTGGCCCACTCCAAGGGGCTTTCACAGCAGTCAAGTCACTGCAGTCCCGTCGCTTTTCAGGAACCTATAGGGATCTGCTTCAGTCACCTGAATACGGAAACGCAGCTCGATTTTTTCTCATTGAGTTGTACAGCGAAAAGGACTATTCGCTGCGTGATGCGCAGTTCGCCAAGATCGCTGGTGCGCTACAGAGGCTGCTTCCAAAACAGGTTGTCGGAACGGCCGTAGCACTGGCCGAACTCCATGTCCTGACGGAGGAACTCGATTTTGCGATGGCCAAAGCCTGGTTGAGCCTGGCAACGGGCATCAATTCAGATGCAACATCTTATATAAATGCTTGGCACATTGTGGGGCGCACGAGTGAACGGGCTCAGCAGTTGGATCTCGTATTACAAATTGGTACCGAGTTAAGCCGACTAACCCGGACACCGGGACTGCGCATGATGCTCAGGATGATGCGTCGACCCGCTTGCGCAGGAGGCTTGACCGAGTTGCAGAGCTTTCTTGAATCGGGTTTCGATACATTTTCGGACATTGCAGGCGAAGGGGGCAGCGTGACCGACTTTCTCACCACGATTCGAGAACGCGAAACAAAACTCATGGAAATACTGTTTGACAACAGCACTGACGTGGGCGTGCGCACCTTGGCGGCCCATCTGTCCGAAGCGACTCCGAAATAAAAACGCCCCCCTCGATTGAGGGGGGCGTTTTAGGCTGTAATAGCCTGACGATGACCTACTTTCACACGGGAACCCGCACTATCATCGGCGCAGAGGCGTTTCACTGTCCTGTTCGGGATGGGAAGGAGTGGTACCACCTCGCTATGGTCGTCAGGCATAACTTGTTGCCACCTTGACTATAGTCAAGGCAACCAATTTATAGAGCTAATCAGCTTGTCTTTTACGACGCTCTCTATTGCTAGAGGGCATTTTTGAATGCGTCAACTTGGCATAACTTCCTTGAAGTACTTGCGTACATCAAAGTTATAGGGTCAAGCCGCACGAGCAATTAGTA
>CAIPGC010000171.1 GCA_903864505.1 uncultured beta proteobacterium | reverse complement strand
TGCATCATCTTTATCGACGAAATTGATGCCGTTGGGCGTCAGCGCGGCGCTGGCTTGGGCGGTGGAAACGACGAGCGAGAGCAGACACTCAATCAGATGCTGGTTGAGATGGATGGCTTCGAGACCAACGTGGGAGTGATCGTGGTCGCGGCCACCAATCGTCCCGACATTCTTGACGCTGCCCTGCTGCGCCCGGGGCGGTTCGATCGGCAGGTTTACGTGACCTTGCCCGACATCCGGGGCCGCGAGCAGATTCTCAATGTGCATATGCGCAAAGTTCCTTTGGGTCAGGACGTCAATCCGGGCGTGATTGCACGCGGTACACCCGGCATGTCGGGGGCTGATCTCGCCAACCTGTGCAATGAGGCCGCACTGATGGCAGCTCGACGCAGTGCGCGCACGGTCGAAATGCAGGATTTCGAGAAGGCCAAAGACAAGATCCTGATGGGTCCGGAGCGCAAGAGCATGGTGATGCCTGAGAGCGAACGCAGGAACACCGCTTATCACGAGTCCGGACATGCGCTGATTGGCAAGATGCTATCCAAGTGCGACCCGGTCCACAAAGTAACGATTATTCCGCGCGGCCGCGCCCTGGGTGTGACCATGAGTCTGCCGGCACAGGACCGGTATAGCTACGACAGCGAATACATGCTGCATCAGATCAGCATGCTGTTTGGTGGCCGCATCGCGGAAGAGGTTTTCATGCACCAGATGACGACCGGTGCCAGCAACGATTTTGAGCGCGCCACCCACATTGCGCGCGACATGGTGACACGCTACGGCATGACCGATGCGCTGGGCCCGATGGTTTACGCCGACAACGAGGGTGAGGTGTTTCTTGGTCGCTCGGTGACCAAGACCACCAACATGAGTGAGGAAACCATGCAGAAGGTGGATGCAGAGGTGCGCCGCATCATTGACCAGCAATACAGTCAGGCACGCAAGCTGATTGAAGACAATCAGGACAAGATGCATGCGATGGCCAAGGCATTGCTGGAATGGGAAACCATTGACAGCGACCAGATCGAGGACATCATGGCTGGCAAGGAGCCGCGTCCCCCCAAGGACTGGACACCACGCATCCCGGCCGTCGGTGGCGACGGCAGTGGCGGTGGTACACCCGCAGTCAAACCTGACGCAGCACCAACGGCGGCCTAGCGGGCCCCTTCACAAACGATAAACGGGGCAGAATTGCCCCGTTCTTTTTCATGAAATGGAAGACCTCAAGATTCCTGCTTGACCTGGCGATGCCCAGGGTCATGGGCATTGTCAACTTGACGCCAGACTCTTTCTCGGATGGTGGTCGTCACGCCGACGTCAGTTCAGCGCTGCAGCATTGTGAAAGACTCGTCAGGGATGGTGCTGACTTGCTGGACATTGGCGCGGAATCGACCCGACCCGGCGCCGCTCCAGTGACGCAGGATGAAGAACTGGCGCGTCTGGTGCCGGTGCTCCGTGAAGCCGTTCGCCTGGGAGTGCCGGTATCGGTGGACACATACAAGCCCGGTGTGATGCAGATAGCGCTCGACCTCGGTGTCGACATCGTTAACGATGTCTGGGCCTTGCGCTGGCGCCAGCACGCTACCGATTCGCTGACTGCGACGCAGGTCGTTGCACGGCATCCTGCTTGCGGTGTGTGCTTGATGCACATGCACGGGGAGCCTTCGACCATGCAGTTGCTTCCTATGCAAGGCGATGCTGTGGCGCAGGCGAGACTGTTCCTGCAGAAGGCTGCCGGCGAGTTGCATAGGGCAGGCGTCGAGAAGAACCGTATCGTCATCGATCCGGGCATAGGCTTTGGCAAGTCCGCCGCGCAGAACTTTGCGCTGCTGGCCAGACAAGCGGAGTTGCTTGGCAGCGACTATCCCTTGTTGGTTGGATGGTCGCGCAAGTCCTCGCTGGGGGCACTGGTGGGCACCGCATGCGGAGATGCAGCCGGGAGTGAGCCAGAGCAAAGGTTGGCCCTCAGTGTCACCGCAGCGGTGTTGGCGGTGGAGCGCGGCGCTTCGGTCGTGCGGGTCCACGACGTGCTGGAAACGGTTCAGGCACTCAGAGTACTGAGCGCTATAAGATAGACGAATGATGGTTACTACGAATTGATCGCAGGGGAACACGATGAGCAGAAAATATTTTGGTACGGATGGCATTCGCGGGACGGTCGGACAAGGGCCGATCACCCCGGATTTTGTGCTGCGCCTGGCTCACGCCGTCGGTCGGGTCTTGAAGCGTTCCGAAGATCGCCCTACCGTTCTGATCGGCAAGGACACCCGGATTTCTGGCTACATGCTCGAAAGTGCGCTGGAGAGCGGCTTTAATTCGGCTGGTGTCGATGTTGTGCTGCTGGGTCCGTTGCCTACACCCGGTGTCGCTTACCTGACCCGCGCGCAGCGCGCCTCACTCGGCGTGGTCATCAGCGCCAGCCACAATCCATTTGCCGATAACGGAATCAAGTTTTTCAGCTCTCAGGGGACCAAACTGTCTGATGTTTGGGAGTCCGACGTTGAGGCGACACTGGAGGAGCCGCCAGTCTGGGCCGACTCTGCCAGTCTGGGCAAGACCCGCCGACTCAATGACGCGGCTGGGCGTTATATTGAATTCTGCAAGAGCACATTTGCTCATGACCTCAGCCTGCGTGGTGTAAAGATCGTGGTCGACGCTGCGCATGGCGCTGCCTACCACATTGCGCCCATGGTGTTTCACGAGTTGGGTGCAGAAGTGGTGGCCATTGGTTGCACACCTGACGGATTGAATATCAACCACGAGGTCGGTGCGACTCATCCGCAAGCGCTGGTCAGGGCCGTTAAGGAGAGCGGTGCACAGTTTGGCGTTGCGCTCGACGGTGA
>CAIPGC010000170.1 GCA_903864505.1 uncultured beta proteobacterium | reverse complement strand
AGTTGCTGGATCTTTTCAAACTCCTCGGGCGTGCACTGGGTCAGGCCCGCCTTGCCCTGCTCGTTGCTGGACTCTGCGGTCAGGCTCCTGTCGACCATGGCCTTGCCGGCCAACTCCGGGTGGGCGCGCAACAGCGCCAGTTGGGCATCCCGCCCGGCCTTGCGCACGACCCGCACCATGGTGTGCTTGAGGTGAGCGGCAGATACAAAGGGACGCCGGAACAGTGCCTTCTGTGCAATCCACGCAGAGTGTTCATACAGGCCCGCGAGCAGGTTGAGTGCCGCTTCTGGCGGAGCGCGGTTGATTTGGGTGAGGGTCAGTGACATGGCGGAGTCAGGCTCGATAGGGATGGGTTGCTTTCCAGTGCCGTGCAATGTCCAGGCGCCGGCAGACCCAGACGCGGTCGTGCATCGCGATGTGGTCCAGAAAGCGCTGCAAGGCGGTGATGCGACCCGGGCGACCCAGCAGGCGGCAGTGCATGCCAATGCTCATCATCGCGGGTTGATTCAGTCCATTGGGGTCGCCCTCGGCGTAGAGCACGTCAAACGTGTCTTTGAGGTACTGAAAGAACGGGTCGGCGTGCGAATACCCCTGCGGCAGAGCAATGCGCATGTCGTTGCAGTGCAGCGTGTAGGGGACGATCAATTGAGGAGCGACGCTGCCATCGGTTTTTTTCACCTGCATCCAGAATGGAAGGTCTTCGCCGTAATAGTCGCTGTCGTATTCAAATCCGCCGTAATCGGCCAGCAGGCGGCGCGTGTTTGGACTGTCGCGTCCGGTGTACCAGCCCAACGGCCGCTGGCCGGTCAGGTGCGAGATGGCTTCCACGCCTAGCCGCATGTGCTCGCGCTCGGTGGCTTCGTCCACGTTCTGGTAATGGATCCAGCGCCAGCCATGGCAGGCGATCTCGTGTCCCAGATCCACGAATGCCGCGGTTAGTTCGGGGTGGCGCTGCAGTGCCATGCCTACGCCAAACACGGTCAGCGGCAAGGCACGCTGTTCGAACTCGCGCAGGATGCGCCACACCCCCGCGCGCGAGCCGTATTCGTAAATGCCTTCCATGCTGATGTGACGCCCCGGGTAGCTGGCCGGATTGAACATTTCGGAGAGAAACTGCTCTGAGCCCGCATCGCCGTGCAGCACGCTGTTCTCGCCGCCTTCCTCGTAGTTGAGGACAAACTGCACCGCCACACGCGCACCGCCAGGCCATTGGGCATGTGGTGGCTTGGCACCGTAACCAACCAGGTCACGTGGATAGGGCAGGGTGGAGTCGTAATGCTGCATTGGAGGAATTGGACAAAACGTGCCCATGATAGCGACAAGCTCAAAGGTGAATACACTTTGCACACCAACACAAGGAAGCACCATGGGCTTGAGCACGCACGTACTGGACACCATGCATGGCACCCCGGCCGCAGGCATGCAGGTGGCGCTTTTGACGACCACGAATGGGCAGGCCACGCCGGTCAAACAGTTCATCCTGAATCAGGATGGCCGCAACCCCGACGGCATGCTCTACGACCATGCCAGTCTGCGCGCTGGCACTTACCGGCTGGTGTTTGACGTGGCCGCGTACTTCAAGGCGCGCGGCGTGGCACTGCCCGAGCCCAATTTTCTCAACCTGGTGAGCCTGGACTTTGGCGTGGCGCACGCCGACCAGCACTACCACGTGCCACTGCTGGTCAGCCCCTGGAGCTATTCGACGTACCGGGGGTCGTGAGGGTGTACATGCGCGCTGAAATGACGCGTATGTGCCTCATCCAAGCATAGACTAGCCTTTGCGTTGCTTGCCGAGCCGCAGGGCTAGCGCCACCAGCAGGAACAGCAGAGCGAGCGCAATTATTGCGAACTTGGCTGAGGCGCAGTAGGCGGCTGGCATCGCGTATTCCGCAATTCCTCCGGTGGATAGCATCCGGATCAGGCAGTAGTTCTCCACGGCATCCGCGACGCCAGCGAGTGCCAGCAGCCACGCAAGCACCCTGGCAGCGAATTGGAGGCGACCCGCAAGACCCTGGACCGCAAGCACCAGCGCAGAAGCAATGACGGCGGGATAGAGAACCATATAGAGAAAGTCGAGTCCAAGACCGAGCATTGCGAATTCGCGCTGCGCAGCAGTCCAGGTACGGAGAATCTCTGCACAGTCGGCGGTAAGCGCACAGAGCTCCAGAGTGACAATTCCATGCGGCGCTGCCGCAGACTTGAGCGGCGCTCCGACAATCGACATCGCCGCCATGACCGCCAGGAAGGGGATTAGCAGCCAACGGAAAATTAGGGTGGGTAACTTGGAGTGCATGGGTGGGGTGCTTAGCAAGGTTGCAATATAGTTTGCCGCCGTCCAGTCCGTAATTCCGTGTTCGGTGCGAAGAAGCCAAATCGGCAGGTAGGCTCCCCTTTCGCCCGACGGGGCGAGAGGGGTTGGGGGAGAGTGGGGCAGCTACCGAGCCGCTGCCGT
>CAIPGC010000169.1 GCA_903864505.1 uncultured beta proteobacterium | reverse complement strand
CCTTGATTCCTTTGCCGCCCTTGCCAATGATCACGGCCAACTCAGCCTCGTAGTCGATGGTCTCTGATACACCGACCGGAATGTCGATGGTGTGGCCGGTAGCGACAACGCAATCCGGGACCTTGGAAAAAATAATGGGATGCGCCGGAATATCGCCCCCGGTCTTGGCGCTGTTGTCAAAGCCGCTGCCGGCAAATTCCTTGGCGTGTGCATGGTAGTTCTTCCCGACACAGAAAATATTCCGGCGCGGTTTTGGAATGGCGGCGGTGAGTTGAACACTCTTGAGTGCCAGCGGCGCCTGTATCGAAGGAAGGCTTTCGCCCCGCGCCATCAATTCAACAATAGCCAGTGCGCCACGAGCGGCCATTTCGGCCGCAAGATCAAATGCCTGAACCGATTGACCATCGGGACTGAGCAGGCCAACGCAAGCGGTACCCTGGTGGCTAAAGGCGACAATTTTCATATTCAGGTCTCCATGATTGGTGTGGGTAAGGCTAGGGGAAACACGGGGGGTGAGTCGACAGCGAGTACGTTCAAATAGTAGCACCCTGAAGCTGGCCAGTCGTCGCGCTGGCACCTACTCTAAAAAGCCTCTACCATGCACCGCAGACTCGCCTTGTCCTCCATGCTGGCAACTTTGTTGCTGGGGTTCCCCTTGTGGGTTGGCGCCCAGGCACTCTGGCCGGGACGCTCCATCACCATGATTGTGCCGTTCCCGCCGGGCGGGTTGGCAGATCTGGTGGCGCGGCCGGTCGCCGAAGCACTGGGCCGTGAGTTGGGCCAGCCAGTGGTTATCGAAAACAAGGCCGGTGCCGGGGGCGGCATTGGCATGGGGCTGGCTGCCAAGGCCAAACCGGATGGCTACACTGTGTTGCTGGCCCTGTCGTCTCTCACGGTGATTCCCGAGGCCGATGCAGTGTTGGGCCGAGCACCCATGTTCAGCCTGGCCGATCTGCGTCCGATCGCCCGCTTTACGGCGGACCCGACAGTGCTGGTGGTTCGTGCGGATGCCCCCTGGAAGAACTTGCAGGCGTTTCTGGATGACGCCAAGAAACGCCCTGGCGCACTCAATTTTGGATCGTCCGGCAACTACGGAACCATGCATGTGCCGATGGAAATGCTGGCTCAGACGGCAGGTCTGAAGATGGCGCACATTCCCTACACCGGTGCCGGCCCGGCCGTGGTGGCGCTGCTGGGGGGGCAAATTGACGCTATCTCGTCCGGTCCGGCTACTGTGTTGCAACATATCAAGGCGGGCAAGTTGCGTGCACTGGCGCATTGGGGCACCGCGCCGTTGGTGGCGCTGCCGGAGTTGCAAAGTTTGAGGGATGCCGGTTTGGCAGTCGACTACGCGCAGTGGTCGGGGCTGTTCATCCCAGCGGCGACACCCGAACCGATCGCCCAGCGACTGCGCGCGGCGGCCCGGACGGCCGCGCAGGATGCGAAAGTCAAGGAAGTGATTGGCAATGCGGGCAGCCCCATTCTGTACCAGGATGCACCTGAATTTGAAGACTATGTGCGCACTGACGCACGTCACATGGTCGACGTGGTGCGGCGCATCGGGCGCCTGGAGTAGGTCGGGGGGCACGTGGTCGCAGGCAAAATGGCTTGAATGCGAACCTTTGACAGTGATGCTCTGGAGTGCCTTGCCGCAATTGTGGAAGAGGGCGGCTTTGAGCGCGCTGCGGTGCGTCTGTCGGTCACGCAGTCGGCGGTGTCGCAACGCCTGCGCTCGCTCGAAGCGCAGGTGGGCACGGTGCTGCTGGTTCGCAGTCGCCCGATCAAGTCCACGGCGGCGGGGCGCTTGCTGCTCAAGCACGCCATGCAAATGCGCCTGCTGCGCGCCGATCTGGAGACTGACCTGCAGGATCTGGCTCCGGGCGGCGGTGCGACACGGGAGGAGGAGCGCGTTTCGATCGCCATCAATGCCGACAGCATTGCTACCTGGGCCCTGTCGGCGCTCGGTCCGTTGGTGAGTGAGGGCTTACCGCTCGAAATAATCACGGATGACCAGGACTTCACCCACGAGTGGTTGCGAGAAGGGCAGGTGCTGGGCTGTGTTACAACCCTGAAAGAAGCCTTGCGCGGCTGCAAGGTTCTGCCGCTGGGTGCAATGCACTACGTAGCGGTGGCTAGCCCCCGCTACGCACAGGCGCATTGCCCGCAGGGCCTGACCCCGCACAACTTTCGCAACATTCCGTTCATCGCTTTCAACCGCAAGGATGATTTGCAGACGGAGTTTGTCGGACGCGCCTGTGGGCTGCGTCGCGTGACTCTGAGCCAGCGCTTTGTTCCAAGTTCCGAAGGGCAGGTGCGCGCGGTACTCGCCGGTTGGGGCGCCAGCGTGGTGCCGGAACTGCAGGTGCGCAGTTTGCTTGAGCGCGGCGAATTGGTGAATCTGGTGCCACAGGTGACCTTGCCCGTGAATCTTTACTGGCATTGCTGGAACCTGCATTCGGTAGTGATCGACCGTCTAACGGCGGCACTGGCGGCATCGGCAGCGCAGGCCTTGGGCACACGCACCACCAGGAAAACCGGTCTAATGCGATCTGGTGCCTGATGTTGCAGGCCAAAAATGCCCGCAAGCCTCGTAGATATTGCGTAATAAGCTATAAAAAGCGTAGCGTTCGCAATCGGTGTCCGGTGTCGCGTCCACGTTAACGCACGATCAGCACAGGCACCTTGCAGTGCGCCAGCACCTCGGTGACGACCGAACCCATTACCAGACTGGTGAGTGCGCCGTGCCCATGCGAGCCCATCACCACCAAATCGAACTTGCCACTCTCGGCAATCTTGGCGATGGTCGTCCCGGCGTGCCCGACTTTCCATTCGCCGTTGGCGTTGATGCCGTGACGCAACAGAAACTTCGACACCGGTGCCAGCACCTTCTCGCTTTCATCGGCGTAGTACTTGTCGACAATGTCCTTGCCCACGGCCGCGCGCGCGCGCTGCGGCAGCGCCGGTTGGGCGTGGAAGATGTGGTAGTCGTTGTCGGTGTTGAGCAGACTCTCGTGGGTGCTCAGATACGCCAGCATCTTTTTGCTGAAGGCGCTGCCGTCGACGGCCAACAAGATTTTCATGGTGCGCTCCGTTCAATGAAGTTGCCTGCAGTGTAACGAAGGCCAGCACTACAATGCGCGCCCATGAACTATTCCATGTCGCAACTTCGCATTCACCAGTTCGCCGGCCTTGCGCAGGGACCACGCCTTATTGTGTTGGGGGCGGTGCATGGCAGCGAGACCTGTGGCACACGGGGCATTGAACGCGTATTAGCTGATTTGGAGAGCGGCGGATTGGAAATCGCACGCGGCACCCTGACCCTGGTGCCGGTGACCAACCCCCTGGCTTATCACAAGGGCGAGCGCAACGGCGAGCGCAACTTGAATCGCAACCTGCGTCCCACCGACACGCCACAGGACTTCGAGGACCGCGTTGCCAATGCCCTGTGCCCCCTATTGGCGCAACACGATGTGCTGTTGGACTTGCATTCCTTTCAGTCACCTGCGGAACCCTTTGCCATGGTGGGCCCGCAGAACAACCAGCGCTCGCTGGAGCCCTTCAGCCAGGCGGCACTTGAGGAAGCATTGGCCGCACGTCTGGGCGTGGACCGCATCGTGGACGGCTGGCTTTCAACCTACGCCGTGGGCGTGCAGCAGCGCCTGGCGCGTACAGCGCCCACAGAACGTGCCGGGCTGTTGAGTACCGACCCCAGCTACGGCGTCGGTACCACCGAGTTCATGCGCACCCAGGGCGGGTACGCGGTCACCCTGGAGTGCGGTCAGCACGCTGACCCGCAGGCGTCCGACGTGGCCTACCGGGCGATTCGCAACACGCTGGCACATCTGGGGCTGACCGACGTTTCCCCGCCCGAAGCGCGGGCCGGACTTGAGTGGTTGCGACTTGCGCTGGTGGTGGACCGTCTCCATGCGGACGATGCCTTTACCCGCGTCTGGTCGAGCTTTGATTTGGTCCAGGCCGGTGAATGCATCGGTACACGCCATGACGGCACACCGGTGCGGGCCGCCACCGACGGCTACATCGTATTTCCCAACCCGCGCGCCCTGCCGGGAAATGAATGGTTCTACCTGGCGCAACGTAACCTGCGAACCACCGCGGGGCGCTAAATTTGCTACAACTACAGTAGCATGCGGCGCATTGTTGACGGGCGGTCTAGCCTATTTCTATCAGCAAATCCGGACGAAACCCGGTTTGCTCGTTCTTGCGGGCGTAGCCCAAAGGGTTGGCCACGACCCGGCAGCCCCGGTGCACATAGTCGCTGGGCGCATGAAGATGGCCGTGCAGCCAGCACTGAGTCAGTGACAGGAGGTCGTCCAAGGCGTTGCAGAAACCTGCTGTGCCCGGCGTGCGGCCGAAACGCGGGTCGGCGCTATGCAGGCTGGGGGCGAAATGGGTCACTGCCACGGTGGGACCGTCGAAGCGAGTCTGGAGGGTTTCGCGCAGCCAGGCCTGGCAGACCAGCGCCTGTTCGCGCACGCCTTGCGCCAGCAGGGGGGTGCCGCACCGCGTCGTCTGTGTCTTGTTCAGGTAGTAGTTGGCGGCACGAAAGGCTTTTTCACGCGCCCTGAGTTGCTGCGCCAGCGCGTTGGCTGCTGCGTGCTGGCCCAGGGCAACCCCGTCAGAAACGGTGGGACCCAGCGCGTCAAAGTCCGACCAGAGCGTAGTTCCGACAAAACGTACACCGTGCAGCACCACGCCTTCGCGTTCGAGCCAAATCAGGCCCAGACGGGCACAGGTTTCCCGCAGTCGCGCATGCGCCACATCGAAATCGAGCGCGTCGTATTCATGGTTGCCCGGCACGAACAGGACCGGCGTGGGCCAGCCATGGTGCGGCGAAAAGCGTGCAAGTCCAAAGTCGGTGTCGGTCAGCGCTGAGCCTGCCTGGTACGAGCCAATGTCACCGGCCAGTACCAGGACATCGGCGCCTGGTGTCGCTTGGGGCTGCCAATGCGGATGCGCCTCCAGGTGCAGGTCCGACAGTAGCTGAATATTCAGGGTTGCCATCACTGGGTTGCCAATGCAACGACCTGTGCCCGCAACCAGGCGTGGGCGCTATTGCCATCCTGGCGCAAGTGCCACAGTGCGGCAACCTGAATCGGCGCAGTGGCAAAGGGCAGTTCGCGCACTACCAGCTGGTCGGCAAACCCGGTGACCTTGACAAAGTGACGCGGCAGGACCGTGAGCAGGTCGGAACTGGTAACCACCTTGCCGGCAATAAAAAACTGATTGACGGTGAGAACCACGCGCCGACTGCGCCCTAGCGAGGCCAGGGCTCCGTCGATGAAGCCAAACGCCCGCCCGGAAAAACTCACCAGCATGTGGCGCGCGTTGCAGTAGCGGTCAAGTGTGAGCCTTCCCTTGGCCAGCGGATGTCCCTTGCGCATGACGCACACGTAATCGCCCTCGAAAAGGCGGTGCTGGACATATGACACTGGCTCTCCCGCTTGCGCGCGTGCAGTGAGGTCGGTGAACACAGCCGGAAAGTAACCGACGGCCAGATCGGCCTGCCCTTCTTCGAGCAGGGGACGTGGGTCGCGTGTGGTCAGAGGCACCACGCGCAGCGATACGCCCGGTGCCTGGTCGGTAATGACTTTGAGCAGTCCCGGCATCAACTCGGCCGCCGTGGCATCGGCCATGGTCAGCACGTAGGTCGTGCTGGCATCTGCAGGCGAAAAAACGCTGGGAACGAGCGCGGACTGCAGTTGTTGCAACGCGTTGCGTACGGCGGGCCACAGTTCCTGGCCGCGTGGGGTTGGCTCCAGAGTGCGGCCTTTGCGTACCAGCAAGTCGTCACCAAGCGCCTCGCGCAGGCGCCGCAGCGCATTGCTGACAGCCGGCTGCGTCAGTGACAACTGGTGCGCTGCCCGCGTCAGGCTGTGCTCTGACATTACGACATCAAACACCTTTAGCAGGTTGAGGTCGAGCGTGCGCAAAAGAGGAATTGGCATGTCCTATTATCACCTTCATGAATGAATAACATCAATAACATAAAGTGGACCAACATTAGTAAAAACCCTATGATTTCGCCATGTCAATTGAAACACCCCTTGAGAATCCTTTCCGCGTCAATGTTGCACGTGAATTTGCCATGACGCGCTTTTCGGGCTCGAACGAGGCCGTTGATGCGCGTGGCAACCGTGCCTCAGCCGAGCGCCCGGTGCTGCTCGACAGCAGCACCACCATGGCCGGCATGTTGCTCGCGGCAGTAGTCGCTGCAGCGCTGGTGGTGGCAGACCAACTGATCGAGACCTGGGCCGATGGGCATTTGCTGGTCGCCTGGGTAGTGCTGTGGGTGATCACCTTCGCAGTTCTCTCGCTCCTGATGCCTTCGTTGCGGCAGATATCCTCAATCCTGGTGTCCAAGTTGCGGCAATGGTCGGCCAAGCGCGCTGAGCGCATTGCGCAAGCGGAACTGTGGAGTTGGGCGCAGCATGACTACCGGGTCATGGCTGAATTGCGGTCGGCACGCGACCGCGACCTGTAAGTCTAGGTGACAGACCCGGTTCTGCCGCGCTAACGGTAGAACGCTTCGACCCGGCCTTTGAGTTTCAGCAACAAGGGATTGCCCTTGCGGTCGAGCGTCTTGCCCGCGGGCACCTTGATCCAGCCCTCGCTGACACAATACTCCGCCACATCGGTGCGATCCTTGTCGTTGAACCGGATGCCGATGTCGTGTTCGAAAACGGCGGCAACATGGTGCGGGCTGCGCGGATCGGTGGACAGGTGGTCGGGAAGTGCGGGAGGTGGAGGAGCTTGGGTCATGAAAATACGGGCGGCTTATTGGACCGCCCGAGGAATGAAGCAACGGTTACATTCCGCAGCGATTGGCTGCGGTTGATCGGCTCAAGCTGCCAGACGCTGCTCGAGTCTTGACTTGGTTTCGACCAACTGTTTGGGCAAATGGTAGGCCAGTTGGGCAAAAAGTTCATCGTGCAGGCCAAATTCGAGTTTCCAGGCGCCCTTGTCTAGACTGGTGACGCTGTCAAATTGGGCTTGGGTGAAGTCCAGTCCGGTCCAGTTGATCTCCGAATACGCAGGACTCACGCCGAAGCCATTCTCTGAACCCTTGGCGGTACCTTCCAGACGATCAATCATCCACTTGAGCACGCGCATGTTCTCGCCATAGCCGGGCCAGACAAACTTGCCGTCTTCCCCCTTGCGGAACCAGTTGACGCAGTAGATGCGGGGCAACGTGCCGCCGGTGGCCTCGAGTCCTTTCTCCATGTCCAGCCAATGCTGGAAATAGTCACTCATGTTGTAGCCGCAGAAGGGCAACATGGCGAACGGGTCTCGGCGCACCACACCCATCTGGCCCACGGCAGCTGCGGTGGTCTCGGAGCCCATGGTGGCGGCCATGTAAACGCCCTCCATCCAGGTGCGTGCTTCGGTCACCAATGGCACGGTGGTTGAGCGCCGACCGCCGAATATGAAGGCATCGATGGCCACGCCATTGGCATCATCCCATTGCGAATCGAGCGCCGGGTTGTTACCCGCCGCTACGGTAAAGCGCGAGTTGGGGTGGGCGGCCTTGGCACCGGTCTGCTGGGCAATCTCGGGCGTCCAGTCGTTTCCTTGCCAGTCGATCAGGTGTGCAGGAATGCCGCCACCGTCTTTTTCCATGCCTTCCCACCACACATCGCCGTCATCGGTAAGTGCGACATTGGTGTAAATGACGTTCTTATCCAGACTGGCCATGCAGTTCGGGTTGGTATGGAAGTTGGTGCCAGGAGCGACACCAAAGTAGCCCGCTTCGGGGTTGATGGCATACAGCTTGCCGTCCGAGTGCGGTTTGATCCAGGCGATGTCGTCGCCAATGGTGGTGACTTTCCAACCGTCGAAACCTTCGGGCGGGACCAGCATCGAGAAGTTGGTCTTGCCGCAGGCGCTGGGGAAAGCCGCAGCCACGTGGTACTTTTTCCCCTGCGGGTTGGTCACCCCGAGAATCAGCATGTGCTCGGCGAGCCAGCCCTGGTCGCGGCCCATATTGGATGCGATGCGCAGCGCAAAGCATTTCTTGCCCAGCAAGGCGTTGCCGCCGTAACCCGAGCCATACGACCAGATTTCGCGCGTTTCAGGGTAGTGCACGATGTACTTGGTTTTGCTGCAAGGCCACTTCACGTCGGCCTGGCCCGCCGCCAGGGGCGCGCCTACCGAATGCATGCATGGCACAAACGGGCCATCGGTGCCGATCACATCGAACACGGCCTTGCCCATGCGGGTCATGATTTTCTGGTTCACTGCCACGTAGGCGCTGTCGGTCAACTCGATGCCGATATGCGCAATGTGCGAGCCCAGCGGTCCCATCGAAAACGGTACCACGTACATGGTGCGTCCCTGCATGCAGCCGTCGAACAGGGCCTTGTCGCCGTCATTGCCGGTTTGCAGCAGCTTGCGCATGTCGGTCGGGGCCATCCAGTTGTTGGTGGGGCCGGCGTTCTCCTTCTTCTCGCTGCAGATATAAGTACGGTCTTCCACGCGTGCCACATCACTGGGGTCTGAGCAGGCCAGGAAACTGTTTGGGCGTTTGGAGGGATTGAGCTTTTTGAAGGTGCCGGCATCGACCAGCAACTGGCACAGGCGCTGATACTCTTCGTTCGAGCCGTCGCACCAGTAGATGGCCGCGGGTTTGGTGAGCGCAGCCATGGCAGTCACCCAGGCGATCAATTTGGGATTTTTGACGTAGCTTGGGGTGTTGAGGCTGGGACCTTGCTGGGTTGAAGAGTTCATAGAAAGTTCCTGGTTTGAAAATCGTCTTTCCAAAATAGGAATGACACCTTGATTTTGGAAAAGCGGCTTTCAGGCTAGCGCTACGTACTGACGGCGCCCGGCTTGGGGCCGACTTCAATTTTATGAACAGGTACCGTGGTTACCACCGCGTCGGGTGCGATAGTTATGCAAACCACGCATAAGGTTATGCGAAGCTCTGATCACACAGTGGTGGCAGTGTGGGCCACCAGTTGGGCATCGAAACCGGCATCGCGCAGCAAACCCAGCAAGTCCGATACATGTGCATGCCCGCGGGTTTGTACGACCAGTTCGACCTCAACGTTTTGCGCCGAGAGCATGGTGAAGGCGCGTTGGTGGTGCACTTCGTCAATGTTGGCCCCGGCCTGCGCCACGGTGGCGGTGATGTGGGCCAGGGAGCCTGGCACATCGCGGGTGCTGACCCGTATGCGGGCAAGCCGCCCGGCGCGTACCATGCCCCGCGCAATGATGGATGCCAGCAGCATGGGATCGATATTGCCGCCGCACAGCACCAGCCCGACACGCTTACCCTGAAACCGTTGCGGGTACTTCAGCAATGCAGCCAGTCCGGCCGCACCGGCCCCTTCGACCAGGGTCTTCTCAACCTCCAGCAGCATCACTAGGGCCTGCTCGATGTCGCCTTCGTCCACCAGCACCAGGTCATCAACCCGCTGGACGATGATGTCCTGCGGAATGCGCCCCGGCGTTCCCACCGCAATACCCTCTGCGATGCTGCTGCTGCCCTGCGGATAGTGGGTGCCCTTGATCGCGTTGACCATGGCGGGAAAGCGGCTGGTCTGCACGCCGACGATCTCGATGCCGGGGCGCAGCGCCTTGGCCACCGTCGCCATGCCGGCGATCAGTCCGCCCCCGCCCACCGCCACAATCAGCGCGTCCAGGTCCGGCACCTGTCTGAGCATTTCAAGCGCGACGGTCCCTTGCCCGGCCACGATGGCCTCGTTGTCGTAGGGGTGGACAAAGGCAAGTTGCTGCGTTGCAGCAAGCTGCTGCGCGTGGTCTCGCGCTTCGTCCAGCGTGTCGCCATGCAGGATGACCTCGGCACCAAACCCGCGCGTGCGCTCGACTTTGACCCCGGGTGTGAAGCGCGGCATGACAATGACGGCGCGCAATCCCAGTCGTTTGGCGTGGTAGGCAACTCCCTGCGCATGGTTGCCGGCGCTCATGGCGATCACGCCCCGCACCGCCTGCTCCGGCGTGAGTTGTGCCAGCATATTGCAGGCCCCCCGCTCCTTGAACGATGCCGTGAACTGAAGATTCTCGAATTTCAGAAAGACCGATGCACCTGTGATTTCAGACAGGGTTTGTGAGGCCACACAGGGAGTTTGCAGCAGGTGGCCCTGCAATCGCTGGGCGGCGCGAAGAACATCGTCGTATTCAAGCATGGGGCATTTTCGCCGGGATTTGAGGGGCCGTGTCAACCGTCATGGGGGCTTGCGCGTCATAGTACCCAGAGGATGCCTGAAAGCGTCCATTTTCATAAATTCGTTGGCGACCTATGCACACAAATACCATCAAAGTACCGGAAAAAGGCACCTACCAATGGCAGCTGTTTGACTACTGGTCGGACGAATTTCGCAGCACCAATGCAGACCATTCGGCCTACATCGCGCTGAATTTTGCTGGCGTGCTCGATGCCTGCCGCACCAAGTTCCAGACGCTAATCCAGCACCACCGCCAGCACATGGCCGATCAGGCCTGCGGCGCGCGCCACAGCCGTGCCATTGCCCGCCTGCAAAACACCATGTCCGGCGCGGCCATGTCCTACGAGAGCTGCTTCCACCGTCACTGAAGCGGTGTGCGCGCAGGAGCCTGGGAGGCAGGGTATTCTGCGCAGGTAAAAGGAGGAGGCCGCAGGCCGGGGGACACGGAGCAGGATGCCCTGCCTGCCAGGTTCTAGACCTCGGCCACCACGCGCAACACTTCCTGTGCATAGGCCTCCAGTTTCTTCGCGCCGATACCACTGATTCCCTGCAAGTCGCCCAGCGAGTGCGGCGCGCGCTGGGCAATAGTTGCTAGAGTTGCATCGTGAAAGATCACATACGCTGGCAGGTTGTGTCCCCGGGCAACCTCCGCTCGCCAGGCCTTTAGCGCCGCATAGCGCTCCAGCGCCGCGCCATCCAGGGCGATCGGTGCCCTGATTGCCGCGGCACCGGCCCCTGAGCGCTTTCTCTTGCGTTCGGACGGGCTCGATGCCGACTCCCGCAATTGCACGCTGACTTCGGCACGCAGCACCGCGCGAGACTTGTCGGTGAGCTGCAGGGTGTTGAAAGCCTGCGCATCCACGGCCACCGCTCCCATGGCAATCAGTTGCCGCAGCACCCCCCGCAATTGCATTTCGGACAAATCCGCACCAACGCCAAAGGTGCTGAGCGCTGCGTGGCCGTGCTGGCTTACCTTTTCGGTGACTTTTCCGCGCACGATGTCCATCAGATGGCCGGCGCCAAACGACATGCCGCTGGACTGCTGAATGCGGTAAATCGTGCTGAGCAGTTTGCGCGCCGCCTGCGTGCCATCCCAGATGGCGGGTGGATTCAGGCAGTTGTCGCAATTTCTGCAACTGTAATTCCCTCCCTCCCCCAGCTGTTCGCCAAAGTAGGCCAGCAGGCGAACGCGGCGGCAGTCGGTCGCCTCGGCCAATCCCAGCAAGGCATCGAGTTTGCCACGCAGTCCCTGCTTGAACTCCTCTGCGGCCGGGCTTTCGTCGATCATGCGGCGCTGGTTCACCACGTCCTGAAGACCATAGCCCATCCAGGCATGCGCTGGCAGGCCATCGCGCCCGGCCCGGCCGGTCTCCTGATAGTAGCCCTCAATATTCTTGGGCATGTCCAGGTGGGCTACAAAGCGCACATCGGGCTTGTCGATGCCCATGCCAAACGCGATGGTGGCCACCATGACGATGCCTTCCTCGCGCAGGAACTGATTCTGGTTGGCTTGACGCACCTTGGCATCAAGCCCCGCGTGGTAGGGCAGTGCGTGCACGCCAGCATCGACCAGCGTTTGGGCAATGTCTTCCACCTTGCGCCGGGACTGGCAGTACACAATCCCGGCCTCGCCCTCGTGCTCGCGTTCGATGAAGCGCAGCAGTTGCTGGGTGCCATCGCGCTTTTCGACGATGGTGTAGCGGATATTGGGCCGGTCAAAGCTGCTCACGAAGGCGCGTGCATCCTGCAACTGCAGGCGTTCCAGGATGTCGTCCCGGGTGAGTGCGTCCGCCGTGGCGGTCAGGGCCATGCGCGGCACCCCGGGGAAGCGCTCGTGCAGTACGGTCAGGGCGCGGTATTCGGGCCTGAAGTCGTGCCCCCACTGGCTCACGCAATGCACTTCGTCGATCGCGAACAGGCTGAGCTGGCCGCGCTGCCTGAGCGAGTCCAGCAGTGCCAGGAAGCGTGGCGTGGTAACCCGCTCTGGTGCAGCGTACAACAGGGTCAATTCGCCGCGCAGCATGCGCTGCTCAACCTGATGCGCTTCTTCCCCGGTCAGGGTCGAGTTGAGAAACGCTGCGCTCACGCCGGCCTCGTGCAGAGCGCCTACCTGGTCGTGCATCAATGCAATCAGGGGCGAAATGACGATGCTCATGCCCAAGCCAGCGCGTTGACGCGCAATGGCCGGAATCTGGTAGCACAGCGATTTGCCGCCGCCGGTGGGCATCAGCACCAGTGCGTCGCCGCCATTGATCACGTGCTCAATGATCTCCAACTGGGGCCCACGGAAGGCCGGGTAGCCAAAAACGTCCTGAAGAATTTGCAGATGGGGCACGAAAAAACGCTATCAAAAGAGAAGCTGCTCGCGCAGATTCTACGGGGTCCAGAGGCCAAAATGCCACATAAATTCAGCAAAGGAGAAGTGCTTATTGTGCGGCCTTTCTACAATACAGCCCATGACACCACGCCACTACACCCGTGCCCAGGCACTGCCTGCCATCCTGGAAAAACGCATTGCCATTCTGGACGGTGCCATGGGCACCATGATCCAGCGCTTCAAACTGGGCGAGGCACAGTATCGCGGGGAGAGGTTCAAGGACTTTCACCGCGATGTCAAGGGCAACAATGAGTTGCTCAGCCTCACGCGCCCGGATGTGATTCGCGACATTCACGAGTGCTATCTGGCCGCCGGCGCCGACCTGATCGAAACCAACACCTTTGGGGCGACGGCGGTGGCCCAGGCAGATTACGACATGGCCGACCTGGCGGTGGAGATGAATCTGGCCTCGGCCCGGATTGCACGCGTCGCTTGTGACAAATATTCCAGCCCCGACAAGCCGCGTTTTGTCGCCGGCGCGCTGGGCCCGACCCCCAAGACCGCCAGCATCAGCCCCGATGTAAACGACCCTGGTGCCCGCAATGTGAGCTTTGAGGAGTTGCGCGCCGCCTACTACGATCAGGTCCAGGCTTTGGTCGAGGGCGGTGCCGACGTGCTGCTGGTGGAAACCATTTTTGACACGCTCAACGCCAAGGCGGCACTGTTTGCCATCGATGAGTACTTTGAGGCTTCAGGCGAACGCCTTCCACTCATCATCAGCGGCACCGTGACCGACGCGTCCGGGCGCATCCTCAGCGGCCAGACCGTGACCGCGTTCTGGCACAGCGTGCGCCATGCGCAACCGCTGGCGATCGGACTCAACTGTGCGCTGGGGGCGGCCTTGATGCGACCCTATATTCAGGAACTCAACCGCGCAGCCCCCGACACCTTTATCAGTTGCTACCCCAACGCCGGACTGCCCAACCCGATGAGCGACACCGGTTTTGACGAGACGCCTGATGTCACTGCACGCCTGGTGCGGGAGTTTGCAGCCGAGGGGTTGGTCAACATTGTGGGTGGCTGCTGCGGCACCACACCCGACCACATCAGCGCCATTTACAGCGCGGTGGCTCCACTGCCGGTGCGTAGTGTGCAGCGCAAATTCTTCTACCAGGAAGCCGCCTGAGACCAAGCGCTTGGTCCATCAGGAGGAGGCGCGGATCGAGTTCTCCAGTTCCTGTTGCATGGCCTTAGCCAGTTTGGCATAGAGCCGCAGTTTGCGTGCGTTGTCGCGCAGGCGTTCGGCCAGCCGGGCCGCAATGGCCAGCATCAGTTTTGCGCCAGCGCTGGGTTCATTGGCAATCAGGTTTGCCAGCCCATCGCGGGTCAGGATGGCGCACAGGGAATCGGTGCTGGTGGTGCAGGAGGCAGAACGCGGCTCCTTGTCCACCAACCCCACCTCGCCGACCAGACTGCCCGGACCAAGGATCTTGATGGTCAGCGGCTCGGTGCGGCTGACGGTGATGCTCTCTACCACCACCTCGCCCTCCAGAATCAGTGCCATGAAGCCATCGTCGTGGGCATCGCCTTCTTTGATGAAGGTGGAATCAGCCGCGATGAATCTGGGCGTCATATAACTCACCACCACGCGCGCTTCGGCCAGTGTCAGATGCATCAGTGCGGTAGGGGCGGTCAGCCACTCGGCGGCGCGTTCAAACGCGGCATTGGATTGGGCATTGGCGGCGGCCGAAGCACGGGGAGAAATTTCGTCCATGCCGCCATGGTAACGCAGGCCACGCCGGGTGGCCAGTCAATTGCCCCTAAAATCGCGCCATCCAAGGAGCGTTGCAGCGGGTGCCTATGTGTCCGTCAGGCTTGGATGTTTACAACGGCGCTCACCTGAAGGCCCTCTTTTTTGTATGGCAGGTGAGATTCCCATGTTCCCCATTTCCATTTCTCCCATGATGCTGTCCGGCCTGGAGCCGGTCGTGATCGGGGCGCACTATTCTCAGGAGGATGGCGCAGCCCCCAGGGCCACGTTCGTCAACATTGGTGAACGCACCAACGTCACAGGCTCCAAGGCCTTTGCACGCATGATTCTTAATGGCGAGTTCGAGCAGGCCCTGGCGGTGGCGCGCCAGCAGGTCGAGAACGGCGCGCAGATCATAGACATCAACATGGACGAGGCCATGCTCGACAGCCAGGCCGCCATGGTGCGCTTTCTGAACCTGATCGCCAGTGAGCCCGATATTTCCCGCGTGCCGGTGATGATTGACTCGAGCAAATGGAGCGTGATTGAGGCCGGACTGCGCTGTGTACAGGGCAAGGGGGTGGTCAACTCCATCAGCATGAAAGAGGGCGTGGCCGAGTTCAAGCGGCAGGCGAGCCTGGTGCGCCGCTACGGTGCGGCAGCCGTGGTGATGGCATTTGACGAGCAGGGACAGGCCGATACCTTTGCGCGCAAGATCGCCATTTGCGAGCGTGCCTACCGGATTCTGGTCGACGAGGTCGGCTTCCCGCCCGAAGACATCATTTTCGACCCCAACATATTTGCCATTGCCACCGGCATTGAGGAGCACAACAACTACGCCGTGGACTTTATCGAGGCCACGCGCTGGATCAAGCAGAACCTGCCCGGTGCCAAGGTCTCGGGGGGGGTCAGCAACGTCAGTTTTTCGTTCCGGGGTAACGACCCGGTGCGCGAGGCCATCCACACCGTGTTCCTGTTCCACGCCATAGCAGCGGGGATGGACATGGGGATCGTCAATGCGGGCATGGTGGGCGTGTACGACGATCTGGAGCCGGTACTGCGCCAGCGGGTCGAAGACGTGGTGCTGAACCGGCGCTCGGATGCCGGCGAGCGTCTGGTTGAGATTGCGGAAAACGCAAAGGGCGCTGCCAGGGACGACCGCAAGAAATTGGAGTGGCGCGGCAGCGCAGAGCATCCGGTCACGGTGGCGCAGCGTCTCTCGCACGCGCTGGTGCATGGCATCACTGATTACATTGCCGAGGACACCGAGGAGGCGTACCGCGAGGTGCTGTTGCGCGGCGGGCGTCCGCTGCACGTGATAGAAGGCCCGCTGATGGACGGAATGAACATCGTGGGCGATCTGTTTGGCCAGGGCAAGATGTTCCTGCCGCAGGTGGTCAAGAGCGCGCGGGTCATGAAGCAGGCGGTGGCGCAACTTCTGCCCTACATCGAGGCCGAAAAACGTGCTCTGGTGCAAGCTGGCGGCGAGGCAAAAGCCAAAGGCAAGATCGTCATTGCCACCGTCAAGGGCGACGTGCACGACATCGGCAAGAACATTGTGACGGTGGTTTTGCAATGCAACAACTTTGACGTGGTCAACATGGGTGTGATGGTGCCCGCCCATGAAATTCTGGCCAAGGCGAAGGCAGAGGGGGCCGACATCATCGGGCTGTCGGGTCTGATCACACCCAGCCTGGAGGAAATGAGTTACGTGGCTGGCGAGATGCAGAAGGACGATTACTTCCGCCTGCGCAAAATGCCGCTGCTCATTGGCGGAGCAACCACCAGCCGGGTGCATACCGCCGTCAAGATTGCGCCGCATTACGACGGTCCGGTGGTCTATGTGCCCGATGCCTCGCGCAGCGTGGGCGTGGCGCAAAGTCTGCTGGGCGATGGTGCCACCACTTACGTCGACGAACTCCAGGCCGACTACGCGCGGGTGCGTGCGCAGCACGCCAACAAAAAGCAGATGCCACTGTGGCCGCTTGAGCAGGCGCGTTCCAACAAGACTATGGTGGATTGGTCGCGCTACCAGCCGTCGAAGCCGAAGTTTCTGGGTCGGCGCGTGTTCAAGAACTTCGACCTGGCGGCATTGGTGCCGTACATTGATTGGGGACCGTTCTTCCAGACTTGGGACCTGGCTGGCCCCTACCCTGCCATTCTGGAAGATGCGGTGGTGGGCATCGAGGCGCAACGCGTCTTTGGCGATGCGCAGGCCATGCTGAAAAAGGTTGTCGAGGGCCGCTGGCTTACCGCACACGGGGTGGTTGCGCTGTACCCGGCCAATGCCGTGAACGACGACATCGTTCTGTACAGCAATGAGTCCCGCAGCACGCCGGTACTGACCTGGTACGGCTTGCGCCAGCAGACCCCGAAGCAGGTAATCGAGGGCCAGCAGATGCCCAGCCGCTGCCTGGCCGACTTCGTGGCGCCAAAAAATGCTACATATTCAGGAGCTGGTCACGCAGGTACTGCGGGCTCTGGAAGTCAAAATGATATGGAAATCTTGGACTATTGCGGCATGTTTGCCGTGACCACAGGCATCGGTGTGGAGCAGCGTGCAAAGGCCTTCGAAGCTGCCCATGACGACTACTCCGCCATCCTGCTCAAGGCCCTGGCCGACCGACTGGCAGAGGCCTTTGCCGAACTGCTGCACAGAAAAGTACGCACCGACCTGTGGGGTTATGCGGCGCAGGAAAACCTGGAGCCTGCAGCCCTGATTGCCGAGCGCTACCAGGGCATCCGCCCGGCGCCGGGCTACCCGGCGTGCCCGGACCACAGCGTCAAGCAGGCCATGTTTGCCGTGCTGCAATGTGACGACATTGGCATGGGCATTACCGAAAGCCTGGCCATGACGCCGGCAGCCAGTGTGTGCGGTTTCTATATTGGGCACCCCGACAGCTGCTATTTCAATGTCGGAAAAATCGGCGACGACCAGGTGACTGATTCAGCGCAACGCCAGGGCAAGACCGCGCGGGAATTACAGCGACGGCTCGCCCCAAACCTGTAACCTTGGAGCTGTGCTTGACCGCCCCAGGACATGCCAAATCTGCCTTGCGTGCTATGATTTTTGCCAAACTTCACTAGGAAAGAGCGCATGAACGCAGCCACCGCGCCGGGCGCGCCCGCCCCCCCTGAAGCATCGCGTGCGCCCTCGGGCCGCCCCGAGAAGTTGCGACTGGGCGACGTGCTGGTTCAGCAAAAGCTGATTTCTCTGGAGCAATTGCAGCAGACGCTGGAACTGCAGCGCACCACCGGTAAAAAGGTCGGCCGCCTGCTGATCGAAACCGGCATCATTACCGAGGAACTGCTGGCCAACGGGCTGGCGCGCCAACTGCGTATTCCTTTCGTCAACCTCAAGACGTTCCCGTTTCGGCCGGAGGTCATCAAGCTGTTGCCGGAGTCCTCGGCCCGGCGCTTCAAGGCCCTGGCGCTGGAAGACCGCGGCAGCAGTCTGCTGGTGGCGTTGTCCGACCCTCTGGACGTGTTTGCCTACGACGAACTCACACGCATTCTCAAGCGCGACATCACTGTCGCCGCAGTGCCAGAGAGCCAACTGGCCGCGGCGTTCGACCGCCTGTACCGCCGCACCGAAGAAATCAGTGGTCTGGCGCGGGCCCTGGAAAAAGACATTGGCGATGCGGTCGACTTTGGCGAACTCACCGCATCGGCAGGCACCGAAGGTGCGCCGGTGGTGCGCCTGCTGCAGTCGCTGTTTGAAGACGCAGTGCAGGTCGGCGCGTCCGACGTGCATATTGAACCGCAGGAAGACAGTCTGCAGATTCGTGTGCGGGTTGACGGTGTGCTGCAAACCCAGACCCAGGCCGACAAGCGCATTGGTGGCGCGCTGGCGCAGCGCCTCAAGCTCATGGCGGGGTTGGACATCTCCGAGAAGCGCCTGCCGCAGGACGGGCGCTTTAGCGTACGGCTGCGTGACCATACCATCGATGTGCGCCTTTCCACCTTGCCAGCCACCTACGGCGAGTCGGCGGTGATGCGTCTGCTGATGCAGGGTGCGGGCATGCGCAAACTCGATGCCATCGGGATGCCACCCGACATGCTCAAGCGTTTTCGCGAAGTACTTGGGCGCAGCTCCGG
>CAIPGC010000168.1 GCA_903864505.1 uncultured beta proteobacterium | reverse complement strand
GTCCTTGATGTCAACAAAACATTTTGTTAGACTGCGTTCATGGTTGGGGGGGTAGCTCAGCTGGGAGAGCGCTGCGTTCGCAATGCAGAGGTCGGGAGTTCGATCCTCCTCCTCTCCACCAACTTATCTCAATGAAATCAAGCACTTAGCGGAAACGCTAGGTGCTTTTTTCTTGGTGGTGTCCTAAAAGTATCCTAAACCCCTGTTTAGTGATGCTGGATTTAAGGCCCTCTTGCACTCGCTTTGATTTCGTTCTATTGCTGGAAGACGTTGCTGATTGCGCGGCACAGTACATAGCACTGCAAGTGGGGGCGAAGCCAGTTGAGCGTTGGCTGGCGCTGGCACCCTGCACCGAGTGGAAGAAAGCTTGCCACTCTGACCCCTACCGTACCCCCATCACACCCTTTGGCCCATGCCCTCATCCCGCAGGCTTACGCTCTAATCCACTCAGCCAAACCCACCCCCATAGCTTTCCGTTTCCAGACCCCCGGGGGGTATATAAATTTTCCAGAAGTCTGCCGGGCTGTTGCCTCCCGGCTGCAAGTGCTGTGCACCTCCACATCAAGCCTTGAGGGGCAGCGCTGGCCTGCGATAAGCCGACAGCCTAATGGGATGCCAGAATGGGGTGATGACCACCCTCCTGAAGTGTCTGCTTGCAATAGCGCTGGCAACCCCTGCGTTTGCAGGCGCATGGGGAACGCAAGGCCATCAGGTAATAGCCCACCTTGCCGAGAAACAGCTTGCTGAACCTGCCCGTGCAGCCATAGGAAGACTCCTTGCGCTAGAACCCGGTGCAACCCTAGCGTCCATCTCCACATGGGCAGATGAGCATCGCAATCCTGCTACTGGCCCGTGGCACTACATCAACTTTCCACGGGATAGCCCACTGGGGGGCAGGCCATGCTGGACATGGAGAATGACCTCCGGGGCATGAGGACTCACTATGGGTTCCGGTTGATGTCCAGCTACCTAAAGATCATTCTCCCTACGCGCTTGGACTCACGCGTAGGGGGAGTGGATAGTGTTCAAAGTCACTTTCTACTCGACGTTACTCAGACGTGGTGCCCTGTCGATGCACTGCCAGAGTTTGGTGGAACTGAAACTCTCCTGAATTACGGTTTCATGTTGCTCCGCTTTGAAAACTAATTGGTTGTGAGTTGCACGATGTAACTGAAGACATCACTTGTCTCTTTGATACTGAAAAAATATGTTAGCTTGACCGAACTTCCACCCGTAAATGGTGTCAACAGCTTAAACGAAACCTTCTGACCTGCCGCTATTACTTGGCCGTCGCTTAGGCCGCTGAACGACGGTGTTATCGACGATCCTGTGGTGCCATTTGTGGCACGCAAATTGGCGATCGTGAAACTCTGTCCGATCGCGGTCAGGCTAAAGCTTCCTACCTCGTAGATATTGGAACAATTTCCTACACAAGTCACATTGGCGGATGACGTTGCAGACACTGAATACGGCAGATGTAACAGTCTTGGGTTAAAGGTTGACTCCTCCACCAACATCAATATCGGTGTGGTTACTGTGACCGTAACGGTGGAAATGTTACTTGAGGCTTTGCCATCGTTCACTACTAAGCTCAGAACGTAAGTTCCTGCCGCATCTGCGGCAAATGATGGTTGTGCAGTGGTGGAAGACGAAAGGGATGCTGCACTGCCAGTCGGCTTCGAGGTGAAAGCCCAGAGATAGCTGAGTGGGTCTTGGTTAGCGTCAGTACTGCCGCTGCCATTGAGGTTCACCAAGTCACCAACCAACACTGATTGGGCCAATCCAGCGTTCGCAACGGGAACTGCGTTTGCCATACTAGCGCTTATGCTCACTGCGTCCGCGCCACTCAAAGTAACTCCGTCGCTGACAATGACTGTCGCTGAATATGCCCCAGCAATGTCTACAACGAATGTCGGCTTGGGTGAGGTGGGTGAAGCAAGGGTGGCAGAGCTTCCGGTAGGTTTGGATGTCAGTGTCCACGAATATGTCAAAGTTCTGTTCGCAAAGGCCGTACTGGCGCTTGCGTCCAAAGTTACGGTAGCTCCAGCCAATACGCTCTGATCAACTCCAGCGTTTGCAACTGGGGGTACTGCAACAAGGCCGGTAATGAGTTGCTTGATGTCAGTCGCGCTAAGCGAAGTCGCGAGTGATGCAACCAATTGCGTGACTTGAGAAGAGCTAACTTTGCTTGCAAGCACATCCAAGAGCTTGTCCTGTGCGTCCCCGCTTGTCGGGTCGTTAGACGTTGCCGCCCGAAGAGGCGTAGTTGCTGGGTTTGACAGCAAACTAATGTCCACCGTTCCAGCCAATGCAATTGTTAGATCGGCCTGCGCAGTGGACAGCGCACTACTTGTGATGCTTGCGAGTGCAGTTGGATCGAAGGCTGCGTACGCGGTAGCTGGACTCTTAAGCAACACTCGCGCAAGCAGCATTTCAGTAAGCGGGGTTAGGTTTGCAACCGCTGAATTTCCCGTTCCAATCGCAATGGTATGAAGCTTTGATCCATCTATCGGATTTGTAACTTCCAATAGGCATGGTAGTTTTCCACCCAACACCAACAGGGAGTATGAGCCGTCAGAGTTAGTCGATCCTGTTCCTCCTCCCACTTGACATTTAGCTGTCACAGTAGCGCCTGCGATAGCTTTGCCTGTTGCCGCTGTGCCAGTGACAGTTAAATCCGACTGGGCCGGAGGAATCACGGTACTTGTAGAGCCACCACCACCTCTCCACCGCAAGCAACCAGAAACGCGGTAGCCAATACCATTGAAAGCAACTTCACGATTTTTCTCCCCTATAAATGTATGGAGCCATTGACACGTATCAAAAAGGAACGATGACCGTCCTTTCAGCCGTGCTGGGATTGATTTGATGCCTTGTTCTGTGCAATGAATATCCCCCATTCGGGTGATTCTGAGTCTGAAGTTGCAAGCTATTGATGCAAGTCAACCCGATGCATTACTCTCCAGTCTGATTTCAGAAATGAATCGGTATGAACAACTGTTGACCGCAGAGCGAAGCACGATTTGTAGACTCTGGCAGAGAAATTGTGCGAATATTCACTGTGGGGTCGTGCCATATGACGGGTGACCACGCTGGTTCGGGCTATAGGGAGTGATCATGCGGTATGCAGCGATAACGTTGGTGCTGGTAGTGCTGACCGGATGTGGTGGGGGTGGCACTGATCTGACCGCCTACCTTCATGCAGTCGGTCTGGCGGATGCAAAGGAAGCTGAGGCTAGGTTGTTGGCAGTTGATGCCCCGTGCGATCAGGCATCTCAGTGCGGGACAGTCTCGTTCATTGACCCGAAAGCTCTGTGTCCGATGCCGATCTACGTTCCATACTCACTGGTGTCGCCGACAGCGGCGGCGGCAAAGACTGCGGCAAATCAGCAAAGGGAACTGGCGGCACAGGCAAGGGCGTTGTCTCAGCAGCCACCAGTGGCATGCATCGCTCTCTTTATCCTGCCACCAAGTTCCGTTTGTGTGGCATCAAAGTGTCAGGTGGTTCCGTATACACCAACACCGTAGGTGAAATGCAGAACCAAGACAACTCACCTTTGTCGAGTTTGCTGATCAGCCGTACTGTCGATTCACATCGTAAGGGACTCGCCAAGTAGGACTGGACTGCAGCGGTAGCCGTCATTCACGTTCGGACTATAGTTCTCGTAAGATTTCGCATTTACACATTTGTTAGGCATCACAGATGCCAGACACCAGAAGACATGAAGTCAACACTTGGCACAGTCATCATCTACGCTAGTGACACAAAGAAGACCGCCACCTTCTACAGTGAACACTTCGGCTTCAAAACGACGGGTGAGGTCGTTGAGGGTTTGATTGAACTTCACGGAAATGATGGTGGCGCCGGAATCCTTATCCACCAAGCGGCAAAGTCGGTGAAATTGGGCCAAGTCGGTGTGAAACTCTCCTTTCACGTAGAAGACGTTGAAGCCTTCGTCGTTGCAGCAGCAGAAAGAGGGCTGAAGTTTGGTGCTGTTCACAAGGCAAATGGGTATCAGTTCGCCAACGCGAAAGACCCGGACAAGAACTCGGTGAGTATCTCCAGTCGAGCGTTTCGCAGCCTTTAGGCGCAGTGACGCCTGAGTCCTCACTCAAATTGGAAACCTATGGACTGCAACCAGTCCACCGCTGCCGATATGCAGCGGTAGCGGTCATCCGGGCTGGTGCTCTAATCCGCGGAAAGCTTATCAGTGATGCCGATATTTTTTTGTATTGACTTGTTGCTTAGGTCAGGAGATTCACACGCATGAAAGCCAAGACCAGCTACTCCGCGCTCACACTAAATGACGTCGAGGAACTTGTCCCTGTGCTGCATAACGAAGAGGTCTTCGCATTTATTGGAGGCCTGCCGACTAGGGATGACTTCACCCTCGGTCTTCGCAGGGCATTAGCTGGCCCCGGCGAGAATGGTGTTGGCGAACACTGGATCAACTATGCAGTCCGGTTAAATGAAACAGGGGAACTTATCGGCCGAGTCGAAGCCACTGTTCACGACAATCTTGCGGAAGTTGCCTTTTTGTTCAAACCCGCTGTTTGGGGGTGTGGCTATGCCACCGAAGGGTTGTACTGGCTGCACGGCCATTTGCGCGACAACTATAGTATTGCTACCGTTTGGGCTACAACACATCCCCAAAATGTTCGAAGCGGTGCACTGCTTCGTAAGGTTGGCTATGCCCAAACCGAAACGCAAAGACTACCATTGCTCTATACGTATGATGAGGGCGACCTCGTTTTCCAACGAAGTTTGGTCTAGCCGCATCAACAAACCTTAATTGACTCGGTCCAATATCACGTCTGGTTTGGAGCAAGGTCTTTGTCTGCTTCCAGCCCGAAGCTGCCCTCGAATTAGCCCCGATGACCCAGCACCCGCGCCGGTAAGAACAGCACTGCCCTGATCAGCGCCAACGCCGCACCGACCCCTATCCCGATCAGCCTCAGCGGGATTGAAATTAGCCAGACGATGGGCCACACGACCAGAGCCAGCAACGCTATGGGCCAGCAGAGGATGAACAGGATCAGCCAACCAATGAAGCTGATCATGGTTATGACTGGGGAGCAGTGATGGTTTGCGCCTTAGCAGTGACGAATGACTGCTGGGCTGCTTCCTGAGCCACGCTGTCAAAACTCCACAGCATGGTTCCATGCACAAGGGCTGTCATGGCGATTGCGGCGGTGAATGCTGCGATGCGAATGCTGTTGGTGGTTGTCATCTGTTCTCTCCAGTGTTGGGCCACTGCGGCCCGTTGAAGAGAATGTAGTTGTCGGTGCCACTGATTGCACGGGGAATGCGACGAAGTGCAGATTGGCGGGAAGAACTGCCGGAATTGCTGCGACAGGCTACCCTGCGACACGCAGAAAAATCCAGTCAACCGCTAACATGTCCGTATTCAGGAGGGAGACGCACATGAAGAAAGAGACTACAAAACCCAGAGTCTATGTACAACTCACCGCAGTCTGGGGGAATGACGATGCGGAGAGCGCCATTAAAGTAAGCCGTCGTCGCTGGCAGTCCATCAAGGACGGCGCGGAGTATTGCACTCGCGCCTCGTCTTGGTATGAAGGAGAGAGTTCATCCGTTGTATGGTCATTTGCCAACGGAGAGGTGTCTATTCATGGCGATGATGGAATGGAGTGCATACAAGATCAGCCAGTTGGAGAGTTGATTGCAGAAGTGGTTGGCCTTGATTGAAAGGCTGGCTGACGGGCAGCATTTACTTTTCCCGTCTACGAAGTTTTCTCCGCATTTGGATCGCAACACTGATAAACAGAGTTCCCAACAAGATTCCGGGGATAGGCCCGATGGAAAATGATGTGATCCAGATTGGGATTACGTATAGACGAGAGTAAGACATTTGCGGTCCTGATACTCCTTGCGCCTACCGCAGCATCTAATGCTGGGTGGGAACATGAAATCTTAACCGTTGGCGGACTTTGATTCATTTTTTGCATAGGTGGCTGGACATTGCGACATGACGGTTGCTACACTGTCCCAAACGCAGGCTTCATGTGCTACAGGGAATCCAATGACCTTCATCATTGAGCAGCAACGTAATTCCGCTTGCGGTGCTGTATGCCTGTCCGGCGACGTTTCAATCCCGCCATCTACTCCAGTACTGAGTAAACCCCGCGTTTTTGCAATGAGCTAGGTACGCTGACATGAATCCGCGCTTTGTATTCTTGGTCTGCTACCTTCTGTGGGAATATGGTCTTTTCCTCAATGACCTCCAAGCGCTGGTAACAATCATTCTGTTTTTTCTTGCAGCCTTCTTGGTCACACGCGATTACAGGCATTGGCGGGTGTGGAGATGAACCCACGCGCATTCGCTTTGGTGATGATCGGGGGCTATGACTACTTCCTGTTCACCAACATGAAGATTGTGTTCTTGATGGCTTTGGCGCTTGGGTGGCTCCTAAGGCGGAAGAAGAGTAACAAGCGCCTGCCGCGGTCTACAAATTAAAAGGAGGAGCATTCTATGTTTGGATTTCTAAAGAATAAAGCGGTGGACTTTGTGACCGACGATTTGGTTAATTGCATCAACTACTTGGCTTTTGAAGCCTCAAACGACATTAGGCAGCAAAGGACAACTCAAATTGCCAACACCATGAGACATTGGCTGTCGGAAATAGTCACGGGAAGGGCCTCACATAACGATGTACTGGAACACCTCAGGAAGCAAAAAAGTAGTGCCATGTCGACGGGACGAGACTTTTTCAGAAACGGTGAGCGAGCCGCAGTCTATATATGCTGGAGTTTTTTTGTTTTCCTACTGAGCCATGACAATCCTAGCTCCAAGATTGGAATAGCGAGGGTATTTGACTTATGCGAGAAATATTGCGATCCGGATGCAGCAGGTGCTGTCATGGAGATGACTAGGCAATTGAGGCTTGACTTGAAAATACCAGAATAGATAGTCTGGAGAAGCAAATCAAAAATTCCAGTCTCAACTGCAGTTGATATCAGCAACAGTGCCGAGCGCCAGCTAACATGACTTTGGATAAAGTTTGCCCAAGCTGCAAGCACACTTGGACTCAGTGGACACGCAGTGATTGACAAACACTCTTTACCTCTGCAGCGGTTTCCCGCGAAGTGCAAGACGACACTTACGTTTTGGGCTTTCTGGTGCTTTCTTGCGATGCTTTCTGCTTCCGCCCAAAGCCAGACCACCTCATGGACTGAATTTATGGAAGGCAAGGTAATCAGCTACAGCACCGCTGGCAACCCAAAAGCAAAGGGACTGGAAGTAACATTCGACTACCCGCAAAGCTGGGTTGGTGAAAGTGGCAAACGCCCTAACACCTTGCTCCTAGCTACAAGTAGCGCGGGACGAGGACTTGAGTCCTGCGGACTCGAGATAAGAGACATTCCACTGGAAACCGGTTACTCAGTATCTGAAGCTGATATTTCAGATTTGTTTGACCCAAAGAACCTCTCGGACTTCATGCCTAAGGGCAGCACATACATCAATGGGGCGAGGACAACGATTGATGGTCAACCAGCAGCTTGGATAAAGTTTGTCCAAGATATGGATCGTGCAGGCATGAAGATAAGGATGGCTTGGGTTTACTACCCGACATATTTTGACAAGAAGATCATCAACTTTTTCTGTGCGGTGGGTGGACGTGGAGAGGAGACACAAGAGAGTTTGTCGAAGCGCTTCCAAGTCAATTTTCCATTGTTCCAGCAGATGGCAAGCACTATCATCATCGTTAACAAGTGGAGTTCTAAAGCCAGAAAGTAAATGCTACTGCTAAGAGGCGTATCGCATGCGCCGCTGGTTTTGGAATTTGAATCAGATCATGGCTAACAAGGGGAACAAATGAACAACAAGAAGTGGTCACTCAGGCTGTTTATTGCTGGGATGTTCATAGGATTACTACACCCGGGAAATGGACGTGGAGATGTTGCAACCTCAATTGCCTTTGCCCTGCCATTCGGTCTTTTCTTTGCGCTGGTGGGACTTGTGGTGGATTACTACTCAAACAGGCCAAATCCAAATACTCATGTCAAATGTCCTGATTGCAGAGAGCTAGTGCTTCGTGACGCAAGTAAGTGTAAGCACTGCGGGTGTAAGCTAATTCCGCAGTGAGTCAGAGCACAGATTGAACCGCCGGGGAATCTTGCGAGGGTCCACTTTGATCATGATGTTGGTGCTCCTCTTTAGTGCACGTAACTTGTTCATTTAGTGAGCAAGTCTTAAAATATGCCACCGACATTGCGCAGCCCATTCAGGATTCTTGTTGGCATAAGCAACATGATTTTCATGGGGGTCAGCGTATGCAATATTTGGCAAATTCAAGGTATCAATCTGCGCTTTTGATCGGCGATCAGGAAGACCTTTCCAGCACTTACCGGCCCGGCTCAGACCTCTGCGAAGCAGAACGGGCACCTACCCACACAGGCCAATCAGTAAGCGCTCCTAGAGCGCAGCAGGACACCCCAGTTAGGCCATTGACAGCAGCACAGAGAGCCTTCGTGGAAGGCATTTCTAGAGGGGAAACACATAAACAGGCTTACCGGGATGCATATCCCGGTGACTCCTCAACCGATGCCAGTATCAGCACATCTGCATCCAGACTGTTGAAAGACCAGCGTGTCCAGAAGGCACTGCGTGACCATCAGGAAACTGATCCTGAGTTACTGCTTGATGATCCGGAGGCAATGAAACGGTTTGTGATGGTGCAATTGCTGCGGTGTGCCAGAACGTTTAAACAGGAAGGCTCCAAGATAAAAGCACTGGAGTTAATCGGTAAGGCTGCAGGGTTGTTCCAGCCCAAGCCTGAACGGGAGGTCACTGCGGTATCTGCGGAGCAACTGCGCAGGGAACTCAGTGCTCATCTAAAGCTGGTGGACTCACATGGATTGACCTCAGCCTAGACGCTCAGTGGTTCTGTTTCTGTTGGTTCGCAACAGTCGTCAATCTGTCCTGTGACCGACAACTTCATGGTAAAGATCGCAAAGCACCCCGGAATTCAATCGCCTAAATTCTTAGGTCAGTACAAAGACAGCACTGGACGTATTCTGAAGTGCTACCACCTGCCAAAACGTGAGTCCGAACTGATGGTGATATCAGAGTCTGGAGCTTCTGCTCAAAGTCGATGACGGTCTTGCGGTGTCCCATGATCACCCGAATGGACCGTACCCGCACAGAATCGATTTGCAGCCCTCGCCAGCAAGATTAAACGCGGTTGATCCATGCAGGCATACCAAGGCAGCGTTGTTGTCCGTATGTGCCAACATTCCACCACCGCAAAATCCTCAAACTGCTTTCACTATCCGGTACCGACTGGCAACTTTACCTACCCCCTTAGATACTTCCTCGATAAGGCCATCAATGCAAAACGCTTTTAGCAGTTTGGCTGCGTCAGAAGCATGGCACCCGATTAGTTCACCAGCCTTGCGACTTGAGATAAAGAATGGTTTTGCACCTTCATGTTCTTGCAAACCTACACATATCTGAAACAGGAGCAGACCTTTAGGGCCGTACTCTGATGCTGGGCAGTTAACCGGTAACTTTGGAAGATCAACTAGCAATCTTGTAAGTGTTTCAGGGAAATACTTGACGCTGCGCCAACTTGTCTTGAACTCTGCCCATGAGATGCCAAAGTCCTTTGTACCAATGACGGGCAACGCCCGTCTATGCCATTCCTTAACAACTGGCTTCAGTTCGGCGAAACTAGCATCCGGGTACCGAACCTTAAGGTGCCTTGCCAATTCGAATATTTTTTTGTTTCTTTGTCCTACGGTAGTCGGAGTCAGGTGACTTGGCAGTTCAATTGATACGGAGGAGATAGAAGTATTGCATTCAGTTGCTTCTATTACTTCTGTCTCTTCTGTAGGTATTGATGTCCGAAGTTGGTCATAGATGCGAAGGTATCCACTAAGATGGGCCAGAGGCCCAGCCTTCAGGGCGTGCCCCGTCATGGTTAGGTACCGGCCCCACGAATAGAGTTCTATATGGACACCGTTGATAACACCTCTCCTGCCGGTTGTAGGGACTGCATGTGCATACCCAAAACCGTGAAGTCCTGTCCCGCTCGGGGACAGTTCAACGTACTGGCAACCGATGTCATCCATGATCTTCATGGCAGCATCTAAGGGCTTGCCGTCAATCACGCAGTGATCAATGTCAATCCCAACAATGCCATCACCATTAAGGACGAATCCCACTCCCTTGCATCCGCCTTCTTCGTATGCGGTCTTGGCTTGGTCATAGCCCTCCCAAGTATCTGGATCAGTAGGACTTGCAGTGCTATTGACTGCCGATGCGCAATATGGAACCTTATCTCTCTTCCAGCAGACCCAGCGCGACAGAGCGCACAACTCGGGTGGTATTTGATCAAATATTGGTGTGAGGCACTTCATTTCTGCACCCCCAACTTCTGCGCAAAGCTCACCAGTTCCGCTTCATCTTTGCAGTGGCGGCACTGACCCCAGTCAATGCGAATGACGTTGAAGCCACCGCCCTGTGTCGATTGGACCGTGAAGCCTGCCAGTACCAAGCGCGATGCGGCGCTGTGGCATTTACTGTGGAGCGATTCAGAGGGATAATCAGACTCGTCTGTGTTGGTCAAGAAAGCGTCCTGTGTCGTGGTTGGTTCAGGCGCTTTTTTGTTGTCTGGGATATAGGTCATGGTCATCTCCTATGAATCAGACTTACTGGCTGCAATACGCTCCGCCATCCAAGCGTCAACTTGGTCTGAGGGCCATGCAACGGCCTTTGCCGTTATCTTTACGGGGCGAGGAAAAGCACTCTTAAAAACAAGTGCGTAGAGACAGGACCGGGTCAGGCCGGTCCGCTGTAGCACTGCCTTGCAGCGGAGTAGAACTATGGGACTGGGCGTGTCAGCGAACATCTTCTTTCCTTAGAAAATGCGCTATGCAGGCAAAAAAAAGAGGATGCATAGCGCTCTGCTACACAACCTCTGGTACCTGTTGGCAACTATGGATTTCGGTTGCCTCTTTATCTTCCACGAGAGTGGAAGTCCACTTCATTTACTACGCAGCCAACTCGTAGTTTTCAAAAGAAGCGCTGGGTGTGGAACAGCGCTTCCTGCAATGGCTAGTCACATCTTTGTAACCATGTGGGAATTTTACGGATTACCTAGGACACGAGTCAACGAAAAATCCGCATTTATGAGCACGATACAGAGGATATTTTCTCAGGCGTTTAAACGTCACCGATCTACGATTCAGAAGTAGCAAACGTGAACGTGCAGCCAATTCAAATAGCTGTGAGATGCAATCACCTCACCTGAATATTGCAGGTTCACAGCGCTAGGCCTGCTAGTGCCTTAGACGCATGATCTGCGCGAAGATGACCGTAGTGCTTCTCTATCATCGCAACACTAGTTCCGCTTAGCTGGGCTACAGTCAACAAGTCCAGTTTCTCGATGGAGACTAAGTCTGTGATCACAGAGTGTCTGATGGTGTAAGAGGTCACTGAATCGGTCAGGCCTGCAGCTACTGCCGCTGCCCTTATAGGCTTCTTCCATGAGTCCTTATTCCACTCGGCTCCGTCGGCGCGAGACAGTAGTACTGCTGCTGGTAACTTGTCCCTTGCTTGCTCAGCGAAGAATTTAGCTGTGTCTGGCGGAAGCTTTATCTTCCTATCCCGCCCTGCCTTATCTTTGCCTACAGTTAGCACCCCAAGCTGAATATTGAGGTTAGCCACTGTCAGAGAAGCTAATGCTCCGGGCCGGAGCGGTACTAACGAGAGTCCGTGCAGGAATGCCCCAATATCGGCAGATGCTTTTGATATCAGTTTTGCACGCTGCGACTTGTCAAGGTAAGTGTCGCGCCTACCATCCGCGTGCTCCACTGCCCTTAGTGCGACCCGCCAAGCTAGGTCTGTGGTTATATCGCCGTGATCGTGGGCACTGTTTAGCGCGGCCCTGAATGCAGCCATATCACGATTGAGGGAGGACGCTGCGCGTACTCTGGTTTTGGGCACCTTGGCGTATGGATTGACTACCACCGGTGTATTCGCCAGCCTGTTACGCCAGTCATCGACTGCTTTCCTAGTCAACTTAGGCAACGTTAAGTCAGCTATCTTGTCGTTGATGATCCACCGCTTAAACCGTGCCTCAATGTCATCGGCATTCTTTTCCGCACCGGACTCCCGCAATCGACTAACGTAGTTTCCACAAGCGGTCCTGACTGTAATGACCTTGGTGCTGCCGCCTCGCCCTAGATGTTCAAACCAAGCTTCGGCTTGCTTCTTGGCTGCATCAAATCGCTGATGGGCCGGCAAGTGATCCAGTGCACCCAAACTCTGGCGCGTCTGCTTGTGGGTGCTGGAGTCATAGGCTTGCGCCAACCATGACCCCTCTGATCCTGCGCTCATCTTGCGAAAACCTACGTGGCAACCTGTAGTAACCTTCTGCCAGTACGGAGGGGTTCTGGGGTCAAGGCGGTTGCGTCCATCAACAGTGTCAATGCGCTTTCCCATGCTAGTGTCCTAAAAGTGTCCTAAACAATGATGCACAGTTTAGGACATTAATGGATACTTCTCAAGGTAAACCACTGCATTAATGGAGGAATAATGCCTAGTAACCCAGCCTTCGCAATGCAGAGGTCGGGAGTTCGATCCTCCTCCTCTCCACCAACTTATCTCAATGAAATCAAGCACTTAGCGGAAACGCTAGGTGCTTTTTTATTGGCGGTGTCTAATAAGTGTCTAATTCGTTGAGGAATTTAGACAAACTGCGGCGAATGATGGTGTACCGAGACGGTTCTTTGCAATGATCTGCAAAAGTGCAGAAATTCCCCCGTTTGGGGGATAGACGCAGCGGCACCAGCATCCGAGACTTGCACCCATAAATTCAGGGAGCGCAGGTCATGACAGAAAAAGATGAAGAAGGCAACTGGGTCAAGAGTATTTTTGCTGGTGTGATTGGCGCGGCGGCAATTTTATTTTTTCTGATGATGTTGGTTTCCGGTGGAAGGCCCAGTTCTTCTGACCCAAAGAAGGAGCAGTGGAAAAACTCCTACAACGCCTGTATCGCAGAGGCGAACCATCCATCCAAGACGCAGTACGACAAGGATGTGATTCTCAAGGGTATGTGCCAAGGTCTGCGTGAGCGCTACCTGCGCGACTACCACGAAGAACCTTAATCGACCAAGTTCATTGCCCTTGAAGGTTGCTCCGTTGAGTCAACGCATGAGGGCCAAATAGTCCGGTTCAGTGGTCAAGTCTCAAACTTGAAGAATGTCAGGATTGAACCCGCAAGTCACTTCCGCAATGCTTGCACTTGATCGCTGCCGCAAGAATATCTTCCGCGCATTGTGGGCATGTCTTCATGGCCTTCTCTGGCTTGGGAGCAACAGGCACCTCCTCTTGGACAACCTGCACTATCTGAGTCTCCGGTCTTTTTATGGCCCACACCAGAGCAACGATCCAGCCAATGATGGACCATCCTAAGAAGACATTTACAAGAGTTATAGCGGTGGAATTTTTGTGACTCTTTCCATATGCCTCAAAAGTTGGCAACAGATACAGGGCTGGTGCTGCCAAGAAGAACGACATGGATACGATTCGACCAAAATCGTTAAGTTGGCCGGATGGAGTTTGTCCCATGCTGTAGCTATATGCGACCAAGAACAGTAGAACTGCAATTCTTACGAATACCATAATCACTCCCATTTTTTTCGTCAGTCTACACCTCGCGTGCGGATGTACGCACAACGGATCAATGGGGGGTCAAATTGGGCGAATGCGATAAAACAAGCCGATCTGACCGGATTGCTCCAGGGAGGTCGGCTACTTCGGATAGCCCCCGGTGGGTCATTTGATTTGCTGAATACAGATTCAAATCAAGTTGAGCGTTTCCCTTGGCAAATCTGATATTTCATATGATTAAAAGCTGTACGGACGGTATTTTGTCCGCGTGCGGAGCCGTGTGGTTTCGGACGGATGAGTCCTCCAGACTTCGTTTGGCCCCCCACCCCTACCAGTTAGGCCATCAGTTCAGCCTTGGCATGGTCACGGTTCAACCATGCTGGTGATGTGATTGCTGGGAACCGATATCCAAAGCCACCATCCAGCAGATCGTTGGTCAGTGCATCTTCTGTTGCCAGGGCAGCGCGTAACGCATCCTCGGCAGCTTCCCATGCCCTGCTGACCTTCGCCAGTTCTTTGCTTCGTAACGCCAGGGCAGCAGCGCGTGCGGCAGTACGTTGCTGCTCTACTGTCTGCGGTTGCGTGCGAAGGGCTGCATTCAAAATCTCAAGCTCACCACGAATGGCAAGCTCACGGTCCCGCAGATCGTCAATGATGCCTACCCTGCCTGATGGCATGGGCTTGCCCTCCAGCACGGCCAAGGCACGATCCTGGTCACTAGGGTAGGCAACCTGCTCTGGCTCCTTGAATCGCAGTTGTGCAAGTAGTTCTTGCTGCTCCTGCGTCAATTCTGTGTGCTTGTCTTGCAGACGTTGCAGGAGGTCGGCGGCTTCGGCGTAGCCGGGATGGTCTTGTACTGTTTTCATTTTGCTTTCACTTTCTTGGGTTTTGTGGTTACTTTGATTTGCGCTGCGATGCGCAATGCTTCATGCATCTGCGGTCTGGTCATGCTGCCCATTGAAGGCGGCATACATCCTTCAGCAACAGCGGATGCGTTGGCTGTGGCGACAATGCCTTGACGGTAGGCTTCGATGCCTTGCTGTGCGCGGCGTTTATTCGCCGCCTGTTCGAGAGTGAGAGTTTTCGCCATTTGTGGCTCCTTTGAAAATATGAATGAAGTGGCTGTGATGGGTAGGCAGGGCATCAGGGTCCGGCAGGCCACGATGAACAACTTGCCATGAGTACCGCAGCGATGAAGCAGAAGGCGGCGTGCCCACCATCACTACAGACTGCGTAGGGCAGGGCATCAAGTTGCTGGCGCAGTCCGTCGCGGCGGCGGTCAAGATATGTTGGCTTCATAGCTGCACCTCCGATTGATATGCACTCCAGAGCGCAGCACCAGTGCCACAGCGCAGGCCACGGCCTTGACCGGCGTTACAGCAGGTCCGGCAATTGAAATGGTGGGTGTGGTATTCCTGCGCCAGAGCTTTCCATGCGCCAGGATCAACTGGAGTGGGGTCATTAGCCGGTGTCTGTAACCAGCGCAACAGGTCAGCTTTGTGCTGGCGCAGTGGTTCGAGTAATTCGGCCACGGCATCGCGATGACCTTTGTACTTGATCTGGCCATCCACAAGGTACAGCTTCACACCTTTGTCGAGGGCTTTGCGAATCAGAGTTTCTACGCTCATATAGACCCCTCGACCACATCAGCAGAATCACCGCCAGAATTAAGCGAAATATGCGAACTATCAACATCCATGCGGGTTTGCGGGGTGTTTTGGTGTTCTGCGAAGTTTGCGTAATAAGGGTTATTTCGCATATTCCGCGAAGGGTCAAAACCGGGGTGAAACCCGCATGAATCCTCATCTTTCGCTTTTTCCGCTTTTTCTGTGCAGGGTTTATAGAACTTGGTCGGTCTACCTAGGACTGTTGAATTACGTCGAGACCCAGCAAAAGAAGAACTCTTTGCTGCTTTTTCCGGCATGGAACCCGGTTAATGATCGCGCCAGCACTCAGGCTGAAAAGTGGTTTTGTCAATTCTTGAAATCTATCGGCCTACGAGACGAAACACCGTTCAAGCGAATTGTCGGGATGCACGCATTCAGGAGCACCATCGTGAACAGGGCGCAAAACACACTTACTGGCCAGCCGGGCGATGGTCTGAGCAGTGAGCCAATTGTGGGTCATGCACACAAAACACAAAGCAGGGTTCATCAAAACTACGCAGGCGAATTGAGTATCGCCAACATCAGCATGATTCTTGAAGCGATCAATTTTGGTTTTGAGCCAGAACCTGTAGTCGCATAACCTGTCCTAACATGGCAGGAATTTGTAGTGACAAATCGTCCATCGAATTGGATCAGACGGCTGTAGCCCAGGGTGGTCAATACCCGTTGTGCAGCGAAAGCGGTAATACTGATGTTCAAATTGCTCGCCCGAATGCTGCCGTTCGCGGTCCGGCGATCAGTCTGGAATCCGAAAGCCCTTTTCACGGAATAGGGCCAGGCAGGTATCGGCTACCCTAGGATCATAGGTCGTGCCACGCCCGCGCTCGATCTCCGCCAGCGCCTTATCTATACCAAGTGCTGCCCTGTAGGGCCGGTGCGAAGCCATCGCCTCGACCACGTCTGCGACCGCAATGATGCGCGCCTCGGGCAGAATCTCGTCGCCCTTTAGCCCACGCGGGTAGCCACTTCCGTCCAGGCGCTCGTGGTGCTGGTAGGCAACTTCAGCAACCGGCCAAGGGAAATCCACTTCTTTCAGAATTTTGTAACCCATCTCCGAATGGACCCTGACCAAATCAAATTCTGGCGCGCTAAGTTTTCCTAGTTTTGCAAGTATTTCTACGGGTACGCCAATTTTTCCTAAGTCATGCAGGTAGCCAGAGACCGTTATCCCTTCAAGTATTCCGGTGTCAAACCCCATTTCAATTGCAATTGCGACTGCAATCTCAGCCACACGCCGCTCATGCCCTGCCGTGTATGGGTCACGTGTTTCAGTGATCGCCGTTGTCATCTCCACCGTTTGCAACCAGCTTCGATGCAAACGCTTAAAGGAAATTTTGAGGTCCTCTAATGCCTTGTCTTTCAAGGTCTCCATTGAGAACAGCTTCAATGCATGGTCAACGTCGCGTGCAGTCGCAGAAAGCAATTCTTGCGCTTGCTCGGTAAATGCATTGGTTGTGCCAGCGTAAAGAGTAAGCGTACCGACGGCCCGACCGTCCCGAAAAAGCGGTAAGGCGGCAGATGAGCACCAACCGAATCTCATGCCACGCTCGTGCCAAGGCTCTGTCGTTGGGTCGCTCTGGAAATCCTGGCACCACACTGCATGACCCTCACGGATGGCAGTACCTGACGGACCCCTCGAAAATTGGCTGCCCGGATTGGTTGATACCGAGAGACCGTCAAGATATTCCGAACCGTCACCACATTGGGCTACAACCCTTACTTCACCAGTTGAATCCTCTACCATGCCGATCCAGGCGAGCCGAAAGGGACCTGAATTCACCGCTGCCTCACAAATTCTTGGGAACAGTTCATCCTCGCTCGCGCTATTTACGATTGCCGAGCAAACTTGGTGTAACCCTCGGTAAAGGAGCGCCAATTGCTCATCGGATGTTTCAGCGGTATTCATTTACATTGAATGGAGCGTGCAGCGAGTCCGCGTGTGAGGCACGTTTAACTTGACCGCCTTTCATTCGGAAAAGGGTCGATGTGTATAGCGATTTAGGAATTCTTTACATGATAGGCTGGATGTGTATAGAAAATCCAGTTATTTATACACATAGCCACAAGCTGCTGGTAAAGGGCACCGGCTGTCCCCGATGCTGAGGGTTTCGGCACGCATCTGGGCATCAAATTGGCATTTAGCCTTCGTGAAACTTGCGTAAGCAGCTATCAAAAGCATAGTGGCTGTGGGCGCTAGGTTCACACCAGCGCATCGTCGGCAGCGGGTTGTGCCTCTGGTAGCCGCAATTGGCCGGAGATCAAGCGCGGCAGCAGGGTGTCGCGCAGGGTGGCTACGATGTCTGCAATCCGGCTGATGACTTCATCGGTGAACTCGCATTGAACCCGGCTGATCATGCTGCCGAGTTTGCGCGCATCGACAATAAGCAACTTCACCCTTGCGAACAGCCTACTGTTTGGTCAGGAACCACAGGCAGGCCGGAATCTGGGTGTTGAAGAACAACTGCCCCTGCAGCGAGATCATCACCTCGACCACGTCGGCCTCGACCATCGCGGCGCGAATCTCGCCTTCTCCCGTTCGCAACCCAATGGTTGAGTGCTCTTCGATAATTTAAATATGAAACATTGGTTTCATATTTTTGGGGTCTTTGACAATCTTCCGCAAAGGCTATCAACTGATTGCTGAGAGACCGTGCCCCAAGCGCGACGTTCTTTTGGCGAAGCCACAAAATTGCTCAAATGAAAGGCAATTACGGACTCCGTTCTCATACCCGGTCGATATGGCCAATACCAGGAGAAACTCGTATGTTCAAGATCGCTTTGATAGCCGCAACTGCATTTTTATCGTCGCTCTCTGTCGCCCCTGCAGTTTTTGCACAAACTGACAGTTCAAAAGCTGTCGCTCCAAAGCCAGTGGTCGCGAAGGGGATAGTTTCCCCTAGAGATGTCACTCAGGGGGGAATGCAAGGAAAGAACTCTATGGAGGCGGAAGAAACCCGAGAAAGATCAAAAAAGGCTAAACCCATAGTCAATAAGAAGAAAGTCGTTCCTCCGGTAAAACCATGAGCCGACTATTCCGATGTTCGGTGTCAACGGTTTCGGGAGTTTTCAATTTGGATTCGGATTTGCGTAACGTACAACCGGGGAGACTAATCGTGCCAAAACAATTGAACAGGCTAGCGTCAAGCGAACACAATACTGTGGAGATTTTTTTTAAAGAGCGGCGGCTAGTTCAGCGACCATTTCCTCAATCTGAAGTTGTCGAAAACAGCGATGAGGCATGGGACCTGTGGCAGGAGCCGACGGTACCAGCTCCATTGAGCTTTATCCATACGCCTCGATCAAGCGAGGACCACCAAGGATCGCAATCTAACGATTTGCGCGGAACCACAGAAGTTGACGATGAATCGCTCGGTTTGGATTTGCAATTTACTCAGATAGATTGATAGGGATGGTGCGAAACCAGAGAGTTTCTCGCGCAATGATGGATGGAGCGGGTGGAAGCCCAATCTGGCGAGCACGGCTGGGAGTCCTTCGGACTTTGCCACTTCAAGTGCGAAAGTTCTGAACCGTTCTTGATCCCCGGCCGTCGGCGAGGGTCAGGATCGACACACCGCTCCCGCACAAAAGAAGGCCCCGACGAATCGGAGCCCTAGATGTCCGCACTCAGCCCGTTACGGGATTTCGTGATTGCAGCGCAGTCTTTCGCGAACCGCGACTTCAGGGCTTCGCCTAGCTCAATCTATATTCTTGCCTAGCCGCCCGCTTAACCAAACCTTGGCATCGTCCAAATTTATGAATATTCCGATTTGATCGGGTCGCTCATTTGTTGCAACCCAATGCTCAACCAATTTCGTAATGAAGGGGTCAGTCACCAAGATTGCATCAAGCAAGTTAGCGTTTAATTCTTTGCGAACTGCGTCGATGGTCGATAGTCCTTCAGCATCCGCAAGTGTCGCGTTGTGATCTGAAACATGGAGAAAGTCGGTTATGCGGTAACTTGCGAAGTTGTAGCGAGGATCTGCTGTTTCATCCTCAATTGACCTGACGATTTCAGATATCGGTACTCTGCCGTGCATGTGGCAGTAAAGTCCATCCTTTTGCCAAATGATTTCGTATGCCATAACTAGAACTCACAAATATGCGTTGATCTGTTGGCAAGTTCATTCACCTCGAAGAAGTAAATGCACATCGGCAACCCCGCTGCCATAGCTATTTAGTGCCTTAGGCCGGTGGCTTTGCGTGCCGGTCTTTCAACCGGATTGCCTATACCGTCATTCACGAGAACAGAAAGATTGTGCCACATATGAGAAAGTTGGCACACTTCAATTTCTCGCTCGGCAGCAAGACATGGCCAGACTATTCGCTTATCACAATGACTGGATTGCAGGTCGTCAATTGCCATTTTTAGTACCCGCTTACAGCCCTTTGGCGACGGTCAAAACATACGGTGCGTTCGTGTATCCATCATCGCTGATCACTGCATAGACAGTCTGCCTAGAGACTCCAAGTTCCCGTGCCAGCGCGGTCTTATTGCCACCGCTGGCAACCCGCTGGCGCAACGCAGTGAGCCTCTCACCTGTCAGAGCGGGTTTACACCCTTTGTACCGTCCCCGTGGGCAGAGAGGCATCCATAGCATCTCCTTGGCGTGCATTGACTTGACGGACTGAGGGGCACGTTGAAATACGTACCGACATTGGCATCAGTGGCCTGACTGCCGGCAGCGTAGCGATGATTTCAGTGACTGCAGCACCGCCACTGATCAGGTCCGGTAGTTGGGATGGCCCCCTGGATAGACGACGTTCGTCTGATAAATTTTTATCAAGCATTCTCCGGATGTTGCCAAATGGTCAGACCAAGCCTGTGTAGGGCAACCGCATCACACGGGCTATCAGCCAGAACCGATTCGTATACCGATCTTGCATCCTCAAGGGTAAGCGCCCGACTGATACCCTTATTGCACGCGGCTGATTGGTCGTGCAGTATCTGGCGAGCTGCAGACCCTGATGGTGTGCACTCAACTCAGGTAAGTGCACACCATGGACTCTCCACAATCCGGCGCCAAAGGCAACAAACGCAGACACAGTATGGCGTTCAAACGCAAGCTGGTCGCTCTCACGAAACAACCCGGTGCCTCGGTCGCATCTATCGCACTGGAGCACGGCGTCAATGCCAACCTCGTGTTCAAGTGGAGGCGCCAGCAACTGGGCATTCCAACACCGGCCAAGCCCGGGCATGCTGCTGTGCTCCTGCCCGTCACGATGGAGCCACTGCCACCAATGAGCGCCTTGAACACGCCAGCGCCTGGTCTAGCCACCACACCACGCGCCACCCCTTGCGGCCTAATCGAGATTGAATTGGGTGGTGCCCGCGTGCGACTACGCGGCAGCGTTGACCAAGACAGCGTACGCTGCGTCCTACAAACCTTGAGAGAAGCTTCATGATTGGGGTGCCCAGCGGAACACGCGTGTGGCTGGCAGCGGGACTGACCGACATGCGCCGCGGCTTTGATGGTTTGGCGGCCTTGGTGCAAAACGCACTGACCCAGGACCCGTTCTCGGGCCAAATCTTTGTCTTTCGAGGCAAACGTGGCGACATCATCAAGCTGCTGTGGTGGGACGGCCAGGGCATGTGCCTGTTTGCCAAGCGCCTGGAGAAAGGTCGCTTCATCTGGCCACAGGCCGACAGCGGATCGGTCGCACTGACCCCGGCGCAGTTGTCCATGCTGCTCGAAGGCATCGACTGGAGAATGCCGGTTCGAACCTGGCAACCAACGCTTGCCGCGTAGGTTTTTGCGCTCGGTTGCGAATGCGTTTTTAGCCCTCAAATGAGAGCCAGATTCACTGCATGAAGTGTGGGTTTCGTTGACAGTGAAAGTACTCTGTTCAAGAGGCTTTTTTGCTGTCAAAGTCACCCTCATGAGCTCTGAAATCTTGCTGCAAAAAATCGACACCTTGACACAGGGTGTGGTGCAGCGCGACCTCGAACTCAGGACCCTGCGATTGACCATAGAGAAGCTCAAAATCGAGCTCTGCTATCTCAAGCGCATGCGCTATGGGCGCGCCAGCGAGCAAATGCTCAACCCGGCACTGCAACTGGAGCTGCTCAGCGCAGCACTGACACCGATATCCAGCGCAGTTGAAAGCGGCGATGCACCACAAGGCGACAACGTCACAGATATTGAAGACGCCCGCAAAAATCGCAGCTCCAAAAGGACACGACCCACGCTGCGCCACCTGCCAGAACACCTGCCACGTGAAGACGTGATCCACACCGATTCACCAAACTGCACCTGCAGTGCCTGTGGTGCTGGTTTGCGCGAGATTGGGCAGGACGTCTCCGAGGTGCTGGAGTACGAACCCGGCAGCTTCAAGGTCATCCGTCACATACGCCCCAAGTTTGCCTGCGTTGGCTGCAATACGATCACACAGGCAAGCGCACCGAGTCGCCCTATTGAACGGGGTCTGGCCGGTGCGGGCTTGCTGGCCCATGTGCTGGTGGGCAAATACTGCGATCACTTGCCGCTCTACCGGCAAAGCCAGATTTATGCACGCGAAGGCGTTGAGATTGACCGCTCCACGATGGTGGACTGGGTGGCGGGCTGCGCCACACTGCTGCAGCCATTGGCTGATGCGGTACGCAAATATGTCCTGAGTGCCAACAAAATCCACACCGATGACACGCCGGTGCCGGTGCTCAGTCCCGGTCGAGGAAAAACCAAGACCGCCAGATTGTGGGTCTACGTCCGCGATGATCGACCGTGTGGTGACGCCGCACCACCGGCCGTCTGGTTTGAGTACTCACCGAACCGCAAAGGGGAGAATCCATTGCGCCATCTGAGGGGTTTTAGCGGTGTTTTGCAGGCCGACGCCTATGCTGGCTACGACCGTCTCTTTGCCGATGGCCAAATTGTGGAAGCAGCATGCTGGGCGCACGCCAGACGAAAGTACTATGAAATCCACGAGCGCCAAGCCAGCGTGCCCTCCACCCTGGCTCACCAGGCGCTTGAGCGCATTGGCGCGCTGTACGCCATAGAGAAGGAAATCCGGGGTAAACCAGCCGATGAACGTTGTCGGCAACGACAACAGCGATCGCGACCACTACTGGATGAATTGCATCGCTGGCTCAATAACGCTTTGGGTCATCTGTCGGCGAAGTCACCCATGGCGCTGGCCATTGCTTATTCGCTGAGCAACTGGAGCGCCTTGAGCCGTTACGTGGACGACGGACACATCGAGATGGACAATAACGCCGCTGAGCGCGCCTTGCGCTCAGTCGTGCTGGGCAGAAAGAACTATTTGCACTTCGGCTCGGACGCAGGCGGTGAGCGCGCTGCAGTCATCTACAGCCTGATTGGCAGTTGCAAACTCAATGGCATTGATCCGTATGTCTACCTGCGCTATGTGCTGGGCTGCATTGCCGAGCATCCCATCAACCGGGTTGCAGAGTTGTTGCCGTGGGTGGTTGCTGACAAGCTCAACTCCCGTTGGGCGGGCGCACCGGAGCTGCTGCGCGCAGCCTGAAGCAGCAAACAGCGGGGAAGTTGGCTCGCCAGTTTAGGTAAAGTGGAAGCTATGACTGCCAAGATATACCAACTGCCAAACCGGCCCAGAAAAGTCGGCTCCAGCAAAAGTGGCGCCACTGCAAGCCAAGCCCTACAGGCCTACCAACTTTACGTCGAGCTCGAATGGGTTGTGCCCAAGGTGTGGCGGCGCTTTGTGGTTCCAGCCACCATCAAACTGTCAACGCTTCACGGCGTACTGCTGTTTGGCACGGGTTGGCAAGGTGGGCATATCCATGAGTTCATCTTTGCTGACGCCAATTACGCGCGTGTGGAGCCTGGCCTGGAACTGCCCGATGGCGTGTTGAATGAATCGTCGGTGACGCTGCGTCAGGCGCTGGGCTCACGCAAGACGTTTGTGTACGTCTACGATTACGGTGATAACTGGAGTCACAAAGTTAAGGTTGAAAAGATCATCAACCTTGATGCCCCAATCTCCCAAGCGACCTGTCTGGATGGACAGAATGCTTGTCCGCCAGAAGATGTCGGTGGCGCCCCTGGTTACGCCGAGTTCCTGCAGGCATTGGCGGACCCGCAAAACCCTGAGCATGAAGAGCTCAAGCAATGGGCTGGTGGCTCATTTGATCCTGCTGCATTCGATGTCGCCAACGTCAATGAGCGCCTTAACCCATCGACGCATTGACGTCAATAGGGTGCTGGTCGGGCGCTTAC
>CAIPGC010000167.1 GCA_903864505.1 uncultured beta proteobacterium | reverse complement strand
TTTTTCGTTACTTTTCCATTATTACTCCTTTTGTTTCGGTATTGATTATGGTTTTCCCCTAACACTTTCTTTTTGATTCGCTTTAAAGTTGAGCAACCTGAATGCCCATGCCGACACCGTGAACTTCAATCCCCGTCAGATCAAGCTGATCGATGTCGTCCGTAGCCGCGGCTCGGCCACGGTGGAGCAACTCGCAGATGAGCTTTTGGTGACCTTGCAGACTGTGCGGCGCGATGTGCAGCGACTTTCTGAAGCGGGCACCCTGACGCGCTTTCACGGTGGTGTCCGCGTCCCCAGTTCGACGATAGAAAACATCGCACACCCTCAACGCCAGAACCTGCACGCACAAGGCAAGGCCCGCATCGCACGCGCCATCGCGCTGCAGGTGCCAAACCACTGTTCCCTGCTCATCAACATCGGCACTACCACTGAAGCCATCGCCGAAGCCTTGCTGCACCATAAGGGATTGCGCGTCATTACAAACAACCTCAACGTGGCGGCCATTCTGTGCAGCAATCCGGACTGTGAGGTCATCGTTGCCGGCGGTGTGGTTCGACCCAGAGACCGTGGCATAGTGGGCGAGGCTGCGGTGGACTTCATCCACCAGTTCAAAGTGGACATCGCGCTGATCGGCATCTCCGGCATTGAATCCGACGGAACCTTGCGCGACTACGATTTTCGGGAGGTCAAAGTGACCCAAACCATCATCGAGCACGCACGCGAAGTCTGGCTGGCAGCGGATGCCAGCAAGTTCAATCGCCCAGCCATGGTGGCGGCGGCCACACTTCCACAGATTGATCGCCTTTTCACCGATGCTGTACCCCCGAACCCATTTCCTGCACTGCTGACCGATGCCAACGTGCGACTGGAAGTATGTCTGGACTAATCTGGGCCCTTCAACAACTCACCCTCTTTCGAAACGCATTCCATGACCTATCTGCTGGCACTTGACCAGGGCACTTCTAGCTCACGCAGCATCGTTTTTGACCGCCAGGGCAGAACGATCGCTATTGCCCAGTATGAACTGACCCAGATTTACCCTCAACCCGGCTGGGTGGAGCACGATGCCCAGGAAATCTGGCGCCTGCAACTCGCAACCGCTCGGGAAGCGCTTGCCAAAGCCGGTATCAGTCCCACTCAAATCAGGGCGGTGGGCATCACTAACCAGCGCGAAACAACCGTGGTGTGGAACCGCAAGACGGGTGTACCCATTCACCATGCCATCGTCTGGCAGGACCGGCGTGCCGAGCCCGCCTGCGTGGAATTGCGCGCTCGAGGACTGGCAGACACCATCCGAGACAAGACCGGCCTCCTGGTGGATGCCTATTTTTCCGGTACCAAGCTTCAATGGATTCTTGACCACGTGCCTGGCGCGCGCGCGCAGGCAGCACAAGGTGAACTGGCTTTTGGCACCATTGACAGTTGGCTCATCTGGCAGCTCACCGAAGGCCGGGTGCACGCCACCGATGTCAGCAACGCGTCGCGCACCATGCTGTTCAATGTGCACACCAACCAGTGGGACGCTGAACTGCTCTCGGCGCTGAACATCCCCGCCACCCTGATGCCTGAGGTGAAACCCTCCGCATCTTACTTTGGCGAATTGAGTCCTACGCTCCTCGGTCATGCCATCCCGATAGGCGGTGTCGCCGGTGACCAGCAAAGCGCCCTCTTCGGGCAGGCATGTTTCCAGGCCGGCATGGTAAAGAACACCTATGGCACCGGCTGCTTCATGCTGATGCACACCGGCAGTGTGTTTCAGACTTCGCACAACGGCCTAATCACCACCAGTGCCGCGCAAACCAGCGCCACACCGGAATTCGCCTTGGAAGGCAGCGTGTTCGTGGGCGGTGCGGTGGTGCAATGGTTACGCGACGGCCTGCACGCCATTCAGGGCAGCAGCGAAGTGCAATCCCTAGCGCAAAGCGTGCCAGATTCAGGTGGCGTGATGGTAGTGCCTGCCTTTACCGGTTTGGGCGCCCCCTACTGGAAGCCCGATGCACGCGGAAGCATTACCGGCCTGACGCGGGGCACATCGATTGCGCACATCGCCCGTGCTGCGCTGGAGAGTATTGCATTCCAGAGTGCCGCCTTGCTTCAGGCCATGGGGCGCGATGCCGTGCGCGCCGGCGGTGCAGCAGTATCCGAACTGCGCGTAGATGGCGGTGCCTGTGTGAACGATCTTCTGATGCAGTTTCAGGCCGACCTGCTGGGCATCCCGGTGGTGCGCCCTGCGGTTACGGAGACGACGGCTCTGGGAGCCGCCTACCTGGCGGGTTTGAGCACCGGCGTTTACCACAGCACCAGCGAACTCACCGACCTATGGCGCGCCGAGCGCCGTTTCCTGCCCACGCTCCCCAGCGAACGCGCCGCGGAACTGATGGAGCGCTGGGAGCATGCGGTACGCCAAACCGTGCTGTAAAGTCTCTCCATCGCGTTACGGAGATTCTCCATGGTCGAGCACATTGCATTCATCGGCGGCGGCAACATGGCCAACGCCATCATCAGCGGACTGATCCGTCAGGGAATAGCGGCAACCCGCATTGATGTGGTAGAACCCGACGTTCAGGCACAACAAAAACTTAAAGCGCAATTCGGCATTCAGGCACACGCCCGAGCCGGTTCTGACCTGGCCAAGGCCACGCTGGTGGTCTGGGCCGTCAAACCCCAGACCTTCAAGGAGGCAGCGCTTCAGGTTCGCTTTCACACCAAGTCGGCACTGCACCTGAGCGTTGCCGCTGGCATTCGAAGTGACAGCATTTCCCGCTGGCTGGGCAACGAACGCATCGTTCGCTCCATGCCCAACACTCCAGCCCTGATCGGCAAAGGCATTGCCGGCCTGTATGCACGCCCCGCCGTATCAGCAGCGGACCGGCAGGTGGCGCAACAGGTGATTCAAACGACGGGCGACTTTGTCTGGCTGACGGCGGAAGACCAACTCGATGCCGTCACCGCCATCTCTGGCTCCGGTCCGGCCTACATGTTTTACTTTATGGAGGCCATGACGGA
>CAIPGC010000166.1 GCA_903864505.1 uncultured beta proteobacterium | reverse complement strand
TGGTGCAGCGACTGGCGGCGGCTGGAATCTGCCAAGACTGTGTATGTGGTCGAGAGCAGCATCAATGTCCTGAGCATCGAGAGCTGCGCCATACCCGGCGCGGCGGCGATCAGCCTGCGCGGTACCGGCAACGTGGAAACGATTGACTGGAACTTTTTGCGCGGCAAGCAGGTGATTGGCTGCCTGGACAACGACCTGCCTTTTGAGCAAGGGCCGCATACAGGCTACTGCGCAGGCCTCAAGGCATTCTGGCGCTTGCACGAGCTGCTGACCGGGCTGGACATCAGCTGCCTCATGGTGGACCAGGCGGATTGGAAGGACGACGACGAGGCTCCGATCAACGATGTGAACGATTACCTGAAGCTGCGTGGCATCGACGACACCACCAAGGCGCTGCGCAAGCTGCAAGACTGGATGATCCCGGGCCTGGTGGGCAATGATGACCGGCTTGGCAAGCCAAGGCTGTATCTGCCGCACCACGATTACATGACGTACTGGAAGTACCGGGTGCAGCCGGACTTTACCAAGGCCATTGGCAAGACGACCAAGGATGACGACGGCAAGGAGAAGCATGATTTTGGTGATGTGTGCGGCTTCAGGGTGGCGGCGGTGAGCCGTGTGTCGATCGCGTCCGACGAATCAACGATGACGGGCAACCCGGACAACGCGCCAACCACGATGTTTGCCCTGAGTGTGCAGGTGGCCAGGCATGGGCCTGTGTTGCAGCGGGTGGTGGTTGACGATGAGCGGCTGCACAACATCGAGGTCTGGAAGAAGCTGGGGCCGGTGTACGCACCAACGCCTTTCAGCCGCATGATCAATGTGTGGGAGCGGGCGGCGTCCATTGGTGCCAGGGATGCGATCAACTTTGTGGGGCTGGCATGGCGCGACGGCCGTCTGAGCCTGAACGAGGGCACCGACTGCTTTTTTACCGAGCCGACAGAGCAGTGCCCCTATTACAACTTGACGTTTCCGAGCGGCAGGCCTGCTGATGGCGTGGAGGTGATCAAGCAGTTTCAGGGCACGTTTGGCGAGAGCGAGGCGGCGATCCCGCTGGTGTGGGCACTGGGCTCGCACTTGAAAGCGTTCCTGGGCTTCTGGCCGCACTTTGTGATGCAGTCGGACAAGGGCGCAGGCAAGTCTTCGGTGGTGAAGGCGATTGGCACGGCGATTGCCATGAAGCAATTCAGTCGGCAGACCCTGCAGAGCGAGTACCGCATCATTGGCAGCGTGAGCTACACCAGCCAGCCAGTGGCCTGGGGTGAGTTCAGCACCAACAAGCAGGAGCTGCGCACCAAGGCGGTGGGCACGTTGCAGGAGTCGTATCAGTACGAGTCCACGAGCCGAGGCATTGGCCTGAAGCGCAAGTTCTTGATGGCCGCTCCCGTGCTGCTGAGCGGTGAAGACGTGCCGGTCGACGGCCTGGAGGGCAAGATCGTGCGGGCCACGCTGACCAAGGACAAGCGCGGGCCGATGATTACCCCGGACTGCCCGATGTTCCCAATGCGGCAGTGGATCCAGTTCCTGGCAACGCAAGACAAGAAGCGCCTGCTGGCGCTGCACGTGGAGCTGGTGGCCAGCCTGCAGCAGAGCAGCCTGGCCAAGGCTGACGACGCCGGCGCGGAGCGCATGGTGAACAACTATGCGGCGGTGGCTCTGGGCTGGCACCTGATATGCGAGTTTCTGGATTTGGCGGTGGAGACCGGCAACTTCCTGGGCGACTTGACCAAACAGATGAATCAGCACATTGGCGAGACAAAAGCCAGCCGGCACCCGTGGGTTTGGATCATCGAGAAGCTGCTGAGCGAGATTGCCCGCAACGAGTTCCGTTACCCCTTCAAGTTCGACACCGAGGACGACGTCGAGGTTCTGTGTGTGCGCACCGGCCACGTGATGGACCACATGAGCCAAAGCACCGGGCTACGCGCCTTTTGGGATGAGTTGCCGATCAAGAGCGACCGGGCGCTGAAGAAGCAGCTGGCGCTGGCCAAGGTGTTGATGGTGGACATGGATGGCGACGGCGAGCCGCTGGTGTTCGAGCGCACCGTGCACGGCAAACGGGTGGCGCACATGGTGGGCCTCAGCCTGCCGATGCTGCGCCAGTACGGGCTGCATGCGGTGGTTCCGCTGGAACAGCATGTCTGAAAAATCAACCTTTTGGAGAGAGACGATGACATTTGCAGACGAATATTTCAAACGCGACATTGCAACGCACGCAATGCAGGTTATCCGCGACGACGGCGTGAACCGGCATCTGCGTTTCAAGCGGCCCAATACGATGTGTATGCACTTCGACCTGGTGACGTGGCCGGGCTATCTGTGCTACACGGGGGACATGGGAACCTACGTGTTCAGTCGGCTGCTTGATATGTTCCAGTTCTTTCGAAAGCCCGAAAACCATCCTGGCTACCAATTTGATCGAGCCTATTGGGCTGAGAAGATTCAGGCGCAGGACCGAGATGGCGTGAAGGTCTATAGCGCCGACCTGTTTCGCGCGACGATTGAAGACTGCCTAAAAAGCTACTGTGATGACATGACAGAAAGCCAACGTGCAGCACTCAAAGAAGAGGTTGATAACGAAGTGCTTTACCACGCTGATGACGGGCAGCATGACGCCTTTCGTGCAGCCATCGACTTCACACATGACGGGAGGTCGGTATTCCAGGACTTCTGGGAACACGATTGTCGGGAGTACACACACCGCTTTCAATGGTGCTGCCACGCACTGGAGTGGGCCATCGCCCAATATGACGTTTCCAAGGCAGCAAGTACGGCTCCTGTTGCCGATTTACATGAATAGCGCCCGCGTGAGCGGCCAGGAGCGCTGCCCGGTATGAAGGCCTTGGCCAAGTCCCGAACGCGCCTCCTGGCGCGTTTTGGTGGGTCAGTTCGCGGAGCGACTGGAATGGTTTTGAGGTGCCAGCATTCCCTCCCTCGACCCTTCCCCCCACACCCCCCAACGATGGGAACATGGCCCAACGGGGGCAAACCTGAAAGCGCCGGGGGCGGGGCGATAGTTTTTTTCTACTGTCGGGTATGGAGAGTGTCGCAAAAACCCGTGGAAATAGTGGTCACTACCACTGTATGCCACGTGGCTGTAAGGACACACCCCCCACGGGTTGCCCTTCAAAATCCACGGGTTGCCCTGTTTCTTCCACGGGTTGTGTCGATTTTTCCACGGGTCTGTTTTCTCGACTTCACATCAGCTTGTCTCTCTATCTCTTTCTTTTCATTAAGAAAAGAGAGAGATAGAGGGGTTTGTACAGTGAAACAGGCAATCCACGGGTTTGAAAATTCATTTAATACCCATTCCACGGGTAGGGGATTCAATCCACGGGTTTTCCGTGGACTAAAAAACAGGCAGAAGCGAGCATCCATGCGGGTTTGCGGACGATTCGACATCGATCCACGCATCCACGGGTTGAAATGCCTATACCCCGGCAGAAAGGGTTCGTAATGAGCGACCAAAACACTATTGATGACCAGATCATTGACGACTGGCTGACCTACATGGAGGCAAGTCGCGGGCGCACGGTGCGTACCATCGAGTGTTACCGGGGCGCGCTGATGCGGCTCAAGGAGTTCATGGCGGGCAAGCCTTTAATCGAGGCGGACGCTGCTGAGCTTGAGGTGTTTTGTGGTCTGTGGCTGCACAAGAAGGGCGTGATTGCCCGCAGCCGAAAGCCCTACATTTCAGCGGTCAAAGGCTTCTATGCCTGGCTGAAAGCCAAGGGCAACGTGAAGGGCAACGCTGCCAAGGAACTACTGCACCCGATCACCGGGCACCCGCTGCCACGCACGATCAGCCTGGCCAACGCAGAGAAGTTGATGTGGGCACCCGACATGGGCACGTTTGTGGGCATCAGGGACGCTGCTATTCTGTCGCTGCTGATTGGGTGTGGCTTGCGCGTGTCAGGCCTGACCGCGCTGAACGAGTCAGATCTTCGAACTCTTGAGATTGAGTGCGTGCCACGCATGACGATCAGGGTTACAGAGAAGGGCAATCGCGAGCGCATCATGCCGGTACCGCGTGAAGCCGAGGCGCTGCTGCGTGTGTACCTGGGGCACGAAGACCTGGCCAGAATTGATCGTTCATTCAGAGACAAGGCTGGCCGGACGGACAAGGTGCTGTTTGTGTCTACCAAATCGCCCACACTCGCGCCGCATGAGCATATTGGAGAGAAGCGCCGGCTGAGTCGAAAGGGCGTGCGTGAAATGATTCAAAGGCACGGCACAAAGGCCGGAATCCCTGAGCGCGACCTGCATCCCCATGCCATGCGCCACCTGTTTGGCACTGAGCTGCAAGAGGAAGACGTGCCCACACTTTCGATGTCTGAACTGATGGGGCACGTTGACCCCAAGAGCACCAGCATCTATGCCCAGTTGGCCATGCGCAAGAAGATGACCACCATCGACCGGGCAGCGCCGCTGTCCAAAATGAAAACCCCTGTGAGCGAGCTGCTCAAGCGCTTGCCCAACTAAGCCAATTTCCCCGCTGACCTGCAAGGCCGACCCATGTCCGACATCCCCAAGCCCAGACACAATGCCACTTATGCCACTATGCTTGCTTTGGGCTGTCAGGCGAGAGCGTGTGCAGTTGGGGCGTTCTCCAAAAGTGTAACAAGAACAGGCAGACTCGTGCGGTGGCTGCTGCGTGTACTGACAGAAAGCGCAGTGGTCAGGGGTTACGCCAGAGCTACAGCGTGGGGGTTCTATGGGTCATAAGCGCAGTGGCACGGCTGCACAGAGCTGGAATCAACTCGATCTGCTGGGAGATGGCCAGGGGGTGGAGGGTCGGCACGGGCATGGCCACGGCCAGGCAGGGGGGGGTGGGTACCTGAACAGATGCAACCCTTCAAAGCTGCCTAACGGGGGGGTGAAAAATTTCGCGCGATTTTCCAAATTTGAGGAAAGCGGCGAAAACCGCACGCTGCCGGTCGACTCGCGCGAGTCCGCGCTGCTTGACGAGCTCGGCGCCATGGGTTTGTCGCGTGTGATGCTACAGGTGGCCCATACCATCGGCTTTGATGCCTTCATGGCCATGTGGCGGGTCCTGGATGGGGCGCACGAGGCGATTGCCGACAACGACTCTGGCATTTACATCCGGCTGCAGCGGCTGAGCGCGTACAAGCGGTACCAACGTAACCGGTTTATCGAGGCGATGGCTGCCATGGGCATGTCGCAGCCTGAAATCGCGCGGTCGGTCAAGCGCGACCTGGGTGAAAAAGTGAGTGATCGTCACTTATGGCGATTGATGGCCAGGGGTAGAGTCAAACCATGAAGCGCGCTGTGATTTACGCCCGGGTGAGCACTCAGCGCCAGGCTGACGATGGTGTTTCGATGGAAAGCCAGATCGAGCAGTGCCGCGTCAAGGCGCGCGCGCTCGATGCCGAGGTGGTGGAGGTGTTTCGGGACGATGGTGTGAGCGGTCGGTCGGACAAGAGGCCGGGTTTTCAGGCGGCGCTGGCGTATTGCGCGGCGCATCGGGTGAACCACTTTGTCTGCTGGTCCACATCGCGATTTGGGCGCAATCTGGAAGATGCGCTCAAGAATACCAAGCAGCTGAGCGAGTGGGGCACCAGAGCGGCCTACGTGCACCAGGACATTGATCTGGACACTGACGCCGGCTGGATGTTGGGCGTCATGACCGGCATGATGGACGAGGTTTACAGCCGCAACGTCGCGCGAGATACGCTGCGTTCGATGATTACCGCCTCAAGGGATGGGTTTTTTGTCGGAGGTCGCGCGCCGTTCGGGTACCGGATCGAGAAGGTGGGCAAGCGGTCGAAACTGGCGGTCGACGAGGACCAGGCGGTGATCGTCCGCAAGATGTACGAGCTGGCGCTGATCGAGGGCCTGGGTGCACAAGCCATAGCGCTGCGGATGAACGCGGCAGGCCTGCTGCGCAACGACAAGACCTGGGGCAAGAATTCGGTGGCGATGATTTTGAAGAATCCAAGCTACATGGGAGAGCGAAAGTTCAACCAGATCAGGCACAAGACCCGCGAGCCGAAGCAAGAGGGCGATGTGGTACGGGTTGCGAGTCACCCCGCCATTGTCAGCCAGGAAGATTTTGAGAAGGTGCAAGCCATGATGAAAAATCGAGTTCCCCACGAGGTGGGTGGTACGCCAAAGAGTTGTTTTGCCTTCACGGGGCTGCTGAAGTGCGGAATTTGCAGTAATCCGCTGCAGATTCTGAACGGCACGGGCCGTGGGGCAAAGCTGTACAACTATTACGGCTGCATGGCGCACAAAAATGGCGCTGCGCGTTGCTGCCTGAAGAACTTTCCGGCTGAGAAGTTCGACGCCTGGATGGTTGACGAGATTCTGGACAAGGTTTTGACCGTCAATGTCGTGGCCAAGGTGGTTGAAGAGATCCACGTGAATGCTGGGCGGTGGGCGCAAGAGCGCGAGATGCGGCGCAAGGTGTTGGTGAAGGATTTGCGCGACGCAGAGCGTAAAAGCGAGTGCATCTTCGAGACCATCGAGACACTGGGCAAGAACACGCCCGACCTGCCGGCGCTCATGGAGAGGTTGACTGTGTTGAGGGAAAGAAAGAAAAGTCTCGAGCACGCACTGAACGATTTGGAGACGAGAGAGGCCCCTGATTACCGAACGGTGAAGGTCGATCCTGCTCTGGCGGTCGAGACGATCCACAGTGTGATCAGGGCTTGCCCTGACGCAAAGCAACTGCGCGCGCTGCTGGGCACGTTTGTGCAGACGATCACCGTCAGCAATTCAAGTGTGGTGGTGGAATACCGCGAAGATGCGCTACTTCGCAGCTCGACGCCTACGGTTCATAGTGGCGTTCGGTGGCTCCCCGTCAAAGAGTCATTACGAACCGGTCGGGTCGAAATTGAGAGGCCTTTGGTGTGGGTTGAAGTGCGGCGTTTGGTGGCATGATATTGCTATGCGGGTTTTAATCACTTTATTCTTGGCACTGGCGCTGCTGCAAAGCGCGGATGCCGGCGAGAAGCGCAGCGCTGCCGCTCGGGCTGAGTTCGTTCGGATGAATCACTGCCCTGCGACTGGCAAGCCGCGCGGGGCCTGTCCTGGGTGGGTGGTGGATCATGTTGTCGCGCTGGCCTGCGGCGGTGCCGATCACCCTTCAAATATGCAGTGGCAGACCGTAGAGGACGCCAAAGCGAAGGACAAGGTGGAGCGCAAAGGGTGTCAGCATTCGGCGGTAAAGTAGCAGCTGTTATAAGGGCTCTGCGGTGAACGCACTGATTTCAATCCTCCTGTTTGTCGCGGTGTTGTCTGTACTCGGGGCGGTGATCTGGGCGGCGAATCGGCTGTTTAATCTGGCTGCCGGCAAGATGGGAACGACGCTGCACTGCATGATGTGCGGCTCAGATGTGAAAATCAGGTCGGTCACACGCGGGAACACTGGGATTGAGTTGATTTTGTGGCTTTGCTTTCTGGTGCCTGGTTTGATTTACTCGGTTTGGAGGGTAAGCACTCGATACAAGGCCTGCAGCAACTGCGGCGCGGTCAATCTGGTCCCGTTGGAGTCGCCGGCTGCGGTGGCGCATCGAAAATCGCTGGGCATCCCGAATATTGCTCCCTGACTTTGCTTGATCTGCCCTGACGGGCTGGCTACATTGGGACTGCGTTCGTTGGGAACGTGTCTCCTTGATTGTCAAAAAACGATCATTCGGCCTGCACTGGCAACGGTGCGGGCCTATTTTTTATGCCAATTTGTGCCCTTTTTTTGTCTCTGTTGATGCCCGACTATGGGCAACATGGCAAAGGACTGGACGGCTCAGCTATCGGCGGTGAATTTTCGGTGTGACGAGTGCAAGCACGCCTGGGAATCCGAGCCCGATCTGATCGAAGATGCGCCTGAACTGGAGCATCACCCTTACCGCTATTTCGCGGACTGCCCGAAGTGCAAGGTACAGCGCCAGCCGCAGGCGGCATGGGCGCGAGCACTGCTGAAGGCTCACCAGGCCTCGACCGGTCCGAAGACGCCCGAGGGCATGGCGGCGGTGCGCAAGAACCTGGAGGGCCACCCGAACGCTGAGGCAGTTTTGCGGACGCGCTTCAATGCGATGAAGCACGGTATGGCGGCGAAGACCGCAAGCTACTTTCCGGCCAAGCCTGACAAGTACCCGTTCTGCGGGCAATGCGAAGTCAACCGCACCTGGTGCGCTGGCCAGGCGGCGTGCGTGAAGCAGACTGAGATATTTATGCTGCACCATGCGGCGTTTGAGTCGCGCAACCCGCGCGTGCTGTCGGGGATCCACGCCGACCTGCAGGCGGGCCTGACGGCGATGCTGCAGATGCTGATGCAGGGCGCTCTGGCCGATGGCGTGATCATCAAACAGCCGCGCGTCGAGCTGGACCGTGAAGGCAACTCTGTGACCCTGACCTACCTGGGAGACGACGGGCAGCGCAAGTACATCTATGACCACCAATCACACCCGGCACTCAAGGCAATCGCGGACTTTGTAAGTCGGCTGGGCCTGTCGATGGGCGACCTGGGCATGACGGTACGCGCGGCGGACCCAGAAGAGGAAGAGGGCGGCGGAGTGCTCAAGCTCGACGACAAGACACGCGAGACGCTGAGCGATTTCAACACCCGCATGCTGGCCGTGATGAGCGGCGCGCGGGACATGCTGGCGGCGGCTGACAAGGCGACGAAGGCGGACCCGGTGCTGGTGGCGCATGAAGCGCGGGAGGGGAAGTCGTGAAACCCGAGCCGTGCCCGGTGTGCGGCTACAAGCCGAAGCCTGATCTTCCTGCAGGGGAAAACAAGTTTTGGGAGTGCTCTCACGTCGAGTGCCCGAATCGCCATCGGATCACAGCGAAACCTTGTGTCCGACCAACAAAAACAGAGAACGAATCATGATTATTGGAAAACTCAACATCCCACAAGAGGCGATTGCGAGAGTCGCGCACGAGGTCAATCGCGCCTATTGCGCCTCTCTTGGCGACCTCAGTCAACCGGCCTGGGAGGATGCGCCAGAGTGGCAGCGTTCAAGTGCTCGCATGGGCGTTGATCTGCACACGATGGGTGATTTTGGACCCGAAGCCAGCCATATCAGCTGGTTGAAGCAAAAACTCGACGAGGGTTGGAAGTTCGGACCAGTGAAAGACCCGGAAAAGAAGGAGCACCCCTGCATCGTTCCGTTCGCTGATCTTCCACGTGAGCAGCAGGCGAAAGATTTCATTTTTATGGCGGTAGTGCACGCCTTACGAGATTTGTAGCTGATGGACGGACGCCTGATTTTGATGACCATCGTGTATGGCGTTTGCTGGATCGGCATGGGCTATGCCGCCTGGATGCTTTGGAAAGTCTGGAAAGACCAATGAGAAGCACCGCCACCGAACGCCGCAAGTCTTCGCTCGTTGCTGAGCGCGAGATCATGCGCTTTGCCGTGGCGGACCCTGAGACCGGGCTGCGCCCGCACGCGCTGTGGCACAAGCATGTGCATAACGTGGAGCTGGACCCGATGCAATGCCTGAAGATGCACGAGATGGACCTGCACCCGAACACGGTGGACTATTCGGCGCGGCGCACGGGCAAGACTGCGGTGAAAGAGATGTACATCGTGGAGCAGTTGGCGACCAGCTCGCACCAGGAGTGCGGAATCGTGGCACCACGGATGCAGCAGAGCCAGAACAACCTGAACTATCACACCGATGCGATCAAGCGCAGCGCGATTCTGAAAAGCTTCATTCAGTACACCAACGGGCGCATGCAACTGCGCGATACGGGTTACCAGTTTGTGAACCTGAGTAAGGGTAGCGCCTACGGGATCATGAGCCAGATCGACGGCGACTCGATCACGATTGCCAGCCTGGAAGAGACCGACGACATGCCGCAGGACCGGCTGCTGAGCCGCTTCTTGCCGATGCTGGGCGCGGCACGCCGGCTGGGTGTGGACACGCGGGAGAAGAAGTTCAAGCCGTCGATCCGCATCAGTGGGGTGTTCAAAGGTGCGGACGTGCTGCAGCGGTTGATTAACACCGGGGAATACCACGCCTTGCCGGCAGTCAATGTGCACCTGGGCGTGCAGATGGGCATGGTGGACGCCGAGTGGGCGCGTTCGATGCAGGCGCAGCAGAGCCCGGAGGAGTACATACGCCAGTTCCTGTGCAAGAACATCAAGGCGCGCAACTGGATTTGGGAAGAGCACATTCGCCGCGCCTGCGCACTGGGCCTGGAGGCAGGCCTGCAGCGGGCAGAGCCTTTGCCTGGCCAGCGTTACAAGCGCCGGGGGTTGATCGGGCTGGGGTATGACCACACCGGGCACGGCGAGAAACCAGAGTCCTCAAAAAGCGCACTGGTGATTGTGGAGGTGATGGGCAACTGGCTGACATTCCCCTATGTGAAGCTGTGGGAGCCCGGAGTGTCTGATGCCACGCTGCGGCAGGACCTGGTAGTGATCTGGGACTACTTCCGGCCCGACTACGCCATTGGCGACGCCTACGGGGTGGGGATGATGACGGCCGTCAACGATGACCTGTTCCGGAAGGGCCTCTCCGAGGTCAACCGGGAGACGGTGAACGATGGCCAGAGCAATGCCAGCTCGTGGGGCATGTGGGCGTTTGCTCCGATGCGGTTTGAGGGCATGACCAAGCATGTGATGGCCTCGGCAGTGCGTGAGGCTTTCCACAACAACCGGGCGGCGTTCCCCTACGTGGATACCGGATGGGACCATGAGGACAAGGCCTGGCTGGCATTCATGCGCCAGCTGGGCAACATGAAGGCGCTGCCAACGCAGGCCAGCTACAGCAGTTTTCAGATGGTGGACCAGAAGATTGGTGACGACTTGTTTGATGCCACTTGCGCGGCGGTGTATGCGCTGCTGACGCGCGGCCTGGCGGATGCGCCGGCAGTGATACAGCAGCGCAAGTCCTCGCGCGAGAGCCTGCTGGGCGAGCCGGGGCTGATGTTGATGCAATGAAAGACTGATATGAACTACTTCAAGACACTGGCCACGGCCACGGTGGGCAACATTGCCGAAATGTGGAAAAAACTCAACCCGAGCGCTGGCGGGCAGGGTGGCGAGAAAGGAGACCGAATCCCCAGCGATGCAGCCATGCAGCGCGCCATGAAAAGCGCCATGTTTGTGGATTACGAACGACGCGAGATGGTGCGACTCATGCGCCAGATGGATCAACAAGATGGCCGGGTGAAGATGATTCATAGCCGGGTATCTCGAGACGTGGTGCGCGGCGGGCTGGTGATGCAGTATGGAGAACAGGCCAGCTCCAAGACCTTGAAGGATGAGTGGGAGCGGTTTGAACACCGGCTGGGTCTGAGCCGCAGCGAGAAACTGCGCAGCGACGCCCGTGCCCTGGTGCTGGAGGGGAATTTGCCGCTGCAACTTGTGCTGGATGACGCGCAGGACGTAGTGGCAGCGGTGCGCATGCCAAGCGACACGCTGGTGCCCATGGTTGACCTGGGCGGGCGCTTCAAGAACCCAGCTGCAGCGTTTGAACAGCGCGACGTGATGACCGGCAAGGTGCTGGCCAGCTTTGCCGCCTGGCAGTTGGCTCTGTGCCGCCTGGACCCGGACAACTTTGACGACCTGGGCAGCATGGGGCGGCCATGGATGGACGCCTGCGCCTCGACCTGGCGCAAGCTGGTGATGACGGAAGAGGATTTGGTGATTCGCCGCAGGGTGCGGGCTCCGCTGCGCCTGGCGCACATCCTGGAGGGCGCCGACGAGGCCGCATTGCTGGCTTACCGCCAGTCTACAGAGGGTGAAAAGGGTGAGATCACCACCGACTTCTACCTGAACCGCAAGGGTGGCGTGCAGGCGATACAGGGCGATGCCACGCTGGGCGACATTGGCGATGTGGCGCATTTGCTGGACACCTTTTTTGCCGGCAACCCGGCGCCCAAGGGCTTGTTTGGCTACACCAACGGTATGGCGCGCGACATTCTGGAAGACCTGAAGCGCGACTACTACGCCGAGGTGGACGGCCTGCAAGACCTGCAAGCCGGCGCTTACGCTTTTGCCTTCCGCATTCACCTGCTGTTCAAGGGCATAGACCCAGGACCCAACGAGTTCTTGCTGCGCTTTGCCGAGCGGCGCACCGAAACCAACAACCAGGTGGCCGACCTGGCGCTGAAGTACATGGCGCTGCAACTGCCGGACGATCTGGTTTACAGCGAGATGGGCTTCGACGCCGACCGGGTCCGGGCGATGAAGACAGTGCAGGCCAATCGCAATGACCCGTACCCGAACCCCTTGAAGGTGGGGCCGGATGGCTTGCCTATATCGCAGGGCACGTTTAAGGTGGGCGTCACGCCGGGCAACGCAGTCAAGGGTGAAAGCGCCGTGTCGATGAACAACCCGGGCGGGAATAACGGCAAGGGTAGGCAATGAACACAGCCGCCACCCGGGCCGCGATCCGCAGGGCCAGCCAGCAGGCGCGCAATGCCATGCAGGTGCTGGACCACGAAGGTCTGGGCGCTCTGCAGGCGATGTATGCCGATGCAGCCGACGCTGTGCGGGCGGCGATCCGGGCCAAGGTAGACGGCTCTGACATGGTGCCGGTGGCCAACTTGCGCGACCTGCTGCGCCAGATCGAGGACCTGCTGGTCGAGTTGGGAACGAAGCGCGACGCGCTGCTGGCGCAAGGCCTGAGCGATGCGGCGGCGCTGGGTGTGAGGCCCTTCACCATGCAGGGGGTGGCAGGAGTTGGATCGACGGGTAACGCACAAGCCGTGCTCACCAGCGCAGCGGCGATGAGCATCAACCAGGAGGCCGTGCAGTTTGTGCAGAGCTTCACCGCGGCTGACGGCTTGACGTTGAGTGACCGACTCTGGCGGCTGGACCAGGGCGCCAAAGAGGTGCTGGGCCGAGCGATCGGGCAGGCGGTGGTGAGCGGCTGGGACGCATCCAAGGCGGCGGCGCAGTTCATGTATGCCGGCGAGAAGATAAGCCTGGACCTGGCCGCGCGTATCAAGGGAGCGAAGCTCGACGGGCTACTGCGCACGGCAGACCTGCTGACTGGTGACGGTGGCGAGGTCTGGAAAGCCGACCGGGTTTTCAGGACAGAGATCAACCGGGCGCACGGCACGGCCTACATGAGCGCAGCGGGCAAGACGCCGGGGTTTGTGGGCTTCAAATTCCTGCTGAGCCCAAGGCACCCGCAGCACGACATTTGCGACCTGCTGGCAGCGCAAAACCTGTATGGCCTGGGGCCGGGGGTGTACCCCAGCGCCGACAAATGCCCGTGGCCGGCGCACCCCAACACCTTGAGCTTTGTGGTGATGGTGTTTGCCGATGAGGTCACGGCAGCGGACAGGACCGGCAAGGAGACAGTGACCGATGCCATGGGACGTATGAGCCCAACCGTACGCGAGGGGATTCTGGGCGTGCAGAAGTCGGCATTGAATGACGCCGGCCAGATCAAGCCCTGGATGATTCGCAGCCCGTTGGCGGCGGTGAAGGCACGGCTGGCGCGGACGGGTGGGGGCACGGCAGCATGAGCTACTTTGATGCCGCGCTGGAGATCCACAAGGAGAAATTCGAACCTTACCGGGCCTTGGCCGTGCTGGATGACCGGGCGCTGCGGCGTTACGTGATCGCCTGGGGTCCGCAACTGGTGCGCCGCCTCGACGACTACCCGCTTGAAAACACCTTGCCCGACCTGTGGAACTGCGTCAAGGTGGACTACCAGGCCCTGGCGGACCTGACTGGCGACAGCCTGCCGCACGTCATGGGCCATTTCAGGCAGGCGCAGGGCCTGCAACTGATCTACCCTGATGGCACGGTGGCGGAAGCAGTCGTCACGCTGCTGCACAAGAAACTACGGGAAATCCAGGGGGTCTAGGTTTTTCGGGTGTCGGTATGATGAACCATGGCAACACCCAAGACACCCAGCGCACCGCCAGTGCCAAGACCTCAACCAAGCAACCCACCGGGCGTGCGCATCCTGTCAGACACGCCAAGCAAGCAAACCGTAATGCCACGGGTACCCATCACACCACCACCCAAAAGGTAAGCAGCATGAACAGCGCAGATGACTATTCAGACCGTCGCCACGAGGTGGTTTACTGCTCCAAGTTGGGGTTTTTGTACCACCGCAAGCGTGAGCGCTTCTTTGACCTGTGCGACAAAGCCACCAAGAGCCTGACCGTGCTGCTGGGCGCATCGCTGCTGGCCAGCTACGTGCGAGACGCTGCGCCAGTGGTAGGCGCGACCGTGTCGGCCATCGGGCTGCTGGCTCTGGTGTTTGGCTACACCGACCGCAAACAACGCCACAAAGAGCTGGCCGAAGCCTTTGCTGGGCTGCTGGCCAAGGTCGAAATTGCAGGCGTTGCCTGCACTTTGGCAGACGTGAACCAGTGGCTTGGCGAGTTGCACCAGCTCAATGCCAAAGAACCGCCCACGCTGGGCACACTGGTGGTGCTGTGCCAGAACGAGATCGCCATCGCCGAAGGCAAGCGCGAAAGTGTTGTGCCCGTGAGCGCCTACAAGCAACTGTTTGCCAACTGGCGGGATTTTCACGTGGCGACTTGATATCCCCCATTTGGGGGATACACAAGTTCTTTGGTACATGAGCAAAGCGAGTCACCGACGAGAGATGATGGAGTATTTCAATCGCGATCTAAGCGAAGCACGAAATGCACCATTCATTTTGGGAATCAAGATTTCAGCCCGCACCGACCTGCATTGGGCATATCAACCATGTCCGCGAGGCGCGCAAATTGTTGGCGTCTACCTACCTGACGAGGTGCCGCTGCAATATCCGAAGGACTGCCCGGATCAGGATGCCTGCTGCTGCACGCTACGTGACTTTGTTTTGACTGGCGACGACACAGCGGATGAAGAATACCTGCGTGCCAGGATGATTCAACGCGGGATGAAACCCCCGCCGCCAAGGGAAAAGTTGAGAGAGCTAACACCGGCAGAACGGGAAGCAGCAGAAGCTACGGCCCGAAAAGCACTGGATGCCTCGCGAGAAAAAGACAAGCCACTGTGGCGTTTTGTCCTCGGGTTGTTTTCCAACAAGAGCTAGCGATTGCCCTTCACGGGCTTGCGCTCGAACACGATTGACGCATCAGGCGGAATGACCGTCTTGCTGGCTGCCAGCATCTTATGAAATTGGGCCAGCGTGGTCTCTGGTGTGATGGTGGCATGAAACAACGTCCCGCCATTGGCCATTGCGGCGTGGGCCAGCCGGACATGCGCCTCTTCCGGCGTGCCGCCGCGCTCTTCCATTTCATGTTCGATGGCCTGCTGCACGGCGACGGGAAGCGCTGCTGGCGTCTCGAATGACTGTTGCAGCCGCAACACTATTTCCTTGGTCATGGTGCGGTTGTTTGATTCCGCCTCCTTTGCTATGCGTTGCCGCACGCCATCGGGCAGACGCAGAAGGAATTTGTCCGCCTTTTGACTTGGATAGTTTGTTGCCATGTGGCAATGGTATTTCAAATAATTGAAAATAAAAACGTCTATACACTTGCCACATAGGGCAAAGGTATATATTATTGAATTGCCACATCACCAGAAAGGACAGAAATGGCAAACATCAAAGTGAAACCAGGGCTCCACAAAGCCCAATACAGAATCCCGCTTGACCTGGCGGGATGGCTCAAAGAGCGGGCCGAGGCCAACATGCGCACCATCAATAGCGAGTTGTCCATGGTTCTGCGTGAAGTTCGTCAACGCGAGGAAAAGGAAAACAACCATGTCACCTAAGCCCAGAAAGAAGAAGACCCCGGCTGCGCTAACAGCCGAGGTCCCAAGTGTCAATCCCCTCAAAGCAATCAAAAGGACCAACAAAATGGATTCTATCGCCCATCCCAAAAATACGCTATCCCTCGTGATCGGTGACTTCACCATCGCTCAAGACGAGGAAGGCCGCTACTCCCTCAGCGACTTGCACAATGCAGCCGGCGGCGCTGAAAAGCATAGCCCAAGACGGTGGCTTCGGAGCCAACAGGCAATTGATCTGATCGCCGAATTGGACCGAGAGTTAACTGACCAAAACTCAGTTTTAACTGACCAGATACGGTCAGTTAAAACCACTGAGGGCAGGTACGGCGGCTCGTTCGTTGTCAAAGAATTGGTGTACGCCTATGCCATGTGGATCAGCCCTGTTTTCAGTCTTCGAGTGATTCGCGCCTACGATGCCATGCTCATGTGTGGCAAGGCCCATAACCTTTCGGTCGGCATATCCGGCAATGTTTGGGCGCGTTTGGTTGCCATGGGAAATGGCCTGATGAAAAGTCTGGCGCTATGCACTGATCTGGGCGTCGCTGAGGGACAGTACGGCATGCTGCTTCAAGTCCATCGTGTGTGCGGCATTGCAACCCCACCCCTTGAGCGCCTTGCTCCAGGCCTGCGGCAGAGCTTGCTCGCGCTTGAGGCGTATGACCGGGCGGAAGGGAGTGCAGCATGACTCAAATGACCCAACAACAATTGGCAGCGCGTGATGCTTTCGTCGCTAAGTGCAAACTCACCGAGGATGTCTTCATTCGGGACATGATTGAAAGCCAGAAGAGTGATCTCGCCGCGTTGACCGATCCAGATGAAGCCGTGTTGGCGTATCTGTACATCCAAGAATCTTATGGGCTGCTGGACGAAGTATCCGAACCCTTTGAAGCGCTTGTCCCACTGGTGAAACTTGAGCAGGCAGCGTTTGATGAAGTCAAGGTTCGTGCCACAGCAAAGAAGGTCATTGAAGACAAGGAGAGCAGGCGCGATATCTACATGAAACTGGCCATGCGGCGGGTACATGAGACAACTGCGAAGTTTGGCTTCGACAGCGACGAATGCCGCATGGAAATGGCGAAAGCGATTGAGTACCTTCCGGATGACGTGAAGACCAAACTTGACGCCAGAGCCCGCGAACTGGGCCTGATGCCTGCGGCCAGTGGCTACACGGCAGACGGTGCGCCGGTGTTTACTGTCGATGCCCTGGCCAAGCACTTCGGCATGGACCCCGAGGAGGTGATGCAGAACGTGGGAGATTGCTCTGTGACGGTGGATGCGGCCAGCATTCACCGTGCGCAGTGAGGGCCTCACCATGACCGGCCTAGTCCTCAACCCATCCGAAGCCGAAGACGCCGCCGAGAATGCCGAAAACACCCTGGCCGACGCCGAAGCCGCATACAGCGGAGTCAGCGCCCTGGTGGAACTGCTCAGCGGGTGCCAGCCCGGCCATCAGATCACGGGCATCTTCATCCGCAGCCTGCTGGAAGATGTGCGTGCGCATCTTGAAAACGTGGTGGGTGGCTTGAGCCCGTCTCTTGCCTCCGAGCTTTGCCAAGCAAACCGGTAGCGATCGCAACCAGAGATAAACTCGCGACTCGATCGGGCGAAGGCTTCCTCAACCTGAGGAGACCTTAGCCAGCCGTCACAATCACAAGGGCGCTTCCGCAACGGTCGCGCCCTTTGTTTTCGCTGACAAAATCCCCCCTTTTTTTGTCCCTCTGAACCTTTGAAACTGTGCCCCATCGGGTAGTCCGATGAGAGGCACTATGAAGCGTTCGATCATTGCAATTGCGGCACGGCACATCTTGCTTGAAGCAGAGGCCACACCTG
>CAIPGC010000165.1 GCA_903864505.1 uncultured beta proteobacterium | reverse complement strand
GTGCCGCGCACAGAGGTTGAGCCGCCCAGGCCAAACTGCTCGCCAGAGATCAGCGCATCGCCGCTGTACTGGAACTGTCCCCGCACGCTCCACATCCACCCACTGGTGAAGGCTGCAGCGTAATTGACGCCGCCACGCAATGCCGCCCATTGGACGTTGCTAATGCGAGGATCTTCAGTCTTGTAGGATGCCAGGTCGTTGCCACTGCCACCCGGCACATTGACCGCCACCTCGGCGTTGTAGCCCCACACCGCCGCGTCCGACTCCACCCGCGCGTTGTAGCCCAGGCTGAACGGCGTGCTGCGCCGCACCAGTTGCCCGGCCAAGGGCGCACCGTTGATTTGGGTGACATCAAACTGTTTGTCGTCCAACCCTGCGGTGATGTAACCCCGGTAGCCGCCGCTGGGCGGCAGGTAGTGGCTGTAGTTGAGTCCGGCCGTGCGCCCGGCACCATTGCTTTTGAACGTGCCAAAGTCGCCCACCACATCAGACTGGGTGTAGCTCACGCCAACAACCCCACCCCAGCGGTAGACCGGAATGCGGTAGTTAAGCCCGGCCTGACTCACCGCACTAGGGCGCTCTGCCGACGTGGTGTACGCCAGGCTGAGCTGATGGTCCAGGTCAAAAAGGTTCGAGTGGCCACCCGCGAGGGTCAGGCGGTCCTTGCCTGTGGAATCCGACCCCGCGTTGCTCGCGCTCACCGAAAAGTTCCAGGGCTGCGACTCCTTGAGCAGAATGCGGGCATCAAGTTGTTCGGGTTCTTCCGACTCTTTCAGGGAAACCTGCACGCGCTTTGCCGGGCTCTCGTTCGCTATCGCGGTCTGCACCGCCAGCTTATGGAAGTTGGGGGCTTTGCCTTCGGCCAACTCCGGCACACTCGCCCGAATATTCGCTTCGCTGAACTTTTGCCGTCCTTCAATGGTGACCTTGCCGATGACAAACTTCACGATCGTGAGCTTGACCGACTCGCCAACCTCCTGCGCTGGCAGTGCCACTCTGTGCAACTCGTAGCCTTTGTCGCGCAGTGCCGATTCCAGGGCGGCAGTGGCCTTTTGCAGGGTTTCAATGGTGGCATCGGTACGCAGATACGGTGCCAGAATGCGACTGACCTCACCGTCTGGCAAAGGGTTTTCACCGGCAATGTCAAACCCTTTGATGACGAAGGTCGGACCCTTGGTGGAGGCTTGCTGTGCGTGCAACGGCGTGGAAAAAGACAGCGCCAAAGCAATTGCGATGGCAAGCTGTGCATTCATGCGATAGGTTTGTGTGGACATCGTGATCACCTGCACAGGTTAAGCGGGCGAATACCCGACTCGTCAAGCACGTTGGATGCCAAAGGGTTGCGGTTGTTGGGCATGGGCGTGCGATCAAACTCCAGGAACAATGGCAACATCAGCGGCCGCACCGTGCCGCCATCCGCCCCGGCAAAACCTGTCTCACCCCGGCCCAATTGCAAAATCTGACTGGTGGTCGTCACTTCAATGTGGCCATCGCGCACAAACACGTACAAGCCCTCCTGCCCGTCGTCAAGTGAACCGGACCCGAAGAGCTGTTTGACATCCACGTTCACACCATCAGGACGCGGCAGGTTCTGCAAGCTCGGTGCATTGAGCGGTCTGATTTCGGTGGGGCTCACGTACAGCCCTTGTCCCGCCAACAGTACCTGTAGCGCTGTTTGCCCGTTGGGCGTGACCTCAATGGAACCCAGCCACGTGTAGAAGCTGCACGCTCCGTCGGAGCCGCAGTCCATGTCCAACCCAGTGCCACGTATGCCAATGGTGGCGGTCGCGGTGGTGAAGCCCACATTGCGGTTATTGGCCTTGCCAATCAGGCCGGTAAGTGCGCGCATGGAGCCGCGCAGCAGTGACACCAGGAAGCGACCGTCATTGGGGTTTTTGTCATCAAAAACAAAGTTGTCTACCCGAAACCTTGTGCTCGCACCCAGCGTCATGCGGCTCTCGTCCCGAAACGCTAGCACCGCTCTTGCGTCAGGGCCGGTCTCCAGTGTCTCGCCCGGGTACAGGCTGCCACCTCCAACCAGACTTCGCCGTGCCCCTGCGCCATCCAGTGCGCTGATGTCACCCTGTGCAGTAACCACCTTGGCGCTTGCCTGCACCGCATTCTCGCGGGGCTTTTCCGGAATCTTGGCGGACTCGGCCTTGCAGTTGGTGGCGTTGCACAAACGGGCATCAAAGTCGGTGCCGCGAATGCCAATGGTGGCAGTACTGGTAGTCACCCGTGCGGCATTGGGTGAGCTCTTTGAAATCAGCCCGGTAATAGCCCGGAAACCGCCCTGCAGCAGTTGCATGATCATGCTGTTGTCTGCAGCGGCCTGCCTGTACTTGAACTCCTGAATCACCATCTCGGAGTTGGGCCGCACCGTCATGCGTGTGCCGTCCTGCAACTTGATGATGGCTGTTGCTCCATCAGTAGTAGTGAGGTGGTCACCCTCTTTCAGGGGCAACCCCTTGCCCATGGCCCGCGCCGTCTGGCCCGGCGTCTGGGCAAAGCCCACGCCCCGTGAAAACTCCACTTCGCCGGCAGTCTGCGCCAACGACACCGTGCCAACAGCCAAGAGCATTGCCGACAGCGCACTGGCTGCCGCGGCGCGAACAATCCGCATGAGTTCTATCGACGGCATGTTTCGCCCTCCACTACCAGGTCCTGCCGCTTCTTGAATTTTTCCTGGTTTGGACCATCATCCTGCTGACTCTGCAATGCAAGTTCGAACTTGTCGAGGAAGGTTGTCACCAGGTTGGCCTGGGGAACGTCCAGTTGCGCTCCGGGTACACCGGCCGGCGCGCCCTGCACCAGGTAGGACACCGGCTGCGCCCCCGACCTTGCATTGGGACCATAGGTGAAGGTGCCACCCACTTCCGCTTTGACACCCAAAGCACCATACACGTCGCTGTTCTGAACCAGGTTATTCGCCGCCATCAGCACCACAGCGCCAGCATTGGAATGAACCGGACCATCCAGCGTCATGTTGCCGGCACTTGTAAGGTTGCTGGCCTTGAGCGTGATATTGCCGTCGGCCACGATGCCGTCAACGCCAACGGTAAGCGGGCTATTGGCGGTAATACTGACACTGCCCGTGGTCTGTACCTGACCCTTCGTCACCACACCACCGAAGCTTTCAATAGTGAAGTCGCCCGCGTTGTTGACCGCCGACACGTTGATCAAGCCGTTGTTGATCAGTTGCAGACCGCCGGAGCCGCTGTTCACGGCGTTCCAGGTGCCAATCTTGTTGCCCGACCCGGTAAGCACCGTGCCACCGTTCGATTGGGTCGTCAAAGTGCTGGTCTCGATACCACCGACCGGGGTCTGGCTGATGCTGCCACCGGTCAGACTCACGGTGGCCGCTTTGAGGCTGTTGACGGTCATGCTGCCACCACCCTGTGTGACTTTGATACTGCCCATTGATACGCTGCCACCGGTCTGATTGAAGTTGCCATTGACGGTGAAGACTCCAGCGCCGTTGATGGCTCCGTTACTTTGGGTGAACTGTGGCGCACTGAAGTCGGTCTTGAGGGTGAGCGATCCGCCGGTCATGGTGAAGGGGATGGCGCTGTTGATGGAGTCAAACTTGAGATCGCCCATGCTGGCATCAAAGACAACTCCGCTGGCACCGGCGGGTATGGATACTGCCGCTACGTTGGCCAGGTCCGGTACGGCATCCCAGTTCTTGGCGTCGCTCCACAGGTTATTGGCTGCTGCCCCGGTCCACGTAGATAGCGGGCGCTGGGAAATTTCGGCGCTGGAACCTATCGTGATGGGGTTAAGCACGTAGTTGCCCGCGTCCGCTCCGGCCAATGTCACACCAGCGACCGTTACCGGCTTGGTGGTGCCAACGTTCTTGTCCTTGAAGTCGCCTGTGACTGTAGCTACGTTCACCACATCACTGGCAATGACGCCAGACAGTGTTGCACCATCAAAACCGGCGGTGGTCTTTCCGTCGTAGACCTTATTTTGGGCGGTGGCGCTTGCAACGCTCAACTTAGCCGGTGTGATGTCGGCGCTGGAAACCGCGGTGATGGGGTTGACCATATAGTTGCCTGCGTCAGCTCCAGCCAAAGTCACGCCCGTCACAGTAACCGGTTTGGCAACTCCCACATTCTTGTCATTGAAGGTGCCCGCGACGGTGGTGACCGTCACCACATCTCCCGACATCACCCCCGACAGGCTTGCACCACTAAAACTCGCCAAGTTGCTGCCGTCATAGACCTTGCTGAGCGCAGCGGCACCTGCTACGCTGATCTTGGCCGCTGCAATAGAACCAATATTGCCAGACGCACTCGTGGGAAGCGTGTAATTGGAAAGCAACGTCCCCCCAACCGGGTTGAAATCTGAAGTCGCCAGCGTGGTGGTTACCGTAAGTCCAGTACCCACGCCCTTGCTGGAATAGGTCCCTGTTGTCTTGGTGACTGTGGCTGAGTCTCCGTTGACAAAACCAGTCAAGCTGAAGTTCGCGGGAGTGAGTGCTGCAAGTGTTGTACCGTCATAGACCTTGCTGGTTGAGCCTGTCAGGTTGGCGAACACTGGAAGGATTGGC
>CAIPGC010000164.1 GCA_903864505.1 uncultured beta proteobacterium | reverse complement strand
GAGAATCCTCACCTTGGTCAGCCCAACGCAGTTCGCCAGGCAGACTGACAGTTGCCACTGCGGCGAATTGCTGAGCTGATCAGGATGCTATTTATTTGATAGCTGCTTGCGCTTATTTGACGGGCGCTTCATTGCATTTTTGCCATAAGTTTATCTCCACCCGTGTGAGCCGTCGTGCGATTTCCGCCTGGAAATCGGTGCGAGGAAGTGGACCCGCCATTCATTTGGATTGGTCGACAGGAAGAACACGCAAGAATTGGCAATCACAACTCGGTCTAAGCCTCAGGTATTTCACAGGCCAATCTCGGGTCTACACCCGATTTCGACTACCAACAAGAATGACTATCGTCTAGTGACCGAATGGACGGTCCCTTTGGTCGGTCGGAGACAGTTCAACTATACAAACCTCCATAGTTGCTGTAGCTTGCCGCCATCACTTTGTCCAATAAGTCCACCATGAACATACCACTTTGTATACGTAGCAATGCCAAGCGCAAGTATTTTTCAGATCGTTAAAAAACCAGATGTCGCTGTTATCGGCATCCTGATCGCAGTTGTCGCAATATTGGCTGGGGCCAGGTCAGCGCACTATCTGTTTTTCCATACGCTGGCGGAACTCTTTGCCATCGTTGTCAGCCTATCGATATTCATACTGACATGGACCAGCCATCGCTATCTAGCCAACGGCTACTTGATTGTCCTCGGTGCCGCCTACGGTGCGATCGGGGTTGTCGACATCTTTCATACACTGACATTCAAGGGAATGAATCTTTTCCCAGGCGTCTCAACGAACTACCCCACCCAGTTCTGGCTGACGGCCCGTTATCTTGAAGCCTTAGCCTTGTTGTGTGGGCCGTTGGTGATCTTTAGAAAACCCAACTTCTTTTCGATCAGCGCGGGCTTTGCAGCCATCGCGGCCGGTGCATGTATTGCAGTCATGTACCAATGGTTCCCAGATACCTTCATCGATGGCGTGGGTCTGACCCCATTCAAGGTGTACAGCGAGTACGTCATCATCGCCATGCTGTTGGTGGGTTTTGTTCTGCTTTACCGCCTTAAAAACCACTTTGAGCAGAAAATATTCTTCTTGCTGGTCGCATCCCTATGGCTGGCAGTAGCAACGGAGTTCTGCTTTACGCGATACGCGGGCTTTTACGATTTCACCAACGAGCTCGGGCATTACTTCCGCTTCCTTTCTGTTGGTCTGGCCTTCATTGCCATCGTTCTCTCAGGAGTCCGCCAGCCATTGGAGTTAATTTTTAGAGAATTGGAGGCGCGTCAGCACAAGTTGGACGAAGTGAATGCGAATTTGAGTAGCAGCGAAGCCAACCTCAAGAACCAGATCAATTTGCTTTCAGCGCTTCTGAAGAACCTCCCCATCGGGGTCTTCATGGTGGAAGCCCCATCCGGGAAACCGCTGGTTGCAAACGATACGGCGACTCGACTTCTTGGGCGCGGTATCTTTCCGGATACGACCATACAGAACCTCGCCGAGGTCTACCAAGCATACAAGGCGGGAAGCCGCGACAGCTATCCTCCCGAGGAAATGCCCATCGTCTTGGGGATGAGCGGTGTGACGTCGCATGTGGATGACTTGGTGGTTGAGAAACCCGATGGCACAAAGTCACTGCTAGAGATATTTGGTTCCCCAGTAAAAGATGACCAAGGCAGAGTATGGGCAAGCCTTGTGAGTTTTGCTGATATCACCGAACGTAAGCAGGCGGAGCTGGAGCTGGCACGCAGCAAGAACCGCTACCAGGGCATTCTTAACAACATGACGGACGCCTATTGGCGCGTTGACGACACGGGCCGGATCGTTGAGGCCAACCAGGCCATTTGCCAACTGCACGGTTACTCAAAGGAAGAATTACTGCAGATGTCAATTTCCGATTTTGAGTTGATCGAGTCGGCAGAAGATACAAAAAGGCATATTGAAACAATCATGCGCGAAGGGCACCATGTTTTCAAAAGCCAACATCGTTGCCGGGATGGCCGGACGATTGATGTCGAGATCAGCGCCAGTCTGGCGTTTGACGCGCCCGGCAATATCGATGCGTTCCACCGCGATATCACCGAGCGCAACCGAATGGAGAGCCATATACGTCAGATGGCGTTTCACGATTCTCTGACCAAACTACCGAACCGGAGCCTCCTCAATGACCGTCTGACTCAGGCCATGGCGGCCAGCAAGCGCAGCGGTTTCTATGGCGCAATGATGTTTCTGGATTTGGACAACTTCAAACCTCTGAACGACGCGCACGGGCATGAAGTCGGAGACTTGCTGCTCATTGAAGCAGCAGATCGCTTGAAAGGGTGCGTGCGCAAGATGGATACGGTCGCTCGATTTGGCGGCGATGAATTTGTGGTGATGATCAGTGAACTTGTTGCCGATAAGGACGACTCAACGGCACAAGCCAGATGCGTGGCAGAAAAAATTCGCGTTGCATTGTCGGAACCATATCACCTGACGATCAAGCACGATGGAAAGGCCGACACTTGCGTCACCCATCGGTGCACCGCTAGTATCGGCGTGGCGCTATTCGTTAATCAGGGGACATGTCCTGATGACGTTCTGAAGTGGGCTGATACAGCCATGTATCAAGCCAAGGATTCCGGACGTGATACGTTCCGAATTTATGGGGAAGAGCTGCCCGAAAATTCCGTACACAGTGCTTGAGTCGCTGTTGATTGCGTGGCAGGAAGAAGCCATGCTGAGTCAAGCGTTCTCTTTCAGGTACGTTGCCGCCGCCAACTGCCTCGTCGTGGGCGCAAAGCCTGGTGCCAGCGATTCCACAGGGCGAGGCCGCATCGGGCCGTACTGGAATGTCGAAGTGCCTTGCGTGCACGCCGGAGAACGTCTGCCGTGCCACCCGCCTTGAACTCCCCCACTGCGCTCCGCAGTCGCCAGAGCGAGACACCTGCTAAAACGGCATCTTGGGCATGCCTTTCATGCCGCCCAGGCGCTTCATCATTTTCATCATGCCGCCGCCCTTCATCTTCTTCATCATGTCCTGCATCTGCTCAAATTCCTTGAGCATTCGGTTGACCTCCTGCACCTGCACGCCTGCACCAGCGGCAATGCGGCGCTTGCGGGTGGCCTTGATGAGTTCGGGCTTGCGGCGCTCCAGCGGCGTCATGCTGTGGATGATGCCCTCCTTGCGCTTGATGTCTTTTTCAGCCCTGTCCATATCCACCTGACCTGCCTTGGCCGCCATGGCCGCGGGGAGTTTGTCCATCAGGCTCGACAGCCCGCCCATCTGCTTCATTTGCTGAATCTGCGCAAGAAAGTCATTGAGGTCAAAGCCAGCACCGCTTTTGACCTTGGCAGCGAGTTTTTGTGCTGCCGCAATGTCCACACCGGCAGTGACCTGCTCCACCAGCGCCAGAATGTCGCCCATGCCCAGAATACGCCCGGCGTGTCGCTCGGCGTCAAAGACTTCCAGGCCATCGAGCTTTTCGCTGGTGCCGGCAAACTTGATGGGCGCGCCAGTGATCTGGCGCACCGACAGGGCGGCACCGCCACGCGAGTCACCATCGAGCTTGGTGAGAATAATGCCGGTCAGCGGCAGCGTTTCCTTGAACGCCTTGGCGGTATTGACGGCATCCTGCCCCTGCATTGCATCGACGACGAACAGGGTTTCCACCGGCTTCAGCGCTGCGTGCAGTTCCTTGATCTCGCGCATCAATGCTTCGTCAATCGCAAGTCGTCCGGCAGTGTCCACCAGCAGCACGTCAAAGAAGTGCTTGCGGGCGTAATCGAGCGCGGCCAAACCTATATCCACCGGCTTTTGGTCGGGTGTGCTGGGGAACCATTCGGCACCGGCTTGCGCCGTGACGGTCCTGAGTTGCTCAATTGCCGCCGGGCGGTATACGTCGCCCGAGACGGTGAGCACCTTCTTCTTGCGCTTTTCAATCAGATGCTTGGCCAGTTTGGCGGTCGTGGTGGTCTTGCCGGCGCCCTGCAACCCTGCCATCAGAATCACGGCCGGAGGCTGGGTCGCCAGATTGATGTCACTGATGCCCTCGCCCATGGTCGCGGCAAGTTCCTTGCTGACAATGCTGACCAGCACCTGGCCGGGCTGGAGCGACCCCATCACTTCCTGACCCAGGGCCTTGTCCTTGACACGTGCAACGAAGTCACGCACCACGGGCAGGGCCACATCGGCCTCGAGCAGCGCCATGCGGACCTCGCGCAACATGTCGGCCACGTTGGTTTCGGTAATGCGAGCCTGTCCTCGCAGGTCTTTGACGAGTCGGGAAAGTTTGTCGGAAAGAGCGGACGCCATAGGGAGTATTCCGGGGTTCGGAACCTGTAGTGAAGGCCAGCCTGGGCTGGCAAGGTGCAAAACGCTAAACTGTGCACATGATTTTAGCCAGTGCGTCCCCCATCGTTATTGTTTTGTCGGTTATTTCGGCCCTGGCCTACGCCTTGCCTGCCGTGCTGGACCAACGGCTCAGCCACAACGCATCGCGCAACTCGGTCGCGGCAGCCTGGCTGATGCACGGCGCAGTGGTGTGCATAGGCCTGCTCGGGGAACCGCCTTTTTTTGGATTTGCTCCGGCGCTGTCGGTCACTGCCTGGTGGGTGGCAGCGGCGTACGCGCTCGAGACACAGATCTTTCCCCAATTGCAAACCCGGTGGCCGTTGTGCGGTCTGGGCGCTGCGGCGGTTCTGCTGGCGGCGGTCTTTCCGGGCGCACCGATTCCCACTGCCACGTCTGCGTGGCTTCCGTTGCATTTCGCCTTCGGCGTTGCTTCGTACGGGCTTTTTGGGACGGCAGTGGTTCATGCATGGTTCATGACCCGCGCCGAAGGGCGCATACGGCTGGCCGAAGACCCCCACACTGGTTTGCCGCTGTTAACCCTGGAACGCCTGACCTTTCGGTTCGTTACAGCAGGTTTTGTGCTGCTCAGTGCAACGCTTCTGATTGGCTTCTCGTTCGGGGACACGATGTACGGACGCCCCCACGTGTGGCACCGAGACCATAAGACCATATTTTCCATGCTGGCGTGGGTGACTTTTGCTGCGCTGCTCATCGGTCGCAGGGCTTTTGGCTGGCGTGGAAAACGTGCCGTCAAGGTGTTGTACACGGGCACTGCCTTTCTGTTGCTGGCCTATGTCGGTTCACGCTTTGTCTGGGAAGTCGTGTTGGGCCGCATGCCGTGAGATACCTCCTGATATTTGCGGTCATTGCCCTGCTTGCATGGCGCTGGCGCGCATCGCGCACGCGCTCTTCGATGGAGCCCACACGCAAGGAAACTCCGAGGTCTATCGCAATGGAGCAATGCCGTCACTGTGGCGTACACGTCCCCGCCCACGAGTCCGTTGCCGGAGCCTTGGGCGTTTACTGCAGCCAGGGTCATCGCACTCAGGCGGAGCCCTGAATGGACGAGGGGTCTGCGCCTGCGCATTCGTGGTTTGGCCCAACGCTGACAGAGGTCCTGCCCGATGCGGCTGAAGAGTCGGGGGAATTTGTCCGACTCTGGCAAGCGTTCATGACGGCGAGACTGACACTCGGCAGCGTGTTGGCGCTTTTGCAAACTGCCCTGTTCCTGACTAACGCGACACACAGCAAGTGGGTGGTGGGCATCAGCTTTGCATACTTTGCTGGAACATTGGCTTCGAGGCTGTACGCCAAGCCCCACCACCTGGGCCGCGCATTCAATGCCGATTGGTTCTTCGTGGTTGGACTGGATGTGCTCGCTTTCCTGTCGCTGCAGGCACTGCAGGGCAGCAGCATCAACTACACCCCACTGTGCGTACTACCAATTTTGCTGACATCGGTGCTGGGCACCATTCGCTTGGCGCTCGGGACCGCCGCAGGTATCACGGTGCTACTGTTGGGCGGCACGCTGTGGGCCTATCTGGAGACACCGAGCGACGCAACTCCGTATCTGGTTCAATCCGCATTGAGTGGGGCCGGCTACTTTGTCATTGCGCTGCTGGCCAATCAGCTTTCCACACGACTGGCCAGAGAGGGCCAACGCGCCAAAACTAGCCAATTGGCTGCCCGAATCCAGCGCCACGTCAATGAATTGGTCATTGAATCACTCCCAGATGGGGTTCTGGTTGTGGACGACAAGGGCTGTGTCCGGGCGGCCAATCCTGCAGCGCGCCAGTTGTTAGGAACCCAACGGGCCCTGAATGCGGTCGTCTTTTTCCTCAAGGAAGAACCCGGCTGGTTGCCGTTGCTCAACCTCACCCGCCTGAGCATTGGAACGGGCGTCAACCAGGCCGAGGATGTCAGCATTCGCCACGAGAGCCATGGCCCGCGTCGGGTACGCGCGCGCACCCGCATCACTCCGACCCACGGCAATGGCGGCGAATCGCTCTGCGTCTTGTTCTTGCAGGACTTGAGAGAATTGGAAGCGCGCATGCGCACCGACAAGCTCGCCAGCATGGGCCGCATGTCGACCGCCGTGGCACATGAAATTCGCAATCCCCTGGCCGCCATCTCGCAAGCCAATGCCTTGCTGGACGAAGATCTTGTTGACCCGCGCCTGAAGAAGCTGACGCTGATGGTGAGCCAGAACGCAAAACGACTCGATCGCATCGTGGAGGACATTCTCAAGGTCTCTCGAATTCAACCCGAGATGCTGCCGCAAAACTGGACTTGCGTCCCCCTGGACGAATGGACACAACAGATTTGTCGCGACTGGACGGCCCAAAATGGATGCCAGCATCAGGTGTTTATTGACATGTCCGCAGGCGAGCTGTCGGTACGGTTTGAGGCCGACCACCTCCGTCGCGTTCTGGTCAATCTGCTGGACAACGCGCGCCGCTATGCCTCCGGCGAGGGAAGTTCCATCCGCGTCAGCAGCGGCATACTGGATGCGCAACAGCTTACCCTGTCGGTCTGGAGCGATGGCACACCCATGGATCAGTCGGTCGAGCGGCATCTTTTCGAACCCTTCTTTTCCTCAGAGAGTCGGTCCACCGGATTAGGGCTGTACATATGCCGAGAACTGTGCGAGCGTTACGGTGCCACAGTGGCGTACCAACGCAGTGTGCTTGGCGCAGGCGGAGTCGGCAAGGAAGGCAATGAATTTGTGATTACTTTGGTGCGCGGAGATGTACAGCAGCAATCCCATTTGGAGAAGGTGTCTGCCACGCTATGACGAATCCATCCGCTCCAATGAATGCCCATATCCTCGTCATTGACGACGAGCCTGATCTGCGCACTTTGTACGAGCTGACATTGCTGCGCGAGGGTTACCGGGTTGAGACCGCCGGCAGTGTCAAAGAGGCACGGGAATTGCTGGAACAGCAGCGTTTTGACGTGGTCATTACCGACATGCGTTTGCCAGACGGACTGGGTATTGAACTGCTGGTCAGTCTGCGGGCCGCGATGCGTGGGGAGCGGTGCATTGTAATCACCGCCCATGGCTCGGCCGAGAATGCGGTTGAATCGCTGAAAGCCGGCGCTTTTGATTACCTGACCAAACCGGTGGACCTTAAACAGTTTCGCGCCGTCGTGTCATCGGTAGCGCAAGACAATACTTCCGTTCGCCAGGGGTCCACACGCCTGGTCGCAGCAGCATCCGCCGCCCTGCCGGCGGACCCGTCCCGGCACGGGGAGGAGGCACTTGCACGCCTGGTCGGAACTTCAGTTGCCATGCAAAACGTCAAGGACCGGGTCTCCAAGGTCGCACGCAGCATGGCCCCTGTGTTGGTGTACGGAGAATCTGGGACGGGTAAGGAACTGGTCGCCAAGGCACTGCACGCCAACAGCCACCGCGCCAACGGGCCCTGGGTGGCCGTGAATTGCAGTGCCATCCCCGAGACCTTACTGGAGACAGAGTTTTTTGGGGCAAAAAAAGGTGCCTACACAGGCTCAACCCATGACCGCGAAGGTTTCTTCCAAGCCGCCAGATCGGGAACGCTTTTTTTGGACGAAATTGGCGACCTGCCGCTGGCAATGCAGTCCAAGCTGCTGCGTGCGATTCAAGAGCGCTGCATTCGCCCTATTGGAGGAAGCCAAGAAGAAACCGTCGACGTGCGAATCATCAGCGCAACCCACAAGGATTTGGCGGCCGAAATTCAGGCCGGCCGCTTTCGACAGGATCTTTATTACCGGCTCAATGTGATCGATATCACGATACCGCCGCTGCGCGAACGCTGCGAAGACTTACCGGCATTGTCTGCAGCATTGCTCAGCCGCATCGCCAAGGAAACCAACTCGCCCGTCCCTGTGCTATCAGAAGCAGCCATGTGGCAAATCATGCAGCAACCGCTGAACGGCAATGTCAGAGAACTGGAGAACCTGCTGCACCGCGCGGTCGCGCTGGGAGATGGAGCCGAACTGGAACTCAACAACGCGCCCGCAATCCCCATCCAAAATGCTCCGCCGAAGGCCTCCGCAATTGCGGAAACCAGCGCCAGCGATACCAGGCTACCCGTCGACCTGCAAGCCTATCTAGACGCTCAGGAGCGTGAAATTCTGATCAGAGCGCTCAATTCGACGGGGTTCAACCGCACATTGGCTGCCAACCTTCTGGGCTTGAGTCTGCGACAAATGCGTTACCGCATCGCACGCTTGAAGATAGATGCTCCTGCATCCCGTGATGAGTTCCCGGATGAGTGAGTCTCAAGCTACCGCAAGCAGCGCATGGAAAGGAGGCTGGTACCGGTTCGCTCGCTGGCTTCCGTCACCGAACTTTGGCACCAGACCCGCGCAGGCACAAATTGATCTGATCGTACTGCACTCGATAAGCCTGCCCCCAGGCGTATATGGGGGCGAGCAGGTGCAGCAACTGTTTACCAACCTGCTCGATTGGAACCAGCACCCCTACTTCGAGCATATAAGAGGGCTCAACGTTTCGGCGCACTTCTATATTCAGCGCGGGGGGGAAGTATGGCAGTTTGTAAGCTGCGGCGACCGAGCCTGGCATGCCGGCATATCGCACTACCGTGGACGTGACAACTGCAACGACGACTCCATTGGCATTGAACTCGAAGGTCTTGAAGGCAATTCCTTTGAACCAGCCCAATACGAAGCGTTGCTGGCCCTGCTCCCCGCGCTATGCCAGCGTTACCCCATCGCTGATATTGCGGGCCACGAACATATTGCGCCCGGGCGCAAGTCGGACCCCGGACCTGGTTTCGATTGGGAATTTTTGCGACAAACCATCGGTCTTCAAGATCAGTGTTTTCCCGTTGGTGTGATTAGGACGCCTTGAGCTAGTCACGCCCCGACAAGGCGCACTCCGAACCACAGCAGCGCATTCAAACCGGAATCTGCAAATTCCCATTTTGGAAACCACAAAGGGCCTGCGCCATAATTCCCCGAAAATAATCAAAAACACTACTGGTAGTGGCTTGCATGGCAGTCGGACCCCATATATAGTGTGTGCTGTAGTAGCCACCTGTACAATATTCGATCCGCGGAAAGCAGCGGCGCCCCCAGAGATAGCAACAATAATTCTGATCAGACGAGGAAACCATGCATTCTGTCGCGAACACTCCCCCACCAGCCATTACGGCCATGCTCAGCGCGTTGGTGTCCTCTGGGGCAGACGGTACAACCGGTAGTCTTTTGGCGAATTACCAGATCATCCGCCGCAACGGCGCGGTGGTGCCCTTTGAACCCAACAAGATTGCGGTCGCAATGATGAAAGCTTTTCTGGCAGTGCATGGCACTCAGGGCGCAGCATCGGCCAGCGTGCGTGAAACGGTTGAGTTGCTGACACAACAAGTTATTCGTGCGTTGATGCGGTCACGCCCGGCTGGTGGAACCTTCCACATCGAGGATGTACAGGATCAGGTCGAATTGGGCCTTATGCGTGGCGAGCACCATGAGATTGCCCGAGCCTACGTTCTCTACCGTGAACGACGCGCGCAGGAGCGTGCACGGCAAGCGGCGCAGTCAGCGCCAACCAAGCCAGTTCTGCATGTGCTGGAGTCAGGACAACGCATTGCGATAGACATGGAGCGCCTGCAATCGCTCATCGACTCAGCCTGTGCAGGGCTCGGTACTGACGTGAGAGCGGAACCCATCCTTTTGGAAACCATGCGCAATCTGTATGACGGTGTGCCCATGGACGAGGTCTACAAGGCTTCGATTCTGGCGGCACGGACCCTGATTGAAAAGGACCCGGACTACACATACGCCACTGCGCGCCTGCTGTTTCATGCGATCTCACGCGAAGTTCTGAAAAAAGACGTGGCTCCAGCCGACATGTCCCAAGCGTACGTAGATTACTTCCCGGGCTTCATTCATCAGGGCATCAAGGCAGAACTGCTGGACGAAAGGATGCTTCAATTTGACTTGAAGCGCCTCGGTGCGGCGCTCAAGGCTGAGCGCGATCTCAGCTTTGATTATCTCGGCCTGCAAACACTCTATGACCGCTATTTTTTGCATGAGGGCAAGACGCGCATCGAGTTGCCGCAGGCCTTCTTCATGCGCGTAGCCATGGGCTTGTCGCTAAATGAAATCGACCGGGAAGCACGTGCCATCGAGTTTTACGAAGTGCTCTCCCGGTTTGATTTCATGTCAAGCACGCCGACGTTGTTCAACAGCGGGACGTTGCGCTCACAACTGTCATCGTGCTACCTGACTACCGTTCCCGACGATCTGGACGGAATTTATGAGTCGATCAAGGAGAATGCTCTTCTTTCGAAATTCGCCGGCGGACTGGGTAACGACTGGACACGCGTGCGCGCCCTCGGTTCGCACATCAAGGGGACCAACGGCGACTCACAAGGTGTCGTTCCTTTTCTCAAGGTCGTGAATGACACGGCGGTGGCCGTCAATCAGGGCGGCAAGCGAAAGGGTGCCGTTTGCACCTACCTCGAAACCTGGCACCTTGATATTGAAGAGTTTCTGGAGTTGCGCAAGAACACGGGCGATGACCGCCGACGCACCCACGACATGAATACTGCGAACTGGGTGCCCGACCTGTTTATGCGTCGTGTCATGGAAAAGGGGGAGTGGACCCTGTTTTCGCCCTCGAATGTGCCAGACCTCCATGACAAGTTCGGCGCTGAATTTGAGCAAGCCTATATCGCCTACGAAGCAAAGGCTGCCAGCGGTGCAATCAAGCTTTCGCGAACGGTTCAGGCCAGCGATCTATGGCGCAAGATGTTGACGATGTTGTTCGAAACCGGGCACCCCTGGATTACCTTCAAGGATGCCTGCAACGTACGCTCGCCGCAGCAGCATGCCGGCGTGGTGCACTCCTCCAATCTGTGTACCGAGATCACTCTCAACACGTCCGATACGGAAATAGCCGTCTGCAACCTCGGCTCAGTCAATCTCAAGCAACACCTCAAAAATGGTGTGCTGGACAGTGACAAGCTCAAGCGCACAGTCGCCACTGCCATGCGAATGCTCGATAACGTGATCGACATTAATTACTACGCGGTTAAGAAGGCGCGCGACTCCAATATGCGTCACCGCCCAGTCGGCCTGGGAATCATGGGGTTCCAAGATAGTTTGTACGAACTCCGCATCCCCTATGCCAGCGATGCAGCGGTCGAGTTTGCAGACCACTCGATGGAGGCAATCAGCTATTACGCCTATTGGGCATCGAGCGACTTGGCTCGTGAGCGTGGCAAATACTCGAGCTACAAGGGTTCACTCTGGGACAAGGGCATTCTGCCGCTCGACACACTGGAGATGCTCGCTTCCGCTCGCGGTGGCTACGTTGAAGTCGATCGCTCCTCCACTATGGACTGGGATGCCCTGCGTAGCAAGATTGCAAAGGACGGCATGCGCAACTCGAACTGCGTTGCAATTGCACCCACTGCAACCATCTCCAACATCATTGGTGTGGATGCCTCCATCGAGCCAAGCTTTGGAAACTTATCCGTGAAATCCAATTTGTCGGGTGAGTTCACCGTCGTGAACAGTTACCTGGTGCGCGATCTCAAGCAGCTTGGTTTGTGGGACGACGTGATGGTGATGGACCTGAAACACTTTGACGGCTCATTGAGTTCCATCGACCGTGTGCCGCATGAGGTCAAGCAGTTGTATGCCACCGCCTTTGAAGTTGAGACGCAGTGGCTGGTCGAAGCAGCAGCACGACGCCAGAAGTGGATCGACCAGGCACAGTCGTTGAACATTTACATGGCCGGCGCCTCGGGTAAGAAGCTTGATGAAACCTACAAGCTGGCATGGCTGCGCGGGTTGAAGACGACTTACTACCTGCGCACCATGTCGGCCACTCACGCAGAGAAATCAACGGTGTCTGCCGGAAGATTGAATGCGGTAACAACAGGCAATGACGCACCGGGGTCGGTGCGAACCACGAGTGTCCTGGATGCAGTGGCAGTCGCAGCACGAATGCAAATAGATCTCTCCAGCAATGCTGCCACAGACATCAAATTTTGCGGAGTCGACGACCCAACATGTGAGTCGTGCCAATGAATCACCGTGAAGATCTGGAATCCACACGATGCAATTGAACAACACATCGTTGCCTCGAAACACATGATTGCTTTTCATTTCATTTCACTGCTCTCATAATCCGCAGATTGGAACAATTTATGTTGACCTGGGACGAAGAAGTCAAGCCCACATCGCTATCAAACTTTTCGCGCATACCGTCAGAAATACTGCTGGATGCCGAGGAGAAAACACCTCTTGCATCACCCTCACCACGCAGGGTTCGAGCAGCCGACAAAAGAATCATTAATGGTCAGACGGATGTCAATCAACTGGTCCCCTTTAAATACAAATGGGCTTGGGAGAAATATTTGGCGACCTGCGCAAATCACTGGATGCCGCAGGAAGTAAACATGACGCGTGATATCGCTTTGTGGAAAGATCCTAACGGTTTGACTGAAGATGAGCGTCGCATCATCAAACGCAATCTGGGCTTTTTTGTTACAGCGGATTCTTTGGCGGCAAACAACATCGTTCTGGGGACCTATCGCCACATCACCGCACCTGAGTGTCGGCAGTTCCTTCTCAGACAGGCGTTTGAGGAAGCCATTCATACCCATGCCTACCAGTACATCGTGGAGTCGCTTGGGTTGGATGAAAGCGAAATCTTCAACGCATATAACGAGATTGAGTCGATTCGGGAAAAGGATCAGTTCCTGATTCCGTTTATCGACGCGATCATGGATCCGAACTTCCGTACCGGTACGCAAGAGGCTGACCAGACCTTGCTGAAGTCTCTGATAGTGTTTGCGTGCCTCATGGAAGGACTATTTTTCTACGTGGGATTTGCACAAATTCTGGCATTAGGTCGACAGAACAAGATGACGGGTGCAGCAGAGCAGTACCAATACATACTGCGTGACGAATCCATGCACTGCAATTTCGGCATCGACCTGATCAACCAGCTCAAGTTGGAAAATCCACAGTTGTGGACTGCAGATTTCAAAGCTGAGATCAAAGAACTATTTGAACAAGCTGTAGAACTCGAATACCGGTACGCTGAAGATACGATGCCGCGCGGCGTGCTGGGCATGAACGCTTCCATGTTCAAAGGCTATCTTCGCTACATTGCGAACCGGCGAGCCACCCAGATTGGCATGGAGGCGCTGTATCCCAATGAGGAGAATCCGTTTCCCTGGATGAGTGAAATGATTGATCTGAAGAAAGAACGTAATTTCTTCGAAACCCGCGTGATTGAATACCAGTCTGGCGGGGCATTGTCGTGGGACTGATCATCAACCATGTTTCTAGAAATTTCACCCGTGCAAATTCGACCTGTATCAGGTCTACTGCGTGGGTGCCCCCGAGTTCATACTGCTGGGCTTACTCCCAACAGGATGAATCGCTTCTTGCGCTCCAACTTGCAAGAAGTGCTCTTTGTTAAATGATCAAGGAGAAAATGATGGCAACTGCAAAAAAACCGGCCGCTAAGAAGGCCGCTCCCGCGAAGAAAGCTGCACCAGCGAAGAAAGCTGCACCAGCCAAAAAAGCAGCCGCTAAAAAAGCTGCTCCCGCCAAGAAGGCTGCACCAGCCAAGAAGCTAGCTGCGAAAAAGGCTGCACCAGCCAAGAAAGCAGCTGCGAAAAAGGCTGCACCAGCTAAAAAGGCTGCACCAGCCAAGAAAGTAGCTGCGAAGAAGGCTGCGCCCGCCAAGAAAGCGGCAGCCAAAAAGACCCCCGCCAAGAAGGCGGTGGTAGCAAAAAAGCCAGCAGCTAAAAAGGCAGCCAAAAAGCCGGCTGCGAAGAAAGCCGCGAAAGCACCCGCTGCCAAACCGGCGCCTGCTGCGCCGGCGGCCCAGACGACCTTGAGTCCACAGGCTGCTTGGCCCTTCCCAACCTCCAGCAAGCCCTAATCGGCTCGCCGCAAGGTGCTAAAGCCCGATGTCGAAAGACTTCGGGCTTTTTTGATTTCGAAAACCTCAGGGATAAAAAGCCAGAAGTCGGTAGCCAGAGACGCGCTCGGCGCTACCTGTCAACTTGACCATGACTGGTAGTGACACCGCCAGCTCAGAGCCAACATCCATTGCCACCTGCTTCGCGCCAAAGTCACCGGCTTCAAGCACCCGACGGATCACCGACTGGTCTTGCAAGTCGGTCAGCGTCAACTCAAGTGAAGGCGTTGCCACCTGGCACATGGCAGTGTTCTTGAGGGTGAAATTGAGCCGATACACGTCGGCACGCACCTTGGCAAACGACGAACTTTCAATCACGACTGACTCAATCTGGTGAAGGGGCGACACTTTGCAGGCCAACAATTCACATGCCCACTCCAGCCAGGGTTTCACTCCTGGTTCCATTGCGGCAATGCGATCTCGCTCCCGCATAACCACCTGAAATACAAGCGTGCAACTCAGAAGTAGGCAAGTTACCCACAGCAGCCCTCGCATCCACGGACGATGCTTTGCGACCGGCAATGGCGCATCGCGCATAAAGGAAAGTTGGGGCTCGTCTGGAACGGCGTGCAATGGCACTTCAGATTGCAGGTAACGCGGCTCAAGTTGCTCCGGCGCAAGCGCGGTGTTCTCTGAGTGCTGCGCGCCAGGCGCCAGATTGAGTGTATCGTCCGCATCAAGGCCCTCCCCCAACAAGCGGGATAACTCCTGCGGACTTTTCTCAAGAAATGTGTCGTGGTGCGGCAGTTCCGATTGATCTGTGGCCTCCACAATCTGCATCATGGCATCAGCGTCGCGCGCTTCATCGGAAGTCGTTACGCTGGCATGCAAAAACGACTCGTCATCTGGTTTATCCGTTGCGATTGGTTCATCGATCTCGTCTACGCTCAATTCGGAGTGCAAATGCGCGTTGGCATCAAACACTTCGTCGCACTGGCCACAACGGACCCAACCTTCTGAAATTCGCAGTTGATCGGGCACGACCTTGAACATCGTGGAGCAAGCGGGACAACGGGTAATCAGGCTCATCAGCGTGGCATTGTAGTGCCCCAACCATTCAGGTTAGAGTGTCGCTGTCATCAAGATCCACCCATCCTCGCAGTCCGCAACGCGCAGTTTGCAATGCGCGGCGTACGCCAGGATCAATTCATCTGCCTGCCGCTCCAATATCCCAGCCAGCACCAGACTCCCATGCTTACCCACATGTGAGCACAGTAACGGCGCCAGAATTTTCAGAGGGGTAGCCAGAATATTGGCAAGCACCAGATCAAAGTCCCCCTGCGCGCGATCCGGCAACCCGGCCAACAGCCGCACCTTATTAGCGCTCGCATTGAGTTCCGTGGCACGCACCGCGGCCTCATCAATATCGACCGCCACCACTTCACGCGCTCCAAATTTGGCGGCCCCAATGGCCAGAATGCCGGAGCCACAACCGTAATCCAACACGCGACCGGTCTCAGCTTGCGCAGCAATCCAGCGCAAACACATGCGGGTCGTCGGATGCGTTCCGGTGCCAAAGGCCAAACCGGGGTCCAGACGAATCACACGCGTGGCTTGCATTGGCGGCTCATGCCAGGTCGGAACAATCCAGAACTCAGGCGTGATATCCACAGGCGCAAACTGCGATTGCGTCAAACGGACCCAATCCTGCTCGGGAACATCCGCCAATCCGATGAGCTGACATGCCCGAAAAAAATCCTGGGCCTGCAACAAGCGTGTAGCGTCCTGGGCCTGCAATTTCTCGGAAAAAAGTGCGGCAACACGTGAACGAAGCCACCCCTCTTTCGGTGGCGGCATGCCAGGCTCGCCAAATAAGGCCTGCTCTGCATCGGTTTGCGCATCCGCATCCTCCACGCTGACGCTTAGTGCATCCAGCGCTTCAAGTGCATCGCTGAGTTGTTCAACCGACGCTTGCGGGCACATCAGAATCAATTCAAACATGCAAGGCAACCGCTAGCGCTTGTGCTGCTCGAGCCATTGCTCCAGATAGTGGATGTTGGTGCCTCCGACCATGAACTTGGCATCGACCATCAACTCCCGGTGCAAAGGAATATTGGTACTAATTCCCTCCACCACGGTCTCAGCCAGCGCCGTGCGCATGCGTGCCATCGCTTGTTCGCGGGTGTCACCATGAACGATGATCTTGCCTACCATGGAGTCATAGTTGGAGGGGACAAAGTAGTTGGTGTACACATGCGAATCGACCCGAACCCCGGGTCCCCCCGGAGCGTGCCACATGGTTACGCGGCCTGGGGATGGCACGAATTTGTAAGGATCCTCGGCGTTAATCCGGCATTCAATGGCGCAGCCGCGGATGGCTATTTGACGCTGCGTGAACGGCAACTTTTCACCGGCTGCCACCATGATCTGGGTTTTTACAATGTCGACGCCAGTCACCATCTCGGTCACCGGGTGCTCTACCTGAACACGCGTGTTCATCTCGATAAAATAGAACTCGCCGTCTTCGTACAGAAATTCAAATGTCCCGGCGCCCCGGTAACCGATCTTCTTACAGGCAGCGACGCAGCGATCGCCAATGCGTTCAATCAGCTTGCGGTTGATTCCGGGGGCCGGAGCCTCTTCCAGAATTTTCTGATGCCGGCGCTGCATGGAGCAGTCGCGCTCGCCCAGATACACAGCATTTTTATGTTTGTCCGCCAAAATCTGGATTTCAATGTGGCGCGGGTTCTGAAGAAATTTCTCCATGTAAACCGCAGGATTGTTAAATGCCGCGCCCGCTTCTGCCTTCGTCATTGCCACGGCGTTGATCAAGGCAGCTTCGGTGTGAACCACACGCATGCCACGTCCGCCACCGCCCCCGGCGGCCTTAATAATGACCGGATAACCCACGGCCTTGGCCATGCGCCGTATTTGCGCAGGATCATCCGGCAACTCACCCTCCGAGCCCGGCACACAGGGGACCCCGGCGCGAATCATGGCCTGCTTGGCCGAGACCTTGTCACCCATGGTCCGAATCGACTCTGGTGTGGGTCCGATAAACTGGAAACCGCTTTGCTCAACACGCTCAGCAAAATCAGCGTTCTCGCTCAGGAATCCATATCCAGGGTGAATTGCTTCGGCATCGGTAACCTCCGCGGCCGAGATGATGGCCGGCATGTTGAGGTAACTCTGTGCCGAGGGCGCAGGGCCGATGCACACAGCTTCTTCGGCCAACTTGACGTACTTGGCGTCGCGATCCGCTTCGGAGTACACCATCACAGCCTTGATGCCCATTTCGCGACAGGCACGCTGGATTCGAAGGGCAATCTCGCCTCGGTTGGCGATGAGAATTTTTTTGAACATGACTATGTATATGCCAACTTATTCGATGATGAAAAGCGGCTGCCCGTATTCCACGGCCTGCCCGTTCTCACACAGAATACGCGCGATCGTCCCTGATTTATCGGCCTCGATTTCATTCAAGATCTTCATCGCCTCAATGATGCAGATGGTGTCACCTTCCTTAACCGCATCGCCCAATTCGGCATAGGACTTGGCGCCAGGAGACGCAGATCGGTAGAACGTACCCACCATGGGAGACTTTACGGTGTGACCGACCGGCGCTTCTACCACCGTCGCTACTGCACCCTGAGGCACATCGACCGCACCGGCGGCATGTGCAGCAACCGGAGCAGCGTACAACGGCGCATGGGCATAAGCGGCGGGCATGGCCTGCCCCCCTTTGACAATGCGCACCTTACCTTCCGCCTCCGTAATCTCCAATTCCGAAACATTGGAATCGGACACGAGATCAATCAGGGTTTTAAGTTTGCGTAAATCCATGAGAACTCCAACAACTGTTTTTATGACAAGGGCCGAATTTACAGCAAAAACCAGCAAATGCGCCTAAATTTACTCAAAAATAGTCTAAAGCAATCTATTTACGAAAGTTGCATGGAAAAATTGCTCGGAAATTGTTGATTGAGCAAACCCGTAAACCTATTTTAAGCCACGCCAAGCGTCCAGATCGCCGGCGGAGAGTCGACCCAACTTTCGCTGCAGCACCGCGCCACCCCGCCCCACCACCACGGTAAATGGCAATCCACCCGTCAAATTGCCTAGACTTCGACCCAAATCAGTCCCCGATAAACCTGCCATTCCGACCGGAAAATCCAGCGGATGCTGTCCCAAAAAAGACTGGACTGGCGCAAGTCGATCAACCGCAAGCGCCAAGACTTGCCAACCGTTAGCCCTATTTTCACGATAAAACGCGTTAATTAAAGGCAATTCGTCGATGCAAGGTGGACACCAGGTAGCCCAGAAATTGACAAGCAAGGGCCGTGCGCGAAACGACTCGGCACGCAGAATTTCACCGCCAGGGGTGTCCCATTGCAACATCCAGAACCCGGGCACAGGCTCCGTCACCGAGGATTCCGTACTGCGCCACCATGCATAACCCAGCCCAGCCAGGGCAGCCGAGGCGCCG